>CAMJJD010000062.1 GCA_946406015.1 uncultured Bacteroidales bacterium | reverse complement strand
AGAGCGACCGCATGGGTTTGGTGGTCTTTGCCGGACAGGCCTTCACGCAGGTGCCGCTGACGGTGGACCACCACGTGCTGCTGCAGCAGCTGGGGAGCGTGAAGAGCGGTGTGGTGCGTGACGGTACCGCCCTCGGCGACGGTTTGGCGACGGCCATCAACCGCATCAAGGACAGCGAGGCCAAGAGCAAGGTGATTATCCTGCTCACCGACGGTGTCAACAACCAAGGGTCGGTCGACCCGATGTCGGCGGCCGAGATATGCAAGCTTTACGGCATACGCCTCTACACCATCGGTGTGGGTTCGTTGGGCAAGGCCCCCTATCCGTTCCGCGACCAGATGGGACGGGTGCACTACCAGAATATCGACGTGGAGATTGACGAGCCGCTGATGCGGCAGATGGCGGAGACGACCGACGACGGCCGCTATTTCCGGGCCACCAACCGCAAGGCGCTGCAGGAGATATTCTCCCAGATCGACGAGATGGAGAAGAGCAAGATAGATGTGACGCAGTATGCGCAAACCAAAGACGAGCAGGCACCGTGGCTGTGGCTGGCTGTGCTGGCCCTTCTGGGCGAGCTGCTCATCCGTTGGCTGTGGTTTAAAGTTTAAAGTTTACAGTTTACTGTTTAAAGTTTAAGGGTTAGGGTTTAAGGTTTAAAGTTAAGAGTAATAATGATTCATTTTGAACATATAGAGTATTTGTGGCTGCTGGTGGCTGTGGTGTTGCTGGGAGTGCTGTGGGGCTACGGGGAGTGGCGTCGCAGACGCCGCTTGGAGCAGTGGGCCGACAAAGGGATGTTCGGCCGTCTGATTCCCGACCGTTCCCGTTGGCGCCCCGTGGTCAAGATGTCCCTCACCCTGCTGGGTCTCGCTTTGCTGGTGGTGGCATTGGCCAACCCCCAGTTCGGCACCCGCATGGAGAAAGGCAAGCGGGCTGGCAGCGATGTGGCCATCTGCCTCGACCTCAGCAACAGCATGCTGGCCGAAGACATACAGCCCAACCGCTTGGAACGCAGCAAGCGCGTGGTCGGCAACCTGCTGAATTCGTTTGCCGGCGACCGCGTCAGCCTGGTGGCTTTCGCGGGCACCAGCTTCATCCAGATGCCGCTCACGGCCGACTACGGTGCCACCAAGCTTTTCCTCGACGAGATGGACTGCAGCATGATTAGCGAGCAGGGTACCGCCATCGGCGACGCCATCGAGAAGGCAATGCTCACCCTCGGCTATGGCGACGAAGACCGCGAGTGGGTGAAAGGCAAGAACCGCGCCATCATCGTCATCAGCGACGGTGAGAACCACGAGGACGATGCCGTCGGCGCCGCCCACAATGCCGCCAAGGAAGGGGTGCGTGTGTGCACCGTCGGTATGGGTCTGCCCGAAGGGTCGCCCATCCCCGAGTTTGACTCCCGCGGGCGACGCAACAACTATAAGCGGGACCGCGAGGGCAATGTCATCATGACCCACCTCAACGAGCAGATGCTGCGTGATGTGGCGTCGGCCGGCGACGGAGTGTACGTGCGTGCCGGCAACGTCAACAGCGGCCTCAGCGACATCACCAACCTCATCCAGGGTCTCGACAAGGAGGAGTTCGGCGAGGCGCAGTTCGCTGCCTACGAAAGCCGTTACATGTACCCCTTGGTGGCCGGATTGCTCTGCCTGCTGGCCGAGGTGCTGGTTTTCGAGCGCCGCAACCGCAAGTGGAATATGGATAAGTTGTTGAGGAGTAAAGGAGATAGGGAGTAAAGGAGAAAAGGAGTAAAGGAGAAAAGGAGTAAAGGAGAAAAGGAGTAAAGGAGATAGGGAGTAAAGGAGAAAAGGAGTAAAGGAAATAAGACAAATGAAAAGAATATTATTTATAGTTGCTATAGTTTTAGCTTTCAACTTTCAGTTTTCAACGTGCCAGGCGCAGGCTTCGCGGCATCAGCTGCGCGAGGGTAACCGCAATTACAAGAAGCAGCGCTACGAACAGGCTGAGGTCAACTACCGTAAAGCCTTGGAGCGCGACAGCACCGACCGCCGCGGACAGTACAACCTGGCGGGCGCCCTCTACCGGCAAGGGAAATACGGCGAAGCCGCCAGCCACTACCAGCAGGCATTGGCGGCGCCGGAAGCCAGCAGCCGTCAGCGGGCCCGTGCGCTCCACAACCAAGGCAACAGCCTCCTCAAGGGCGCCCTGGAGTCGGAACAGCACGAGGGACTGCAACAGGCTGTCAACTGCTACCAGGAGGCGCTGAAGCTCGACCCCAAGAACGACGACACCCGCTACAACCTGGCCTATGCCCGCCGTCTGCTCCAGCAGCAACAGCAGCAACAGCAGGGTGGGGGACAGAACCAGCAACAGAATCAGCAGAACCAGGACCAACAACAGCAGCAACAGCAGCAACAGCAGCAAGACCAGCAACAACAGAACCAACAGAACCAGCAACAGCAGAACCAACAGCAACAAGACCAACAGCAACAGGACCAGCAACAGCAACAACGCCAACCTCAGCCCCAGCAGGAGCAGCGCAAGCAGGATGCCGAGCGTATGCTCGATGCTGTGAAGAACAACGAGCGTCAGGCGTTGCGTGACAAAGAGCAGTCGAACAAGCCTGTCAGGATAAGAAAGACGGATAAAGACTGGTAGGAGTAAGGTTTATAGTTTACAGTTTACGGTTTACAGTTTACAGTTTACGGTTTACAGTTTACGGTTTACGGTTTACAGTTTACGGTTTACAGTCTAATGGAATTAGAAATATGAAAAGGATACTTTTTTTTGCAGCAATATTTTCAATTTTCAATTTTCAATTTTCAATTTCCCGGGCGCAGACGATGACTGTGCAGGCACCCAAACAGGTGTATGCCGGCGATAATTTCACCGTGCGCTTTGTCGTCGATGCTCGAGCCAGCGATTTCCGCGGTCCCTCATTCAAAGGCTTTACCCTCCGTTCGGGGCCCAACACCTCCAGTTCGTCGAGCTACAGTTTCGTCAATGGACAGATGACCTCGTCGGTTCAGACGGTCTACTCCTATACGCTCCTGGCCGACGTGGTGGGATCGTTCACCGTCGATCCCGCCAGCTGTACTGCCGACGGTAAGAAGGTGAGCAGCCAGAGTTTTTCCATCAAGGTCGAGAAGGCCGATCCGGCACGCCAGCAGCAGCGTCAGCAACAGCAGCAACGCCAGCAGCAGGCCTACGACCCGTGGTCGCAGCCATCGCAGCAGGCGCAGGAGATTGACGAGAAGAGCCTTTTCGCCCGTGCATCGGTCAACAAGACCAACCCCTATCAAGGTGAGCAGGTCATCGTCACCTACAAGATTTACACCCAGGTGCCTATCAGCCAGTTTGCCATCGACAAGCTGCCCGGCAACCGCGGATTCTGGGCCGAAGACCTCAGCGAGGGACGCCAAATCAAACAGTATGAAGAGACTGTCGGCGACCGCCGCTATCAGGTGGCCGAGATACGGCGTGGCGCCCTCTTCGCTCAGGAAAGCGGCAAGCTGACCATCGAGCCCCTCGACCTCAACGTACTGGCCATGGTGCAGCGTCAGCGTCGTCGCACGGGCACCATCTTCGACCTCTTCGACGACCCCTTCTTCAGCGCCCGCGAGGCAGTGGAACGGCCGTTGAGTACCAACCGTATCAGCGTCAATGTACGTCCCCTGCCTTCTGCGCCCGAGGGCTTCACCGGCGGGGTGGGACACTTCAACGTACAAGGCGGCCTCTCGCTCGACAAGGTGAAGGCCAACGAGGCCGTTAGCTACCGTATTACCATCAGCGGCAGCGGCAACCTGATGCTTGTCAACGCCCCCAGTCCCGAATTCCCCAATGTCTTCGAGGTCTACGACCCCCGTATCGAGGATGACATCAAGCGAGGCGACAACGGCGTCAGCGGCAGTCGCACTTATGAGTGGGTGCTCATTCCGCGCAGTCAGGGGACCTATACCATTCCGGAACTCAAGTTCGTCTATTTCGACCCCTCTAACGGACAATATGTCACTCGCACCATCGCACAGCAGACAATTGCGGTGGCGAAAGGCGACCCTCACAGCGAAGGCCATGGTGTGGGTAAAGATGACGTGCGTCTGCTGAACAGCGATATCAACTACATGCATCCACTGCAGCCGGGCTCACTCCGCAAGCGGAGTGCCACCACCCATGCCGGATGGCCGTTCTGGACGGTTGCCGCCTGCATCGTCCTCTTGGCGGCTGGAGCGCTCATCTTTGTGCGCCGCAGGCAGGAAGCCGAGCAGGACGTGGCGGGGATGCGACGTAAGCGGGCATTGCGGGTGGCCCGCAAGCGTCTGAAGAGTGCCGCGAAGCATCTCAAGGCCGGCGACGCCAACCGCTTCTACGAGGAGATCTACCGGGCCATCTGGGGATGCCTGTCGGACAAGTACAGCATCGAACCCTCGAGGCTCAGCCGCGACACCGTGAGACAATGCCTCGACGACAAACAGGTACCTGCTGACCGTCAGGAGAGCATCCTGAAGGTGCTGCAGGATGTCGACATGGCCCGCTTTGCCCCGGGCGATGCCCACGCACAGATGCAGACCGTCTATGACGAGGCTCTTGATATGATTGTTGGACTGGAATAATTGAATATAGGAATGAAACGGATATTATTAATAGTTGCTATAATTTCAACTTTCAACTTTCAACTTTCAACTTGCCGGGCGCAGTCTGGTGACGACGCTTACCGTAAGGGTGACTACGAAACGGCAGTGGAACAGTACGAGGCTGTCCTTGCCACGGGCTATGCTTCGGCCGATCTCTATTACAACCTCGGCAATGCCTATTACCGCACCCATCAGATGGGGTTGGCCATACTCAACTATGAGCGCGCCTTGCGCCTCGAGCCGTCGATGAGTGACGCCCGCGAGAATCTTGCCCTCGCCGAGAGCAAGACCGTCGACCGCATCACCCCGCTGCCCAAGCTCTTCATCGTCCGATGGGTCGACGTCTTGTGTACCCGTATCACTCCGGCCGCCTGGCGTGTCGTATGGCTTGTGCTGCTGGCCTTGGTGTGCCTCTCGGTGGCAACTATGCGGCTGGCTCCGCGTCGTTCCCTTCGCAAGACAGGCCTTGTCGTCGGCATGCTCGGCATCCTGTTGCTTGTCATCGTCACGCTCCTGCTGATATCCTCCACGCGGCGCTACAACGCCCACAGCCAGGCCGTTGTCCTGCAGCCTGCCATCACCGTCAAGAGCTCGCCCGAGGCACAAAGCACCGACAAACTTGTACTGCACGAAGGTACCAAACTCACCGTCAGCGATTCGCTCGAAGGGTGGTACAAGATAACCATTGCCGACGGCACCACCGGCTGGTGCCGTACTGCCGACATCGAAAGGATATGACAATGAAGACCTTCGGCTCCTCCCTTGTCTTTTTACTCCTCTTGTCGCTCATGTCCGTTGCTACAAGGGCGCAGGAGGGCAGGTACGACTATGACGAGGAGTGTGGATGCGACATCTTCTATGTTGACGGCATCGAGACCACCCGCGACGGCGACCGCTACGGTTTCCGGCGTGATGACGGCACCGTCATAGCCCCCAATATCTACCTATATGTAGGCCGGTTCACCAACGGCTATTGTAAGGTCTACCGAGAAGAGAACCGTTGCGGTATCATCGACCGCGATGGACGCGAGGTAGTCCCCTGCCTCTATGAGTCGGTCGAATTCCCTTCCGAAGGGCGTGTGCGAGTCTACAGGGACGGTCTCTTCGGATATTCCGACCTTGACGGCAACCTTGTCATCCCCCTCCAGTACCTTCAGGCCGGCAGCTTCCAGGAAGGCTGTGCACCGGTGTTGGTCGCTGTTGACAGTTTTCACACTGCCTGCACCTTCATCGACCTCCAGGGGCGTCAGCTCTATCCCCCCCACTACCAGAACCTTCAACCTTTCTCCTGTGGCTACGCCCTCGTGCGGCTCTACGACCGCTGGGGCCTTATGGATCACAGCGGACGTCTCGTCCTGCCCACTGTCTTCGAGAAGATGACCACCCTCTTCGCCGACACCCTCTTCTTCGCTGGCAGCGAACAAGGTATGGCCCTCTATGATGCCACCCTGAAACCCCTTACACCCGCTGTCTACACTTGGACGGGCGGCATCACCGACGGCCGCATCGCTGTCCAACGCGACGGCAAGTACGGCTTCCTCGACAGCCACGGGCGTGAGGTGATACCGTGCATCTACGACGACATCAGCCTCTTCGCCTATGGACGGGCCAAAGTCGGTATTGCCGACCGCTTCGGCATTATCGACACCACCGGTCGTCAGGTGCTGCCTATCGAATACGAAGACCATACGCCCAAGAGCACCAAATACGTCTACTGCGACGGTCTCGCCCTCGTCGAGCGCGACGGCCGCTTCGGCTATGTCGACTACGAGGGACGCGTCGTCATCCCCATCTGCTTCCAGGACGCCTACCAGTTCTCCGACAGTCTGGCGGCCGTGCGATTCAACGACCGCTGGGGCTACCTTGACACCCGCGGCAATGCCGTCCTTCCCTTCGTCTTCGACATCGCCTCGCCTTTCGAGTGGGGCAGGGCAGAGGTCTACTACCAAGGCAAACCCCGCCAAGTCGACCGTGAGGGGCGATGTGTAAAAAACTGTAAAGGAATTAAGTCATGGAAAGTAACCAACGAATAGCATCACACGACGGTATTGTCACCGACGTACGGCGCGGCAGTGTCTCTGTCCGCATCGAGTCTGTCAGTGTCTGCGCTTCCTGCGCCGCCCACAGCCGCTGCGGCTTTGCCGAGTCCAAAGAGAAAACCCTCGACGTGCCCATCGGCTCCGCCGCCGGCACATTCAATGTCGGCGACCCCGTCACCGTCCACATCGACGAAAGCCGAGGCATGCTGGCTGTCTGGCTAGCCTATGTCCTTCCGGCTATTCTGCTTCTCGCCGTCATCATCGGCCTCTCCTTGGCGCGTCTGCCAGAGTGGGCCGTCGTCCTCGCCGCCTTCGTCACCCTCGGCCTCTATATCCTCGTCCTCTACCTTCGTCGCCGCAAAGTCGAACGCCACTTCACCCTCACCGTCGCACATAAATCATAGCTCACAAACACATTCATGCAATTATGTTGATATTAGGCATCGATCCCGGCACCCGCATCCTCGGCTACAGTCTCCTTGACACCGATGGTGGCCATCTCAGCATTGTGGCCATGGACGTCCTTTACCTTCGCAACATCCCTGATTTCAACAAGCGTATCCGTCTTATCTTCGATTCCACCCTCCGCATCATCGACTCCTTCCACCCCGACCATCTGGCCATCGAAGCTCCCTTCTTCGGTAAAAACGTACAGTCCATGCTCAAACTCGGCCGTGCACAGGGAGTCGCCATTGCCGCCGCCATGAGTCGTGACCTCTCATACACTGAGTATGAACCCTCTGTCATCAAGCAGATTGTCACTGGCAACGGCATCGCCTCCAAAGAGCAGGTCTCCGCCATGCTCCGTTCCATCCTCGGGTTCAACGACGACCCCAAATACCTCGATGCCACTGATGCCCTCGCCGTCGCATACACCTGCCACATGCACCTCTCCAATCCCCTCGCCGACCTCCGTGAGCAGCTCAAACCTGCCAAGCACAAACATAAGTCGTCCAAGAAACAATGGTCTGAATTCGTCAGTCAAAACCCCGATATAGTAAAATGATTATTGTTTACGGTTTACAGTTTACGGGTGAAAGTTTCGTCGTCTCGTAGACTCAGCCCCCCAGTCCCCCAGTCACTCATAATTCATAAATCATAATTCATGAAAAACGTCAGCCCGTTCCTCCTTTTCCCGTTTACCCTTATCCTGCTCCTCTTCACTTCCTGTGCCAGCAAGGGTCCCAAGACCTACGACCCCCGTCAGGTGGCCTTCCAGGCCGAGTATAATCCGCTCTATGACGGACAGCTCTACCCGTCCCTCATCCTCGGCCTCAACCAGTCGGTTAACTCAGAACTCCGGACCCCGAATTCCGAACTCTTCAATATAGAGCTCACCTCTCCGACCGACAACGCCGTCCTGCGTGTCGTCATCGACTCCTCGGCACTCAACTACGTCACCATCATCCAGGAAATCCTCCCTCGACGCGGCGAGACCTACCGTTTCCAGCCCTCCGTCAAGTGGAAATACGACATCCTGCGAGCACTCCGTACCCCGGGTGCCGTCGACCTTACTTTCACCTGCTACATCAACGATGAGGAGGTAGATATCAAGAACCTGCACCTCGCCTACCGCTCCGTCAGCGAATGCCCGCTCTCGCTTGTCTCTCAGGGACGCACCTGCGACTTCCGCTGGCTCTTCGCCGCCTATGTCAACGAAGACCACCCGCAGATTGAGCAGATACTCACAGACATCATGCAGCAAGGCACCGTCACGCGGCTCACCGGCTATCAGACCGGCGGCGCACAGGCCGTCCGCAACCAGGTGTTCGCCGTCTGGTACTACGCCCTCGACCACGGCATCACCTACTCCTCCATCACCTGCACCTCCAACCCATCGCCGCGCGCCAACGTGCAGCATATCCGCTTCCTCGACGAAGTCCTCGCCTCGCGCCAGGCCAACTGTGTCGACGCCTGCGTCTTCTTCGCCTCCATACTCCGCAAGCTAGGACTCAAACCCGTCATCTTCGTCGAACCTTGCCACGCCTACCTCGGCTACTACACCGACCGTAACCGCAAGCAACTCGCACTCCTCGAAACCACCATCACCTCATGGGTCAACTTCCCCGACCTCGAGCGCAGCCTCGATGCAGACGGACGCCTGCCCGACGCCCAATGGCAGAAGGTTAAGAAGTACCTCGGCGAAAAGGAGATTGAACAATACGAGCAGGGTTCTCTCTCCTTCGAGCAGATTAAACTCGCCGTCGCCCGCAGCCTCTTTGACAAAGCCTCCGAGTACGACCGTGAAACCTACGAGGCTAACCGCGAACACTTCGCCGACACCGCCTCCATCACCTACCAACAGCTCGACATCGAGATCCTCCGTCGTCAGGTGCAACCGATTAAGTAAAGTTTACGGTTTACAGTTTACAGTTTACGGTTTACAGTTTACGGTTTACAGTTTAGCTAACCGATAACTGATATCTGTTGGCCGCTACTTGCCAGTCTGCGGATATGGTTTTTTCTTCCATATCGTTTTTTTTTCGTATTTTTGCATTTTCATTATTTGTAATAATATAAAACAGACATATCATGGAGAAACTGATTATCACCGCCGCTATCTGCGGCGCAGAGGTGACCAAGGAGCAGAACCCTAACGTCCCTTACACCGTTGAAGAGATTGTTCGCGAGGCAAAGAGCGCAGTCGACGCTGGCGCCGCCATCGTGCACCTGCATGTCCGTGAGGACGACGGCACGCCGACCCAGAGCCATGTGCGCTTCCAGGAGTGCACCGAGGCCATCCTCAAGGCTTGCCCCAACGTGATTCTTATTCCCTCGACCGGTGGTGCCGTGGGCATGACGCCCGACGAGCGTCTCGACTCGACCAACACCACCCCCGTACCCGAGATGGCAACCCTCGACTGCGGCACCTGCAACTTCGGCGACGATATCTTCGACAACACCATGCCCACCATGCGTGCCTTCGGCAAGCGCATGATTGAGAAGGGTATCAAGCCCGAGTACGAGTGCTTCGAGATGGGTCACCTCGACACCATCCTCACCATGGCCCGCAAGG
>CAMJJD010000061.1 GCA_946406015.1 uncultured Bacteroidales bacterium | reverse complement strand
TGGCGTCGGGGCCGTATTTGCCAAGGGTCTCGAAGGGGTCGACGGCGTTGCCGAGTCGCTTCGACATCTTGTTGCCGTTCTTGTCGAGCACCAGACCGTTGCTGATGACGTTCTTGAAGGCCACGCTGTCGAAGCACATGGTGCCGATGGCGTGGAGGGTGTAGAACCAGCCGCGGGTCTGGTCGACGCCTTCGGCGATGAAGTCGGCGGGGAATTCGGTGGCTTTCAGCGGCTCGCCCATGTAGTGAATCTGGGCGTAGGGCATGGCGCCGCTGTCGAACCACACGTCAATCAGGTCGGGCTCACGACGCATAGGCTTGCCACTGTCGCTAGCGAGGATGACATTATCGATATATGGACGATGCAAGTCAAAGTCCTTGTAGTCGCCAGAATAAGGATTCGAGGCCATGAGACCTGCCTTGACGGCCTTCTCAATCTCGGCGCTCAGTTCCTTCACGCTGCCTATGCACTTCTCCTCTTTGCCATCCTCGGTGCGCCAGATGGGCAGCGGAGTGCCCCAGTAGCGGCTGCGCGAGAGGTTCCAGTCGACGATATTCTCCAGCCAGTTGCCAAAGCGGCCGCTGCCGGTGGCCTCGGGCTTCCAGTTGATAGTCTTGTTGAGCTCTATCATACGCTCCTTGAGGGCTGTGGTGCGGATAAACCAGCTGTCGAGGGGGTAGTAGAGTACGGGTTTGTCGGTGCGCCAGCAGTGGGGATAACTGTGCGTGTGCTTTTCGCTCTTGAAGAGCTTGCCTTCACCCTTGAGCATGATGACCAGCTCCACATCGAGGCTCATGTCCTTCTCGCCCTTGGTGGGGTCGTAGGCGTTCTTGACGAACTTGCCGGCGTACTGTCCGTAGAGTTCGGTGTTCATATTGTCCTTCACCCACGCGGGATCAAGGTCCTCGATAGGGGCGAAGCGGCCCTGCTTGTCGACCATGGGAAGTTGCTTCCCGTCGCGGTCGAAGAGCAGCAGGTCACCGATGCCGGCTTTCTTGGCCACACGAGCGTCGTCGGCACCGAAGGTGGGGGCGATATGCACGATGCCGGTACCGTCCTCCGTGGTGACGTAGTCGCCCAGGATGATACGGAACGAGCCCTTGTCGCTCACCTCTTTGGGTTTCACCCAGGGGATGAGCTGCTCATAGTGCAGTCCCTCCAGCGCGGTACCCTTGCACTCGCTGACAATCTTGTATTCGGGGCATTTGCCCTCGGGGAACATCGAACCTACCAAGGCCTTGGCCATGATGATGCGGCAAGGTTGTTCGGTATAGGGATGGGTGGTCTCGATGGTGACATAGTCAATGTTTGGACCCACACAGAGAGCCGTGTTGCTGGGCAGTGTCCACGGCGTGGTGGTCCATGCGATGGCGTAGGTGGGCATGTCCTTAAGGTCCTTAAAGTCCTTGATTTTGAACATAGCCACACACGTCGTGTCCTTCACATCACGGTAGCAGCCGGGCATGTTCAGCTCGTGGCTCGAGAGGCCGGTGCCGGCGGCGGGACTATAGGGTTGGATAGTGTAGCCTTTGTAGAGCAGCCCCTTGTCATAGAGCTTCTTCAACAGGAACCAAAGTGTCTCGATATACTCGTTGTTGAAGGTGATATAGGGGTTCTTCAGGTCGACCCAGTAGCCCATTACACGCGTCAACTCATCCCACAACTCTTTGTATTTCATCACCTCCTCACGACAAGCGCGGTTGTAGTCGTCAACCGATATCTTCTTGCCGATATCCTCTTTGGTGATGCCGAGATTCTTCTCCACACCAAGTTCCACGGGCAGGCCGTGGGTGTCCCAGCCGGCCTTGCGGTCCACGAAGTAACCCTTCTGTGCCTTGTAGCGGCAGAACACGTCCTTGATGGTGCGGGCCATCACATGGTGGATGCCCGGCTTGCCGTTGGCGCTCGGGGGGCCGTCGTAGAACACGTAAGCGGGATGTCCTTCGGCCAGTTTCTGGCCCTTCTCAAAAGTCTCGTTCTCCTCCCAGTAGCGGCGCACGTCCTCGCCGATTTGGGTCAAATTAAGCTGCTTATATTCGTTATATTTCATATACAAGTAATGCTGTAGTCACATAATCAACTATTTGGCAGGAATTCCTGCCAATAGAACAATTGACAAAGATACGAAAAAATCCTAATATACTAAAAAGAAAAAACAATACCGCGTCTGTAGGAGTGAATGCGGCTGAAGTGAGAAAAGGACATAAAAAACCTCCGGAACCAGAACGGTTCCAGAGGCCAAAACAAAAGCGTATGAAAAAATTATTGTTTCTGCTTATTTTTTCTTCAGGTACTCCTGCACGCTGTCCGAAGGAATGACTTCCTCTTTGAACATGTAAGCGCCGGTCTTCTCGGAGCGGACCATGCGAATTACCTTGGCGAAACCTTTACCGGTCGAGGTCTTCAGGGTAGCAACAACTTTCTTTGCCATAGTTCAGTTCTCCTTTCGTTACTTGATTTCTTTGTGGACGGTGACTTTCTTCAAGAAGGGGTTGTACTTCTTGAGCTCCAGACGCTCCGGAGTGTTTTTCTTGTTCTTGGTGGTGATGTAACGGCTCATGCCGGCGACACCGCTGTTCTTTTGCTCGGTGCATTCGAGGATGACCTGCACACGTGCATCTTTATTTTTCTTTGCCATGACTGTATTATTTTCTATTCGTTTAACAATCTGACCCTCAAAGCGAAAAGAGCATCAACAATTCGTTTTCAGGCATTCAAATCGGGTGCAAAGATACAACCTTTTTTGAAACTGACAAAATTTTTCTTCATTTATGATTGCATTTTGTCCGCAGCCACCCCTTTTTTTCACTACTTCATGCCTATGTCAAGAATATTGTGTATATTTGCATCGTCAAAATGACGCTTAGTTGAATTGAAAACAACAATATATATGAAAGTTAGAGAACTTGTAGAAAAACTGAATCTGAAAGTATTATGCGGCGAAAGCGGTCTCGACCGCGACATTGACGGCTGCTATGTCAGCGACCTGCTGAGCGACGTCATGGGCAATGCCGAGATGGGCAATGTATGGGTGACGTTGCAGACCCATAAGAATGTGATGGCCATCGCCTCGCTCAAGGAGTTGGCATGCGTCATCCTTGTCAAGGGCCTCACCGCTCCGGAGGATACGGTCGAGCAGAGCAACGAGGAGGGTATTCCTTTCCTCAGCACCGACATGCAGACCTACGAGACCGTCGGTAAGATTTACCAACTTTTGAATGCTTGAATGCGTGAATGTGTTAATGTGTGAGTCGAACTGCATCAGCAACTCATAAATTAACGAATTAACACATTGTTATGACTCCGTTCAAAGCCGACCTCCATATTCATACGGTGCTGTCACCGTGTGGCGACCTTGAAATGTCGCCCACAGCGATAGTCGACCGTGCTTTGGAGCGTGGCTTGGACATGATTGCCATCAGCGACCACAATACCACGCGTCAGGTCAAGGTCACTCAGCGCGTGGGTAAGGAGAAAGGCCTGTTTGTGCTTGGCGGCGTGGAGGTGACCAGCCAGGAGGAAGCCCATTGTCTATGCTTCTTCGAGACCGACGAGCAACTCGACGCTATGCAGGAGTTCCTGGATACCCACCTGCCGAAGATTCCCAACGATGAAGACCGCTTCGGCTATCAACTCATCGTCGACGAGAACGAGGAGATTGTGGGGGAAGAAGAGTACCACCTGCTCAACGCCATCGATGTCGATATCGACGGCATCTACGACGAGGTGCACCGCATCGGCGGGCTCTTTGTACCGGCGCATGTCAACAAGGGTACCACCAGCCTGACTAGCCAGCTGGGCTTCATCCCGCCCGACTTGCGTGCCGACGGACTGGAGATAAACAAGTTCATCACACGCGACGAGATTGTCAAGAAGTTCGCCTACCTCAAGCGCTTCAATTTCATTACCGACAGCGACGCCCATTTCATCAACAATGTGGGTGACGTCTACAACGTCATCTATATGGAACACCGCTCTTTTGCCGAATTCGCCATGGCATTGCGGGGTGAGGGAGGACGCTGGATTGACACGATGGCCTTCCGTGGCACTAAAACCCAGGCTTCATGAAACGACCGATAGTCATATCGCTCCTGTTGCTTCTGTGCATGACGGTCTCGGCGCAGAACCATCTCCCCGTTGCCAAGACCCCGCCCCCCGCACACTATAATGTCAATTTTGTATCACAGCATGGCGAGGCGTTCAGCGTTTATATCGACGGCAACCTGCAAAACCGACTCCCGCAGGGACGTGTGCTGGTGACAAATGTCTCCGACCAGGTGCACGAGGTGGTTGTCGTGCTCAAACGCCCTACCGAGAAGGCAGCTGTCCTGCAGCTCAAACCCAACGAGAAGGTCGTCACCGTTAATGTCAATTTCGACCCGCGGCTGGAACAGCTCTACCTCTACACAGCGGCCTACAACCGGCCTGACACCGAAGAACGGCAGGCCGTTCGTGAAGAGGCTCGCCGGCTGGTGCAGGCAAGCAGCGACATCCGTGACCTGCAACGGGTGCGGCCGGTCGAGGAAGAGGAAGGATACTACGGCGTTACGGCCGACGGACTTGACTCGATGGTGGTGCGCATGAGAGCCCAGTCGTTTGACAACGAAAGGCTGGCGTTGGGCAAGGTCATCGTCGCCTCGTCGCACCTCACGGCGGCGCAGATAGCCACGCTCGCCGAGACCATCGACTTCTCGAACTCGCAGGTCGAGTTCCTGAAGTATTCCTATGGCTATTGTGTCGACCCCGCCAACTACTACCGGGCAGTCGACGTGCTCACCTTCACTAACGATAAACGCAAAGTGCTTGACTATATCGCTACCCAGAAGTAGCGTTTAGTAAAAGACAATCTTGGAGGGCAGCATTCCCACTTCTCTTTTCCACCGTCGCGTGCCGTCGGGGGTGAAGCAGTAAAGGTCGCCATTGGACGAAAAGTCGCCGTCGTCGGCTACATAGATGTTGCCGCTTACGGGATGCACGCCGATGGCGTAGGCGTTGAGGTTCTCTCCGGTCAGAAGGGGGGTGATGTTGCTTGCCCCGTCAATCTTCACGAAATGGGTCGTCTTGCTCGAGTAGTCGGAAGCCCATTCGGTATAGTAGCCGTAGATGTTGCCGTTGGCCACGGTCATGTTGGTTAACGGCTGGTTAAGGGTGGTGACTTGCATCTCTATGTCAACGGTGGCTGTGCCGGCAGGCTCTGAGCCATAGTCGCCGATATAGTTCACCACTGCCGTGGTGCTGTCCAGCTTCAGTACCTTCTGCGGGTTGTAACCCACGGGTATGAGTCCGATGATGCTGAAAGAGGAGATGCTGATGACATATAAGTGGTTGTCATAGGCATAGTTGCCTTGCTCGTCGCTGATGTTCGAGCTGGCTACCAGCAGCTTGCCGTTCACAGCGGCAATGCCTTCGGGATTGTAGTTGCCCAGGGTGAGGGAGGCTTCCACTTCGAGGGATGCGGTGTCTATGCGGATGACGCTGTGGGGGTTGTAGCAGGTGATGTACAGCTTGCCGCCGTCGGCGGCGATGTAGCGGGGGCCGCGGTTGCCGAGGTCCACGCGCTGGCTTACACCTGTGGCGGTGTCGATAACCTCCAGGCTGTTCGAGTTCCACACGGTGACATACGCCTTCGAACCGTAGATGACGAGGTCTTGCGCCACGTCGCCCAGGCCGCGGCCGTTCTTGTCGGTGAACCAGCTGCTGCTGATGGTGCCGGCTGCGATGTCAAGGTATGACAGCGCGGCGTTGTTACCACCCCAGGTGCCTTCGTTGAGCACCAGCAGATGAGGCATGGCGGTTTCGGCCACAATGCCGTTGCCGGTGGGTGCAATAGGTTCCTCACGTTCGCAGGCAGCGAAGCCGAGGGCGATGATGACCAGTAGGGCTGCCGATAGATTCTGTTTCATTATAATGATATAATTAATTGTTATTCTAAAATTCATACATAAGGGAGAGACGGTAGTTGCGCCCCATCATGGGGTAGAACTGCACCACCTCGTACTGGGCGTCGAGCAGGTTGAGCACCTGCACCTGCACGCGCAGCGTGCCCCACCGTAGGTCGATGCGGCGGTCGGCCGAGAACCCAAGGTCGCAATAGGCCGGCAGACGGTTGCTGACGTTATTCTGCGGATAGGCGTAGCGGTGCCCCACCACCATGGCGGTGGCGCCGAGGTTCACCCAGCGGTGTTCCCACCGCAGGGTGCCGCCGCCCGAGTGGCGCGGCGTGTAGCGAATCTGGTGCCCATAGTATTTCGAGTCCGGGTCGCTCAGGTCCACGGCATGGGCGAAACTGTAGTTTAACTGAAGACTGATGTGGGAGAACTGCAGGTCGGCAGTGGCGTCCACGCCCAGGATTTGCACCTTGCCCAGATTCTCCATACTCCAGTAGAACATGTTTTGTCCGGGACGGGCGATAATCTTGTCGGTGACGCGGTTGAAGTATCCGTCGACTGTTAACTGGTACGACACACCGGCATTTGGGGATGTCCCTGCATAAGTGAGCCCGATATTGTGCTGGCGTGCGCGTTCGGGACGCAAGTTGCGCGGCAGCGACTGGAAGAAGTACAGCTCGCTGAAGTTGGGCACGCGGAAGGTCTCTTTGTAGAAGTAACGCAACGTGAGACCTGTCACCGGGGTGTACATCACCGCCGCGTAGGGCGTGAGACGGCGGTAAGTGGGGTTGGTATCGAGGTCGGCCACATGGTCGGTGCTGACGGTGGCCAGCAGGTTGGCACGGGCCTCCCAGCGCCCCTGTTGCGCATTGGCTCCCACGACGCCCATCAGGCTGCTGCGCAGCACGTCGTTGCGCTGACCTAGGTTGCTGTGCAGATGGCTCAGGTCGCCGTCGACGGCGGCTTTCAGCGTCAGCCAGGAGGCCATGCCCCACTCGCTGCTGCCGCTGAGGTAGCCTTCCCGCTGGCGGTATTCGTTCATCAGGTAGTGCGAGAGGCTGCTGATATAGTTGGAGTCCTCGTATTGGTCGTAGCTGCTCTGCACCTTGGCCAGCACCTGCGTCCTCCACTTCCCGCTTTCCACTTTCCACTTCGCCTGTGCGAAAGCCAGCGACTCATGGGTGCTCTGGGCCGACGGCTCCTGCACATAGAAGCGCACATGGCCGGGCAACTGGTGGTAGCCGTTCATATAGTGCACCTTGGCGGTGAGGGTGTTGCCCGGGGCTATGGTGTAGAAGAGGTTGCCGTCGGCGGTCAGCTGGTGCATGGCCGAGTGCTGGCGCTGCTCCTGTGTGCTCTGCCCTTGCCGGTCGGCGGTATAGTAGAGCGTGAAAGGGTAGTCGCCGTCGCTTTTCAGCCAGTTGGCCCACACACTCGTCTTCAGCCGGCGGCTCCACTTTTGCTCCCACAGGGCCGAAGGATTCATCATGCCGAAGCTGCCCAGCTCCATGCCCACCTTCAGGTTGGTGCGCTCGGACAGGAAAAACTGCGGCTCGGCGGTCTCCAGGTTCAGCACGTTGCCGGCGGCGTAGGCACGGGCCGAGAGCAGCGGCTCCTGCTGCTGCCCTTGGCTGAAACTGACGTATGCCGCATTGCCCAGCAGGTAGCGGCCGAGGTCCACCTGCCCGTTCTGTGCGTTGCCCACGGCGATGCCGTCGATGGTCACCGTCGAGAACTGGCTCCCCAGGCCGCGGGCCGAGACGGTCTTCATGCCGCCCACGCCGCCATAGTCCTTCAGCGTCACGCCGGCCATCTGGCGCACCGCGTCGCTCAGCTGAAGAAATCCCTGCTCCTCGATCTGGGCGGCGTCGAGCACCTGGGTGGGCGCTGCGGTGAGCAGCCGGGCGGGGGTGCGTTGCGAGGTCACGTCCACCTCGTCGAGCACCTGTATGGTGTCTTGTGCTTTTGCAGTAGAAAGAAAAGCCCCGGAGCATAGAACGTAGAGCAGAGCGGCCGTAGAGAATACATTCGTACCACTACGGTCGCGTACGGCCATCCGGTGTTGCCGGCGGCCGACGATAAACTTTACGATACGATACAATACAATGCTCATGTTGTTAGTCCTTTCCTCGAGGGCTTTTTCTTTTGTGGCTTTGGCAGGTCTTCTGGCTCGCCTCCACACACCCGCCTTCCCATACATCTATGGCGATGCACAGTGGCTCGTTGGATGTGTAAACCATTGAGGCTCACAGCAGCGGGACTGCTCAGGAATTACACCTGATTCCCTCTTGGCGCCCATCCCGGGCGACCAAAACCAGCTGCAAAAGTACGAAAAAAAACCGACACCGCGCCCCCTCTGGGAAAAAATAATTACCCTTTGCAAAAAAGTTCGTATCTTCGCATTTCAAAATAAAGACCCTAAAGACCTTAAAGACCTTAAAGACCTTAAAGACTTTAGCGACCCTAAAGACCTTAAGCCTCCTCCCCCCAAAAGCCGCTCACGCCCTCATCTCGACACCAAGCCCAACCACGTCTGCATACGTGCGATCGGAGCCCCGGAGGGGCGACACAAACCGTCGGAATGTGCCGCCCCTGCGGGGCTCAAATTATGCTCGCTCCATACCGTGGGCTCACGCCCACGGCTAGGTTCTGTCGACCCACGGGGAATATGGTGTTCCATTACCCCGTGGGGGGGGGCTATTAATAGAAATTCCCTACGGGAAAAGGGATTGCTATACGCCGCTAGGCGTTTTCTATTAATAGATATTCCCTACGGGAAATATGATACGATACCCCGTAGGGGTTTTCTATTGTTTCGGATTTTTCGGTTAGAGATTTTGGCCGAGAAGGGCGTTTTGCCCCGATTTTGGTCGGCACAAAGCGGCTGTAAACCAGTATTTCCGAGCCACCACCTCTTACTCAACTCCTACTCCTCTCCATATCCTCTTTTTATCAAAATTTACTCGAGTAGGCAATAATATGGAGGGAATAACGTTATGATAAGTGGAAAACCAATAAAAAGTATCACGTTATGGCGAAGCAATCAGGTAGTTATCTGGGCGGGTTCAGCGGGAAGCTGGGGACCGCCGTGGGGTATTTGTGGAACGGGAAGTGGTGCCTGCGGGCGCACAACCCGATGGTGCGCAATCCGCGCACGGAGGCGCAGACGGAGCACCGCGAGCTGTTCAAGCAGGAGGTGCAGCTGGCGGCCAAGATGCGGCAGGCGGTGGTCAAGTCGATGACCGCGCTGGCGCGCGAGGCGGGCATGACGTCGTACAACCTCTTCGTGAAGGTGAACCAGCCGGCATTCGGCGTCGACGAGGGCCGCCTGACGGTGGACTACAGCGCCTTACGCCTCAGCATGGGCGATGTGCCGCAGGTGGAGCTGAAGGAGATGTCGTGGACGGACGACGACGTGCTGTCGGTCAGCTTCCGGCCGGGCGGTGGGCGCAGCCTCGACTATGTGTACCTGTATGTCTATGTGCCCGGCCGCGAGCAGGGGTTCCTGTCGGCGCCGGTGTACCGTTACCAGAAGCATATATCGCTCATGACGTCCAGCTATTTCGCTGGCTATGAGGCGCAGGTGTACCTGATGGCGATGAGCGAGGACGGCCGCTGGAGCGAGTCGCTCTATTGCGGCGCCATCCAGCAGGGGGAGGAAGCGGAGGAAGAGGATGTGGCTGTAGGGACACGGCGTGCCGTGTCCGCAAGAGATGATGCTGCCGACGGCGGACACGGCACGCCGTCTCCCTACGGTACGGGGGCGGCAGGAAATCAGGACGATAGGAAAAGGCAACCGCCG
>CAMJJD010000060.1 GCA_946406015.1 uncultured Bacteroidales bacterium | reverse complement strand
TCGAGTGAAGCTCAATTGCCTGTCTGGGCGACTACATCTGGTATATGAACTATAACCCCGGGCGGAAGTGCGTTGAGATGGAACTCAGCCGCCATCTATCCTTGGTGATGGGTTGAAAGGATTGGATCAGCGTGGGCAATTTATCCAAAACGGCACACTCTCCGACGATGCGCAAATTGTTCCACCTGATCAAGCAAATGGTTTTGATTTCTGGTGCGGAGAAATATTCCACGAGCAATAGGAAGACGAACTTCAGTTGTTCGTCTGAGTATTTCCTCCATGAGGTAGGAAGTGAGAGGTTGTAGCGCCCATTATAGGCGATTTAGATGAAGCTTAATTTCATATTATTTGCAGTGGTAAATGAATGTTATGGATGAACTGACCATCATGGTGTATATATAACAAAGGTTATTTTTCAAACTGTATATTAAATAAAATGAGGATGAGTTAGAAAAAGCTCATCCTCGTATATTTTTTTTATTAATAATAGGATATTCGGTTTGCAAGATCTTTCTCGCCGTAAGGCGACTCCTTTGTGTCTCCCAGCATCGCACTTGGCGATGCAATCCTCTGTGTCAAAAGAAATATAATTCAAAATCCTCTGTGCCCCTGTGCCTCTGTGTTCAATTTTAAAGGAAGGGAAGTTAAAGGGAAGTTAAAGGGACAATTGCATTTATCGACAAGGATTTAAAACTCTGTGCCCCTGTGCCTCTGTGTTCAATAAGAAAATACAAATCCTCTGTGTTCAATCCTAAACAATAATCAAATCCTTTGTAACACGATTTTTACACAAACTTTACAGAATTATTATCTTTCCTTTGACATTATTGTAACCTTTTATTTATCTTTGCACCATATAAGCCCCGACGGACCATCAGCATGGTAGATAGGGGCGTGTTATAAAGCCTGTGGAGGTAATACCGGCTGCGCCGCCACAGGTGGAATTTGGAAAGCGGCCCCAAACTATACGCTATGAAGAAAATCTTTACTTTTGCAACTGCTTGTCTCTTTGCATTGGCCAGCTATGCCGACAAAGAGGTAACCACAGGTGACGTGACCGACGGCACCTCCTACTATGCCCTGTTCTCTGCCGACGAGGCACTCGACTTCTCGGCCGTGGAGGGCGTGAAGGCCTATGTGGCCGAGAAGGTGTACGCCGACCGCGAGCTGCCCAACGGCCATGTGGTGCAGGAACTGACCGAGGTGAAGTTGACCGAGGTGAGCCAGGTTCCCGCCCATACAGGTGTGATTGTGTGCACCGCTGCCGCAGGCACCTACAGCATTCCTACCGCCAGCGGTGAGGTGGAGGTGGTGCCCAAGAACGACCTCGTGGCCGTGGACGAGCGCGCCGATGCCGCCTGGGTGGCCTTCGACGAGGAAGAGGAAATCTACGACCTCCCCTTCGTGCTGGCAGAGAAGAACGGCGTTTTCGGCTTCGTTCCCATCGCCGATTACAATTCTTTCGACGAGGAGACGGGATGGCTCGTGGAGAACACGTTCTTCGTGGAGCCCGGCACCGCCTACATGCCGATGGACTACTCGCTTGCCACACCGAACACCGTGGTGCCCATCAGCTTCGCCATTGCGAATAGCTTCAAGGAGGTTACCACCGCCGACGTGACCGACGGCACCTCCTACTATGCCCTGTTCTCCGCCGACGAGGCACTCGACTTCTCGGCCGTGGAGGGCGTGAAGGCTTTTGTGGCCCAGAAGGTGTACACCGACCGCGAGCTGCCCAACGGCCATGTGGTGCAGGAACTGACCGAGGTGAAGTTGACCGAGGTGAGCCAGGTTCCCGCCCATACAGGTGTGATTGTGTGCACCGCTGCCGCAGGCACCTACAGCATTCCTACCGCCAGCGGTGAGGTGGAGGTGGTGCCCAAGAACGACCTCGTGGCCGTGGACGAGCGCGCCGATGCCGCCTGGGTGGCCTTCGACGAGGAAGAGGAAATCTACGACCTCCCCTTCGTGCTGGCAGAGAAGAACGGCGTTTTCGGCTTCGTTCCCATCGCCGATTACAATTCTTTCGACGAGGAGACGGGATGGCTCGTGGAGAACACGTTCTTCGTGGAGCCCGGCACCGCCTACATGCCGATGGACTACTCGCTTGCCACACCGAACACCGTGGTGCCCATCAGCTTTGGCACTGAGGACGGCATCCAGACCGCCGTGCAGATTCGCAACACAAGCAACGTGGTGTACGACCTGCAGGGTCGCCGGGTATCGAAGGCTGACGCCCAGATGAGAAAGGGCATCTACATCAGCGAGGGCAAGAAAATACTGGTGAAGTAAAAGACAGGAGAACCCATGAAGAAAATACTCTTTCTTTTGCTTTCCATCATGGCCGTAGCCAGTCTGCAGGCCGAAAGTATCGTCACCCTGGGCTACTGCGGCGGCGAGGCCACCGACAAGGGCAGCCTCTCCACCGACGGCAAGAAGTGGGTGAGCGCCGCCATCTACCTGCCCGCCGACATGTTGGGCAGCTACGAGGGATGCCGCATCACCAAACTGCGCGCCGCCCTAGCCTCCAAGGTCAATGTCGACAGCCTGTGCCTCTGGGTGCGCACGTCGCTCAACGGCCCCAATCTGGCAGAAGCCATCATCACCACCAAGACCAACCCGAAGATGGTGAAGGGATGGAACGAGGCCACGCTGGAGACACCTTATACCATAGCGGGCGGCGAGGGACTCTACATCGGCATGAGCTATCGGCAGAAGACCGCCGTGGCCGCCCTCTCGATTGTTGGCTCACCCCTGGCCAATGCCTGCTGGGTGCAGATGGGTAGCGATGAACCCTGGCAGGACATGAGCTCGGCCGGCATACTGAGCGTGGAGGCCATCGCCGAGGGCGAGAACCTGCCCGACTATGACCTGGGACTCATAGCAGCCATCGCCAACCCGCATGTCGACGCGTCTTACACCATGATGAAGGTGACCGTGGTGAACAACGGGCAGCAGCCGGTGAGCGGATTCACCCTCCTCACACAGTATGAGATGAGCGATGACCAGTATACGAACCACTTCGACGTGCAGTTGGGATGGGGTGAGAAGGCGGAGGTGGAATATCAGATACCCGCCCTCTCGACCGTGAGCTACGGCAACATCATCGTGCGGCTGCAGAGCATCGACGACGGCACCGACCAGACAGACGGCAACAACAGCATACAGGCCAAGTTTGCCCTGGTGAAGAAGGTGCTCATAGAGGAGTTCACCACAGAGCCTTGCGGTAACTGCCCCCGCGTGGCGGGCTATCTGCACAGCGTGCTCGATATGGACCAGTATAAGGACCGCGCCGTGGCGGTGTGTCACCACAGCGGCTACAAGACCGACTGGCTCACCAAATCGTGCGACGAGAAGTTGGCCGCCTTCTTCGGCGTGGGCTATGCCCCGGCCATGATGTTCGACCGCCAGCCGCTGTGGGGCGGTGGACTCTATGGCTGCCCCGAGCTGAACGACATCAAGAACGGCATCGACATCTGCGCCGAGAACCCGGCCCACGTGAGCATCAACTTCAGCGCCACCTATGACAAGGAGACGCGGAAACTGGATGTCACCGTGAGCGGAAAGCGCGACGAGCTGCCCGCACAGAACCCCTGCATCACCGTTTACCTGCTGGAGAACGATGTGCCTGCCGTCAACCAGACCAGTGGAGGCAGCAACTTCAAGCACCAGCACGTGATACGCGCCTACAACAGCGACTTTGGTGAACCGCTGAACTGGGAGGGCAACCAATATGAGTATCAGGTGACCTTCGACGTGAGCGACCTGTGGGTGACTGAGAACATGCAGATTGCCGCCTTCGTGGCCAATCATGACAGCGGCAACAACAAGAACTGCACGGTAGACAATGCCGAGATAACAGGATTCCCCCAGGGACAGGACGACGGTGTGCAGGCCGTGAGCAGTGCTGACGTCGTGCGCACGGAGTGCTTCACCCTCGACGGCAGGCGAGCCGATGATGGTCAGCGCGGCATCGTGATTGTGCGGCAGACCAACCGCGACGGCTATGTGCGCACCTACAAGACGGTGAGAAGATAGATTGACGCAATAACCTTTATTAATAAACCAACTATGCGAAAAAGAACCATAACCCATCTCATTGTGGTGGCGGCTCTGCTGTTTGCCTCACTGCTCTCTACGGCGCAGACCATGCGGTCGAAGCTGCAGAAGACAGAGACGAACGGCATCGTCGACCTCACCACGCTGACCCCCTCCTCAACAGAGAGCGAGGGACAGGAAACCTATGGAGAGGGCCTCGTAAGGCGGCTGAAAGCCGAAGGACGGAAGTTGCCCATGCCCGAGGAGAAGCTGCGCCGTATGAAGCGCGGCACCCGCACCTACGTACGCCCCGTGGCGGCCAACGAGAAACCGCTCACCTTCACGGGCATGCTCCAGTACAACGCCATCGGCGAGCGCATGCTGCTCGAGTATGGCTTCTACAAATTCAGCCAGAGCAACGGCTTCGTACGCGAGCCCATGGCAGACGTTGACTTCTGCCTGAACGGCCGCGGTGCCTATTACAACCACAAGCTGCACGGTACGGCCTCCATCGACCTGCCCTATACAGCAACTGGCAGATGGACCTACTGCGAGTGGGACGCTGACACATGGGAGCCCACTGGAAAGCATGGCTCCACCCTCAATGCCAACCTGCTCATCGTCAAGGCGGCCGACTGGGATCCCACCACCGGCATCTGCTACGGATGGAAGGAAGAGAGCTCAAGCAGTTATGTCTTCATGAGGATGGACTATGAGAACATGAACCGCGAGATTATTGCCAGCTCCGACTCGCTGGTGGTGATGCTGGCCGTGAACAGCCAGGGTCAGATGTATGGCGTGACGGAGAACGGAAGTTTCTGCTCCATCGACAAGACCAACGGAAAACTTACCTATATCGGCTCACTCGACTTCAACTTCTACTCCGTGCTCGAGAGCATGACTTTCGACCGCCGCACTGACCGCCTCTATATGGTGGCCAGCGAGGTGGATGAGGAGGCAGAGGAGATGTACGGCAGGCTCTGCGAGGTGGATGTGAACACGGGCCATACCACACTGCTGGCCTATCTGCCTGAGGCAGAGGAGTATACTTGCCTCAACGTGCTTGAGGAGCCAGAAGACGGTGCCCCTGCCAATATCACCGACATGTTCGTGAGCTTCCCCTCCGAGGGAACCGTGGGCGTGGTGAATTTCTCCATTCCTACCACAACAGTTGGCGGACAAACGTTGGAAGGTCCCGTACACTATGTGCTGACCGTGAATGACAACGACGGCAACGCCATCGAGGGCGATGCTCAGCCGGGCGACTTTGTGGCCAAGGTCATCAGCGTAGCAGGCACCGGACGCCAGAAGGTGGTGGTGCAGCTCACAGCCGGTGAGCAGAAGGGCGAGCGCAACGTCTACCTGGGTTGGGTAGGCGAGGACACTCCTATGGCCACCAACGTGAGGCTGAACTACGATGAGGCTTCGGAAACAGCCACGGTGAGCTGGGCCGGCAACATCGGCAAGCACGGCGGTTTCGTGCACGGCGCCCTTGCCTACGACGTGTACCGCATGCCCGACAGCGTGAAAGTGGCCACCGCCATCAGCGAAACCCAGTTCAGTGAGCAGCTGAAGGATGCCCCCTTCAACGGCTACTACTACAAGGTGATTCCGTTCCGCGGTGAGGAGCAGGGTGAGCAGGGCATATCGAACACCCTGCAGTTCGGACTGCCCTATGAGATTCCCTACATCGACAACTTCGAAGCTGAGGAGGTCGGCAACAAATACACCGTCATCGACGCCAACAATGACGGATGCAGCTGGGACTTCATCCACTTTGGTTCGACTGGTGGACGCATGCGCTACAACTACAGCAAGACCAGCAAGGCCGACGACTGGGCGCTGACACCGCCGATGCACCTGGTGCAGGGAGTGGCCTATGAAATCAAGTTCGTGGCCAACAGCGTGAGCTATCCCGAGAAACTCTCGGTGGCCTGCGGCATGGGCACCAATCCCGAAAACTATACCGAACTGATACCCGAGACGGTGGTGAAGACCAATATCAACAACGGTGTGGAGATGTCAGGCGAGATAAAGGTGCAGGAAACCGGCGACTACTACTTCGGATTCCACTGCACCAGCGAGCGGCTGATGAACTCGCTGATGATTGACAATCTGACCATCTCGGCAGGACAGTTGCTCATCACCCCCGACAGCGTGAGAAACCTGAAGCTGACGGCGGCAGAGGAAGGTGACCTGGTGGTGACCATCGACTTCGACGCTCCCACGGTGTGCAACGACGGCAATCCGCTGGAGAACATCTCGCGCATCGTGATAACACGCGGCGAGGAGCAGGAGGCTGTAGCCACCCTGACCGATGTGCAGCCCGGCATGCATTGCACCTATGTGGACGAGGATGCCGTGAACGGCATGCTGACCTACAACGTCACTGTGTACAACGAGGCAGGACCAGGTGTCACCGCTTCTGCCTCTGTCTATGTAGGCACCGACGCACCGACCGCTCCTCTGGCAGTGGGACTGGCCGACAATCTCGACGGCTCGGCCACCCTGTCGTGGCAGGCTCCTGTGATTGGCGCGAACCGCGGATATGTGGATGCCGACGAACTGACCTACAACGTCTACAGCGTGGCAAACAACCAGCTGGTGAAGGTGGAAGAGGGCCTTGGTGCCATGAGCTATACCGCCAACGGCATCGAACAGACGGGTCCGCAGGGACAGGTGTTCTACGGTGTGTCGGCCGTAAACGAACTGGGCGAGTCGGCCGTTGCGCTGGCTGCTCCTCTCCTCTATGGTGCACCCTACACACTGCCCTTCATGGAAGGATTCTTCACGGGCGGACTGAAAGGCATATGGGCCACTCGCTCCAACGTATCGGGCACAAGCTGGGCCATGTATACCGGCATGTCGTCTGACGGTGACGACTGTGTGACAGCCGTCGATGCTGAGATGAAGGGCACCGTGGCAACTCTCTCCTCAGGAAAGATTTCGCTGGCAGGCGCAGAGACACCCAAACTGGTGTTTACCGCCTATGGCGACCCCGGCACCCAGAACAAGCTGAAAGTGGCTATCCAGAAGAACGGCGAGCTGCAGGCTGACACGCTGCTTACTGTCGACTACGCCAATATGGAGGAAGAGGACTTCGTCACCTACGCCATCGACCTGTCTGCCTATAAGGATGCCAAGTACATCATCGCCTCTTTCACCGCCGAGCTCAACGACCCGTCGATGCGCTTCGTGGTGCTCGACGATGTCAACTTCCGCAATGTCAACCAGTATGACGTGGCTGTCTATCCGCAGATGCAGCACCGCACCACCGCTGGCCAGAAAGCACGCATGGCACTCACCGTGCACAATGTGGGCGAGAACGAGGCCCAGAACTACAAGGTGGCGCTCTTCGTCAACGGAAAGCAGGTGAGCACACTCGAGAACAATGGAGCAATCGCTCCCTTCGACCGCGCCCGCTTCGAGTATGAATACACGACACAGGTGACCGACCCCGAGAACTCGAAGGTGTGGGCAACTGTGGAATATGAGGCCGACCAGAACACCGCCGACAACACCAGCGAGCAGGAAGACCTTAAGATTATGCCCACGCAGATGGAGGCCGTGACCGACCTCACCGCCACCTCTGCCGACAGCAAGTCGGTGCTGCAATGGACGCCGGTGAGCGGCAAGCATGAGGTGACCGAGAGCTTCGAGGGCTATGACAGTTTCGTGAAGTCATTCGGCGAGTGGGGCAACTACGATCAGGACCGCACTGCCACTGCCGGCATCAACGGTATCTGGTGGCCAGGGGCCGGAGAGCGCCAGGCTTTCCTCACCTTCAACTTCCGCGACGCGGGCGTGAGCGAGGAACTCATGAGGGCACATCCTGAGTTTGAGGCCAACAGCGGAACGCAGTTCCTGGCTTGCTTCAAGGCACTGAATGCCCCGGGCAACAAGAACAACGACTGGCTGGTATCGCCTGAGCTGAACGGCGAGGAGCAGACGGTCACCATCTATGTGCAGAGCCTGGCCGGTGTATGGAACGAGACCTTCGAGGTGCTCTACAGCACTACGGGCAATCAGGTGACTGACTTCGCCAGCGAGAACTGCATCGATGAGTTTGAGGCTCCGAAGAATTACTTCGGACGCTTCCGTGTGAACCTTCCCGCCGGTGCCAAGTATTTTGCCATTCACTGCAACTCGCAGAACGGCGGCATCATGATGGTAGACGACATCAGCTATGTGGGCAAGCAGCTCACACTGAAGGGCTACAACATCTATTGTGACGGCGTGCTGGTGGCCACTGCTGAGGCAGGAGCCAGCACTTTCGAGCACAGCACCGCCGGAATGGAGACGGGTCTGCACACCTATCATGTGACGGCTCTCTACGAAGAGGGTGAGTCGGCTCTGAGCAACGCTGCTCCCGTGGCCGTGATTGACGCCATCCATGAGATGAACGGACAGTTGGCCAAAGTTTACGGACGTCAGGGCAGGATAGAGATTGCCGATGCCAAGGGAATGCCCGTGGCCATCTACACCCTTGCCGGTCAATTGGTATACCGTGGCAGTGGAAATGCCTCCGTATCAGTGGCCGCAGGACAATACTTGGTGGTGGTAAACGGCGCAACCACCAACATAGCTGTGAAGTAAGACGCTTCTTATACCAATAAAAGATGGAGGGCTGCACATTTTGACGTGCAGCCCTCTTCTTGGATATGTTTGAATGATAATTTCTTACAAGGATGTCTCTTCGCTTCTTGTCACATCGGCTTCTCTCACTTGGCCCGTGCAAGGCGGTACAGGTCGGGCACGAGGAGAATGAGCGAGGTGGTGCTCATGATGATACGCAACTATGCAAAGCAGCCGCCAGGGCTCTTCGCAAGGATGGCTGCCAAAGTGGCTGCCTTTACTATGTTGCAGTATTTCAATCTTCTCAATCATAAGCCTATAGGGCAAGTTAAGTATGCTTTATTTTAATTCATCCAACAGGTTTATTATACTTTGTTATACTCAATATTTCATCGTCAGAATAACAGGTAACACTCTTAACTTTACCAGACAAATCACTGTTTTCAAGATCATTTTTCTCTGTTTTCTGGTATTTTGAGAATTCATTATTGCAAGAACACAATATTAATAAAAACACTAAGGAAGCATATAGGAAAATTGTTCTTATTTTCATAACTTTTATATTTTAAACATTCTATTTTCGTTTTCAGGGTTAGTTCCGCAAAGATATGAAATTTTTCAAAACGAATAAATATTTATTGATTTTTTTGGAGGGGATAGCGCGTAGAGGCGAGCGTTCATGGAACATGCCATAAATGGAACTCTCCATCATGAACATAAAAGGGGTTCACTATTTCGAATAACATCCTTGGCAATACACAATATTTCTGCGACATCTCTTGGGGCGATTTCTTCTTTACTGCCGAAAAGCCAATATGCAAGAAAAGAGTCATCGAAGTTGACCTCGATGTCTTGTCTGTCTACTTTTACTCGAATCCTGCTTGGAGCTCCATTTGTGCGGATACCCGAGTGATCTAAGGGGTGTTCTACAAAACCATCATTCGTCGGTTCAAAATCGTCTCCTCACTCAATAAAATCCGATTCCTTTCATTTGGAGCTGCATCACAGGGGGTCATAGACAAATTGTGAGCATATAAATCTTGACGGGCCTCATGCCTAATCCTCACGGTCAGCATTTCCTCATGCTTCCTGCCTTTCGTGTATTACAACATTTTACCTCGCGAAGCTAAGGCGGACTGGAAATGCGTCAAGTACCGGCCTCAGCCTATTTGCGTGATATTCCACCGGCAGCCTTCCACAGTT
>CAMJJD010000059.1 GCA_946406015.1 uncultured Bacteroidales bacterium | reverse complement strand
GGGACGGTCCAACCCTTCGGGATGTAGCTGTAGGTCTTGTCCTCGCTGCTGGCCACGATCACGGTCTCGCCGAAGTTCTTGGCCTCTTTGGCAGCCTTCTTGGCCCACACGCCGGTCTGCAGATAGGCAGCCTTCTTGTTGAGGAGGTTGGCGGGGACATCCATGAAGCCGGTGCTGGCACCACCACCGAGGAAAAGGATTTCGTATTCGGCGGGGATGTTCAACAGGTCGCGCCACAGCTGGCGGGTTTCTTCCATGGTGCGCTCCCAACCGGGGGTACGGTGAGAGATTTCGAGCAGGCCGATACCGGTGTTGTCAAAGTCGCGGATGGCGGCGATGGTGGACTCGATGGCCTCTTTGGGCAGGACACAAGGACCTGCATTGAAATTATAAGCGGTCTTCATTGTTTGTTTTTGTTTAAAATGTTTATATTTAATTAATTACACATTCTTTCACCCGTATGGATGTAAAGGCAAAGATAGTAAAAAAAACTGATTGTACAAAAAAAATTGTAAAAACACGAAGCACAACCGGCAGGGGCAAGCATCCGGTGGATGCTTGCAGCGAGGCAGCCTTGCTGCTTCGAGCAAAGAAATGTTACTTTGCAAACTCAATATACCATATACCATATACCAACAAAAAACCACCGTAACTAGCTGAGGCAGATCGAAGAAAAAATTGAGGCAGGAGGCAATAAAAATAGGGAAAGCTCGTTACAGAAAGAGAATACTAAAAATCAAACATCATGAGAAAACATATCGTTGCCGGCAACTGGAAGATGAATCTCACCTTCTCGGAGGCCGATGAACTGCTCGACGAACTGATGAGCGAGCTGGAGAAAGTGGAACTGCCCCGTGACGAGCAGGTGATTGTATGTCCCCCGTTCCCGTATATAGAAATGGCGAGCGATTATGCCAACGACAGCTACTTCATGGTCGGCGCACAGAATGTGAGCGACCGCGAGGAGGGTGCCTTCACCGGCGAGGTGAGCGCCAAGATGCTGGAAAGCTGCGAGATTGACTACTGCATCGTAGGTCATTCCGAGCGCCGCGCCTACTACGGCGAGACCGACGCCCTGGTAGCCGCCAAGGTAGACCAGTTGCTGAAGCACGGACTGAAACCCATCGTCTGCGTGGGCGAGGTGCTCGAAGAGCGCGAAGCCGGCCGTCAGTTCGATGTGGTGAAGAGCCAAGTCGAGAATGGCCTGTTCCACCTCAGCGCCGAGCAGCTCAAGAACGTCATCATCGCCTATGAACCTGTGTGGGCTATCGGCACCGGCAAGACCGCCACACCGGAACAGGCTCAAGAAATCCACGCCCACATCCGCTCGCTGCTGGTCGGAAAATACGGCAAAGAAGTGGCCGACGAAATCAGCATTCTCTACGGCGGCAGCTGCAAACCCGGCAATGCCAAAGAGCTCTTCATGCAGCCCGACATCGACGGAGGCCTTATCGGTGGCGCCTCGTTGAAGGCGAAGGACTTCATGGGCATCATCACTGCATTCTAGTTAATAGCTGTGAGCTGTAAGTTTTAAGTGGCTGACGCATCACAACGGCTTCCGCCATCACTTAAAACTTACAGCTTAAAACTTAGAACTTGTCCTTCGAGCGGTTCATAGCCCGGCGTTTCATGCCGTTAAAGGGAGCCGACAGTGGTTTTACTGGACCATTGTCGGCCATCGCCGTTGCAGGCATAGCCCTCGGCGTGGTGGTGATGGTGATGGCCGTCAGCATCCTGCGGGGCTTCCAAGCCGACATCACGCAGAAGGTGGTGGGCTTCGGCAGCCACCTGACCGTGACAGCCTACGACGCAGGCGGCACCTACACCGAATTCCCCGTGCCCCTGGACAGCTCGCTGACGGCGGCCATCAAGGGCGTGCCGGGGGTGCGCCACGTGCAGGCCTTTGCCACCAAGGGTGGAATGGTGAAGACCGAGGAACAGATTTACGGCATCCTGCTACGGGGACTGAGCGACCACCGCGACACCGCTTTCTACCACGCCTGCCTGACGGAGGGACGCTTGAACACCTCGCCCGACGAGGTGCTCATCTCGAGCACCATCGCCTCCAAACTCAAGCTGGGCGTGGGCGACAAGATGCGCACCTACTTCTGGCAAGACGACAGCTACCGTGCACGAGCCTTCACCGTGAGCGGCATCTACAACACGGACCTGACCGAGATGGACGAACTGTACGTGGTGGGCAGTCTGGGCACCGTGCAACGGCTCAACGGATGGGACAGCCTGCAGGCGGGAGGCTACGAGGTGCTGGTAGACGACTACCGGCATCTCGACGACATCGCCCTCCTCGTTTCGGAGCAGCTGCCCGTCGAACTGCGTCTGACAACCATCACCGAGGCCCACCCCGCCCTCTTCTCCTGGCTCGACCTGCTGAACACCAACATCACCCTCATCCTGGCCATCATGTGCCTTGTGTCGGCAGTGGCCATCGTGTCGGCGCTGCTGATCATGATATTCGAGAAGAGTGCCACCATAGGATTGTTGAAAGCGTTGGGAGCCACCAACGCGTCGGTGCGCCGCATCTTCCTGCTCAAGGCCAGCGGCCTGATCGCCGGCGGCATCGTCATCGGCGACGTGGTGGCGCTGGTGCTGAGCGTGATGCAGAGTCATTGGCAGCTGGTTCGCCTCGACCCCGAGAGCTACTCGATGAGCCACGTGCCGGTGCTCGTCGACCCGTGGGTCTACCTCGGCATCAGCGCCGCCACCCTGGCGGTGTGCCTGCTGGCGCTGCTGCTGCCCACGGCAGGCATCAGCCGCATCCAACCCGCCTCCACGATGAAGACAGAACGATGACGAGAATGAAAAACCACCTGAAATACATCCTGCTGGCGTTGACCATCGTGCTGGCCTTGTGGGCCCTGTGGCAGGTGAACCGCGTGGCCGACCAGGTGCGTCAGTCCGAGGAGGCCAAGGTGCGGCTCTGGGCCGGCGCCATCGGCCAGCGCAACCAGCTGGCCGCCGCCACCCAGCAGTTCTTCCAACAGGCCACCCTCGACGAGCAGCGCAAGATGCAGCTCTACACCGACATCCTCGAGTCGTTCGCCGACCCCGACCTGGCCACCGACATGGGGTTCAGCCTCCGCTACGTCAACTACATCGTCGACTCCAGCCACACCCCCATCATCATCACCTCCGCCCGCGACAGCGTCATCACCGTGCCGCAGGAGCTCGCCGGCCGGAAGCTGGAGGGCGACCTGCTGGAGCAGTACAGCCACAACCCGCCCTTCACCTACGACCTCTGGGGTATGACGATGACCCTCTACTACAAGGAATCGGAATACTACACCCGCCTGCGCGAGGTGCTCGACGGCTACACGCAGACCTTCCTCAGCGACATCACGCAGAACTCCGTCATGGTGCCCGTCGTCATCGTGGACAGCACCCGCACGCACATCATCGCCAAGAGCGACAACGGTGGCGGCAAATGGGACCACGGGCATGTGGACCTCTCGTCGTTCACCAACACCCCCATCGAGGTGCGCCTCCCTTCGGGAGGTCTGGGCTACGTCTACTACGAGGCCACCCCCCTGCTGCTCACCCTGCGCTGGGCGCCCCTCTTCTACATCCTCATCGCCGCCGCCCTCATCCTCGTCAGCTACTTCCTCTTCCGCACCGCCCACAGCGCCGAGCAGAACCGCATCTGGGTGGGGTTGGCCAAAGAGACGGCCCACCAGCTGGGCACCCCCATCAGCTCCCTCACCGGGTGGGTGGAATACCTGCGGGGAAAGGAGTTCACGCCCCAATATGCCGACGAGGTGGAGAAAGACCTGCGGCGACTCGGCACCGTGGCGCAGCGCTTCTCCAAGATTGGCTCCATCCCGCAGCTCAAGGAAGAGGACGTGCGCGAAGCCACCCTCGCCGCCGTGGGCTACCTGCAGAGCCGCTCCCCAAGGCGTGTGCACTTCAACGTCACCTTCCCCGAAGGCGAGACCTACCTCGCCCCGCTCGAGCAGTTCCTCTTCCAGTGGGTCATCGAGAACCTGTGCAAAAATGCCATCGACGCCATGGAGGGCGAGGGTTCCGTCTCCATCGTCGCCTCGCAGGACGCACGCAAAATCTACCTCGACATCAGCGACACCGGCCGCGGCATGTCGCCCTCGGTCCAGCGCCGCATCTTCGACAGCGGATTCACCACCAAGACGCGAGGCTGGGGACTCGGCCTCCCGCTGGCGCGCCGCATCGTCAACCAGTACCACCGCGGACGCCTCTACCTCAAATACAGCGTCCCGGGACAGGGCAGCTGCTTCCGCATCGTGCTGAACAAAAGCTGAGCGCCAAAGTGCCACCCGCCACCCACACACGGAAAACAGAAACAGCGTGAAAACGGAAAACGTGAACATTCGCAACATTCTCCTTGCCGCAGTATGCCTGTGCACCTCGCCGGTAACCACGGCCCAGGACACAGTGAGGCTGACGCTCGACAGCTGCCTGACCTATGCCTACGGCCACAACCCGACAGTGCTCGGTGCACGACTGCAACGCGAAGCGGCAGCGGCAGCCCTGGAACAGGCGCGCTGGAACTTCACCCCCACCCTCTCGGCATCTGCCGGGGGCGACATGTCCTTCTTCCAAGGCACCAAGACCACCAACACCAGCTATGGCGCCGGCGCCAGCTGGACCCTTTTCGACGGACTGAACAACGTCTACACCCTGCGCAGCAGCAAGGTTGAACAGCAGCGCAGCGACCTCGGAGTGGAGAAAAGCCGCAACGACGTGGCAGTGCAAATAGTGAACACCTACCTTGAGGTACTTGCCAATCAGGAACGGCAGCAGTACCTTGCCGAACTCAACGCCTCAGCCCGCAAGCAGGCCAACGACGCCGAGGCGCGCTACAACGCAGGACGACTGCTGGAGAGCGACTTCCTTCTGCTTCAGGCCAACTGGAAACGGTCGGAGAGCGAGATGCTCAACGCCGGATATGTAATTGCCAATGGACTGCAGCGTCTGCGCACACTTATAGGACTTGCTGACAGCGTGGCGCTCAACGTCGAGCCAATGGAGCAATGGCAGCCCTCAGACACCAACTGGAAGATATGCGTCGACTCGCTGCCCGAGCTGCAGATGAGCCGGTTGGAACTGGAGAAAGCACATTACCAGTTAAAGATGGCCAAGGGGGCGCACATGCCGCAGCTGGGCTTCAACGCCTACGCTTCCTACTATGGCGGAGACCACGTGCGCACCAATGCCGGCGGTATGCTTGTCACCCCGGGCGGTGTCAACACGACCCTCAGCCTCGGTCTGAACATGCCGATTTTCAACCGGGGATACATACGCCAGCAGGTGAAGCAGAGCCGTCTGGCCGTGCAGCAAGCAGAACTGCAGATACAACAGATGCGCGACGAAGTGCAACAGACGATCGACGAGCGGCTGCGCACCCTGCAGCAGGCACGCAACACCCTGGAGGCATGCCAGATGATGCAACAGGCCACCCAGGCATCACTGCGGACCTACCAAGCCAAGTACCAGGCAGGCACTGTTACAGCCAGCGAACTGCTACAGCAGGAGGAGCGCTACCTGTCGGCCATGAACGACTATGTGCAAAGCAAATACACATACATCATATCCGAAATGGTTCTCAAAATATATATGGGCAAATAATGGAAAAGAAAAAGAAAAAAAAACGCCGCTGGTTATGGATTGTTCCGGCCATCATCATCGTCATCGTGGCAGTGTCGCTGTTGGGCAGGAAACGTCCCGGCAGCTATGAGGTCAACAGCGTGGCCGTCGACACGGAACAACTGAGCGAGAGCGTTACCGCCACGGGCGTGGTGCAACCGGTATACAAGGTGACGGTGGGCACACAGGTGAGCGGGATAGTGAAGAGGCTCTATGTAGACTATAACAGCCGCGTGAAGCAGGGACAGCTGCTGGCGGAGCTGGACAAGTCGCTGCTGCAGGAGAACGTGAAGCTGCACAGGGCGAACCTCGCGGTGGCGACGAGCCAGAAGAACCTGGCGGAGAAAGACTTCGAGCGGGTGAAACAGCTCTTCGCACAACGGGCGGCGACGCAGGAGGAGTACGACCAGACGGAGGCGCGGCTGGAGCAGGCGGCGAACGAGCTGGTGACGGCGAAGGCGAACTACGACAATGCGGTGACGGAGCTGCGCTATGCTGAAATCCATTCGCCCATCGACGGGGTGGTGATCAGCAAGCAGGTGGAGGAGGGACAGACGGTGCAGGGGGCGTACAGCGTGCCGAACCTGTTCACGATAGCGAAGAACCTGACGGAGATACAGGTGGAGGCGAAGGTGGACGAGGCGGACATAGGGGTGGTTCGCGAGGGACAGCAGGTGAGCTTCAAAGTGGATGCCTACCCGGGGGAGGAGTTCCACGGCACGGTGGACCAGATACGCATGGAGCCACAGATGAACAACAACGTGGTGACGTATGTCGTCATCATCAAGGCCGAGAACCCGGAGGAGAAACTCTTTCCCGGCATGACGGCGTCGGTGAGAATCGACGTAAAAAGCGATACCGGCCTCTGCCTGCCGATCTATGCCACCCAGCTGCGAGTGGACGAGGCGACGCTGGCCGACCTGAGGCGACAAGGATACACCATCGACACCACCCATGGCACCACAGACACACATGTGTGGCTCAAAGAGGGTCACCGGCTGACACGCCGTCCTGTCGATCTCGGAACCAAGACGAAAGTGAAAGTCATCGTCACCGACGGTCTCACGGAAGGCGACACGGTGGTCACATCCATCGTCAACTACGCCCAACAGAAGGCTGGTCGGAAGAGCAATATGTTCGAATGATGAACACCATCGAGATTATCCATCTGCGGCGACATTTCACCGTAGGCGGCGAGACCGTGCGGGCGCTGGACGACGTAAGTTTCTCCATTGCACAGGGTGAGTTTGTGAGCATCATGGGGACGAGCGGGAGCGGGAAGAGCACGTTGCTGAACCTGCTGGGGTGCCTGGACACGCCGACGTCGGGCAGCTACCGGCTGGACGGCGAGGATGTGCAGCAGATGAACGACAACCAGCTGGCTTCCATCCGCAACCGCAAGATAGGGTTCGTGTTCCAGAGCTACAACCTGCTGCCACGCACCACGGCCCTCGAGAACGTGGAGCTGCCGCTTTTCTACAACCGGCACATCAGTCCCCGCGAGCGCACGCAGCGCGCCAAAGAGGCGCTGCGGCTGGTGGGGCTGGAGAGCCGCATGCAGCACACGTCGGCGCAGCTGAGCGGCGGGCAGCAACAACGGGTGGCCATAGCGCGGGCGCTGGTGAACGACCCGGTGCTCATCCTCGCCGACGAAGCCACGGGCAACCTGGACACACGCACGAGCTATGAAATCATGGAACTGTTCCAGAAGCTCCACGCACAGGGGAAGACGATAGCCTTCGTCACCCACGAACCCGACATCGCGGCTTTCACGACCCGCATGATCCGCCTGCGGGACGGCCGCATCGTGGAAGACACACCCAACACACCCGTCTCTGCCACCCAAATGCTGCAATCGCTATGATTATCATCGACACCCTGCGACTGGCCCTGCGGGCGCTGCTGCGCAACCGTATGCGCACGTTCCTGACGATGCTGGGCATCATCATCGGCATCTCGTCGGTCATCATCATGATGAGCCTGGGCTCGAGTCTGACAGCCGTGATGAACGACACCTTCTCGTCGATGGGCACCAACAGCATTTCCGTATCGGGCAAATGGGAACGGGAGGGCGGCAACTGGCGCATGCTTCACGAGATGGACATGGGCGACCTTGCAGCGCTGCGCGAAGGCTGCAACAGGGCCTCGGTCATCACACCGGTCGTAGTGACCACGATGCCCCTTGTATTCGGCAACAACAGCCACAGCGGGCGCATAGAAGGCGGCGGCGAGGAACACTTGAAGATAAACAACATGGCCGTGGAGCGAGGGTGCATGTTCGACTCGTGCGACGTGCTCTCCTATGCGAAGGTGTGCGTGATCGGTCGGACGGTGGCCGAGAAGCTCTTCGCCGACGGGGAGGATCCCATCGGGCAGACCATACGTTGCGGCGAGGTGCCGGTAATGGTGACAGGTGTGCTGGAGCATCGGGAAAAGAAATTCGGATACGACTTCGACGACCTTGTTGTGATGCCATACACGACGGTGATGAAACGCCTCACGGGTAACGAGTATTTCGACGACATCACCATCACCTGCCCATCGACAGCCGACATTGAATACACCGCCGCAGAGATAGAACAGCTTATGCGTTATACCCACGGACTCGCGCCCGACGACCCCATTGATGTGAGCATCAACGTGCAGAGCGAGACGATGGAACAGCTGGGCGATATTCTGTCGATAGTGATACTGGTGCTGTCGATCATCGCAGGCATTTCGCTCCTGGTGGGCGGCATCGGCATCATGAACATCATGTATGTCACCGTTACCGAGCGCACGCGAGAGATAGGCTTGCGCAAAGCCATCGGTGCCCGCCAGAGGAACATCATGCTGCAGTTCTTGACGGAGAGCGTCGTGCTGTCGCTCACCGGCGGGCTGCTGGGCATCGTCGTCGGCCTTGGCATCTACGCCCTCGCCGCCGCAATCATCGAGCAGCTGCCCTTCACGCTCAATGTGGGGGCCATCCTCATCTCCTTCGCCGTCTGCACGGCGGTGGGACTCTTCTTCGGCTGGTATCCTGCCCGCCGCGCGGCCAACCTCGACCCCATCCAAGCCCTGCGTTACGAATAGTGTTGAGTGAAATTAAGAATGAAGAATGAAGAATTTGACTTTTCGACTCTTTGACTTTTCGACTCTTTTTCCGACTGTTGGATTAACGTTCTTCTTACGTTCTTCCTGAAATCGAGAAGAACGTAAGAAGAACGACATATAAGCGCATGATTATCTGGCGCAAGCAGTCCAGAGGCGGAGTTTTTTTTGCTCATATCTGGATTTATATGTATCTTTGCAATTTTAAAATTTATACTAAAACAATCAAGCAATCGAACAATCAAGCAATAATCATCATGGCAAATCAAGACGATTTCTTCAAGAAGGTGGTGGCTCACGCCAAGGAATACGGTTTCATCTTTCCGAGTTCGGAGATCTACGACGGTCTGGCCGCCGTGTACGACTACGGCCAGCTGGGCGTGGAGCTGAAGAACAACATCAAGCAGTGCTGGTGGAAGGCGATGGTGCAGATGCACGAGAACATCGTGGGGCTGGACTCGGCCATCTTCATGCACCCGCGCATCTGGAAGGCCAGCGGCCACGTGGACGCTTTCAACGACCCGCTGATTGACAACCGCGACAGCAAGAAGCGCTACCGTGCCGACGTGCTCATCGAGGACCATATAGCCAAGCTGGAGGAGAAGATGGAGAAGGAGGTGGAGAAGGCCCGCAAGCGTTTCGGCGAGAGTTTCGACCGCCGGCAGTTTGTCAGCACGAACGCCCGCGTGCTGGAGCAGCGGAAGAAGATTGACGAGATACACAAGCGGTATGCCGACTGCATGAAGCCCGTCCCCGGGCAGGGGGATATCGACCTGGAGGGCCTGAAGCAGCTGATTCTCGACCTGGAGATTGTCTGTCCCATCAGCGGCACGAGGAACTGGACGGACGTGCGCCAGTTCAATTTGATGTTCGCCACGAAGATGGGAAGTGTCATCGACGACAGCGACACGCTGTACCTGCGTCCGGAGACGGCGCAGGGCATCTTCGTGAACTTCCTGAACGTGCAGAAGAGCGGCCGCATGAAGATACCGTTCGGCATTGCGCAGATAGGCAAGGCCTTCCGCAACGAGATTGTGGCGCGCCAGTTCATCTTCCGCATGCGCGAGTTCGAGCAGATGGAGATGCAGTTCTTCG
>CAMJJD010000058.1 GCA_946406015.1 uncultured Bacteroidales bacterium | reverse complement strand
TCCAAGTGAGGTCGGTGACGTTGCCCACGCCGTCGGTCACCTCGACGCGCAATTTGTTTACTCCGCTCTTCAGCTTGCCGCGGGTGTCGATGGCGACGGTGGCCGTCTTGCCGTCGTATTCGCCCAGTATCCAGCTGCCGTTGAGGAAGCAGTGGTAGGTCTCCACGCCCGCCAGGTCGTCGCCGATGCGCACCTTGAGGGTGTTGCCCTTGAAGGGCTTGCCTTCGCTGTAGTTGACCGCCCGCACGGCAGGTGCCGTGGTGTCGGCGGCCAGGGTGAACTGGCCCCAGTCGCGCACCTGGGCGGTATGTACGCCGTCGGCATGGGTGGTCTTGTAGGCGCTGACCTTGGTGCCGTTGACGAGGACTATCACCGTCCGGTCGGCCGGCACGCCGGGGAGGCTGCCCTTGATGCTGAGCGAGTAGGCGAGGTGGGGCGGGATGTCGTTGACGGTGGGTCGGATGGTGACGGTCTGCCTCGAGCCGTCGATGGCCAGCCGGTCGTCGGCATAGAGGGTATGGGGTTTCAGTTGAAAGCGGAAAGTGGAAAGTTGAAAGTTGAAGGGCTGGTCGTACTTGACGAGGTCGGAGGTCGGAGGTCTGAGGTCGGAATTGTTTGCACCATTGCGACTTCCGCCCTCTGACATCCGCACAGTCAGGGTGCGTTCGGCGCTGTTGCCTTTGACGTCGTAGACTTTGATGCCGATGTGGTGGGTTGAACCTGGCTTGAGGCGGAAGATGCCGTCGCCGATACGTACGGGTATCCACGGGCCTTCGGCGCCGGGGAGGGCGCGGGTGAGGAGGTAGGCCTGGCGGGTGCGTTCCATCCGCGGGTAGTCGATGAGGGCGTTGACCATGCGGCTGCTGTCGACGGGCAGCAGTTCGTTGGTGTAACGGAAGAAGAGGGTGCCGTCGAGGTAGACCTCGAGGTGGTCGATGCCGTTCTTGGCGGTGCTGCCTTCGGCGGCGTCGGTGGCGTAGATGCCGAGGTGGAAGGGGCCGCTGACGGTGACGTTGCCGTCGGCGGGCACCTCATAGGGTTCGCCCCCTTCGGGATAGAGGCGCAGGCCGCGGATGACGGGCTTGATGTTGTCGCGGTAGGGGATTCCGGCGTGGAGGGGGTTGAAGAGGGTGGCGTGGGTGTGCAGGTCGGCGGCGCCGCCGCGGCGAATTTCGAAGTGGAGGTGGGGGCCGCCGCTGCCGCCCGTGTTACCGCTATAGGCCACCAGCTGGCCCTTCTTCACCGGCAGCTCGCCCGGGGCGAAGAGCTTGCCGATGCTGTAGCTCCGCTGGGCGTACTGCTCGCGGAGGACGGCCTTGCCGATGGCGCCGGCGTAGCCGTTGAGGTGCATGTAGACGGTGGTGTAGCCGTTGGGATGCTTGATATAGAGTATCTTGCCGCCACCCCAGGGCGAGATACTCACCTTGGCCACGTAGCCGTCGGCCGCCGCGTAGACCGGCTTGTCGGTCACGCCGCCGGTGCGCATGTCGAGGCCGGCGTGGAAGTGGCCTTTGCGGAGTTCGCCGAAGGTGGCGCTGAGGCCTATCTCATGGTCCATCGGATTACGGAAGTAACCCTGGGGGAGGGGCTGGGCCAGTAAGTTGAAAGTGAAAAGTGAAAAGTGAAAAGTGAAAAGTATTGTTAAAATGCGTTTCATTGTGCTTGTGTGTTATAGAGTGCTATACGGTTGATGACGGGGGCTGCCATGGTGGAGTCGAACACGATGCGCATCCGGCTGGCGGTGGCTGGCGGGATGCGTAGCAGGCGCTTGTAGCCGATAGTGGTGCCTTCGGCCACGGTGACCCAGCCGCCGTTCACCCAAGGCTGCCAGCATTCTACATGGAAAGCAGCCACACGCTGTCCGAGTGGTATATATTCCTGCAGCATGATGACGTTGAACATGACAGGATCAGGGGTGCCAATATAGAGAGTGTCGTGGATGCCCGCCGCCGCCCAATAAGTGTGATAGTTGGTGTCGAGTACGTTACAGGCTCTGTAGCGACGTCCCCGTAGTTGGGTGCCGTGGGCGATTCCTCCTTTCGTCAGGTCATGGCTGAAGATGCGGTCGCGTTCCTGCCGGAAGGCCACGAGGACGGCGCTGTCCTCGGCGGGGATGCGTCCCCGGGTGTCGGGCGGCACGTTGAGCAGCAGCAAACCGTTGCGGCCCACGCTGTTGTAGTATATCTCCATCAGCTCATCGACGGTCTTGGGGTGCTCGTCGGCGTGCCAGAACCAGCCGGGGCGGATGGAGACATCAACCTCGGCGGGCACCCAATGGGCTCCGCCCTTGTGGCCGGTCTCCAGCTCGGAAGGGGCGGGTTTGTTGTCAGATGGTGTTGCCCCTTCGGTATTGAGTGTGCTCCAGCAGGGGTCGCCGCAGTGGCCTTGCTCATTGCCCACCCAGCGGCAGCCGGGACCGATATCGCTGAAGACGACGCACTGCGGGTTCAACTCGCTCATTGTCTGCATAAAGCGAGGCCAGTCGTAGCGCTGCCGCTTGCCGTTGGGGCCCTCGCCGCAGGCCCCGTCGAACCATTGCTCGAAAAATGGGCCGTAGTTGGTGTGCACCTCCTTCAGTGTGTTGACAAATACCTCGTTGTAGGCATCGGTGCCATAGGTCGGATGGTTTCGGTCCCAAGGCGAGATATACACTCCCATTTTGAGTTCGGAGTTCGGAGTTCGGAGGTCGGAGGTCGGAGGGTGGAGGTCGGAGTTGTGGTCGTCGATGGCGGTGCGGAGGGCGCGGAGGATATCGAGGGAGTCGGTGACGGTATGGGTGCTGTATTGGCTGGGCCAGAGGCAGAAGCCGTCGTGGTGCTTGGCGGTGAGGATGATGCCGCCCATGCCGGCCTGGCTGGCCACGTCGACCCACTGGCGGCAGTCGAGGGCCGTGGGGGCGAAGACCGTTTCGCTCTCCGCTCCGCTGCCCCATTCGGCGCCGGTGAAGGTGTTGGGGCCGAAATGGCAGAACATATTCACCTCCATCCGCTGCCACGCCAGCTGTGCCTCGGTGGGCACGGGACCGAACGGCTTCGGTTCCGGTGCTGTGCAGGCGGCCAGCATCGCAGTGGTTGCCAGTGTGATAAGTGTTGCTTTGCTCATGTCGAAGATGTGTGTTTCGACCTGCAAAGGTACGTAAAAAAACTGATTCGCCGGCCCTCGGTGGCAAATAAGTTTCCCATAAGTTATCCACCCCCTTTCCCGCCACCCCGCCCGCGCTTCCTCTGTGGCGGAGATGTGCGGGCGGAGGGAGGGGAGGAGAGGGGGAGAAATGCTGTGATGCGGGCAGGCGGCAGACTGGGAAAAATGGTAAAAAGTGGCTGCGGAAGGCCGATTTTGCAGGTGTGGAGCCGTGTCGGGGTGTAAAAAATAGGTGTTGATTGTCTGTGTGTTAGAAAATATTTTTCATAAAAAATGCGCTATTTGAAAAAATATTCGTAATATTGCGCCTTGATAATTGGCCAATAGTATGTTAAAAATTCTAAGATATTGCCCTGCGAGGGCACTCGCGAAAAAGGGGCTGAAAGGGATGCTGCTGGGCGTCATGCTGCTTGGTGCCGCCGGTGTCGGTGCGCAGGACATTCCGTATTCCCAGTTCTATGCCAACCCGCTTTATCTCAATCCCGCCTTTGCCGGTTCGGCCGTAGCTCCGCGTATTGCGTTGAGCTACAGAGCCCAGTGGCCCGGACTGGTGAGTGCTTACACCACGGTGTCGGCATCGTGGGACCAGTATTTTGAGGACCTGCACGGTGGTGTGGGTGCCATCATCATGACCGACCGTCAAGGTGACCATGGCATTCTGAGCACCAATATGTTGGGTGCGATGTATGCCTTCCATTTCCAGCTGACGCGTGACATCCGCATGAGCGCCGCCCTTCAGGCGTCGGTGGTGCAGAACGCCCTCAATGTGAGCAACTACATGCGTTTCCCCAGTATGATTGACCCCGAGCTCGGCTTTGTCTACGGACTCGACGGCGTGCAGTTGCCCGACAAGACCAGCCGCATCAGCCTCGACTTCAACGCCGGTGTGTTGGTGAGTGGCAACAAATGGTACGGCGGTCTGGCTGTCTCGCACTTGACGCAGCCCAACCAGGCCTTCTATTCGGAAGACCGCGTGCCGATGAAGATTACGGTGCACGGCGGTGGTTTCATCAATGTGGCCGAAGAGGCGCGCCGCCAGTCGTCGCTGGGTCTCGGCACGCCGATTATCTCGCCCAACCTGGTCTACCAGTATCAGGGTGGTTTGCATTACTTCAACTACGGTGTCTACCTCGACTGGGTGCCCTTCATAGTGGGCGTGTGGTTCCGCCACGGGGTGAAGAATGCCGACGCCTTCATCTTCCAGGCGGGCTTCCAACAGGACTTCTTCAAGGTGGGCTACAGCTACGACGTGACGGTGTCGAAGCTGGCCAACAGCACGGCTGGCTCGCACGAGCTGACGGTGGGCTTCCTGCTGCCGGTGCCGGAGCACAAGAAGAGAGTGAAGGCCATCCGTTGCCCGTCGTTCTAAGTCGAGCGCCGGAGTCATGGGATGCAGACAGAAAATTCCCATGGGGAGTGAAACAAAAAACGCAGTTGTGCGTTTATACAATAAATAAAGAAACAGAATAACACAAACGAGAGAATATATGAAAGTATTCAGATTTTCATTACTGATGCTGGCAGCGGGACTGCTGCTGGCCGCATGTTCCAGCAATTATGGCCAGTCGGCCACCACGGGTTGGAACTATAACGACCCCAACTGGGGCGGCTACGATGTGTCGGGTATCCCCGAGCAGTATCCGGCTCCCGGACTGGTCTTCATCGAGGGCGGTTCGTTTGTGATGGGGCATGTCAGCGAAGATCCGCGTTACAGCTGGAACAACACGCCGCACACCGTGACGGTGTCGTCGTTCTATATGGACGAGTGCGAGGTGAGCAACCTGGACTACGGCGAGTTCGTCTACTGGATGGAGCGCGCCTATGGCGAGGAGTATCCCGAGAAGGTGACGGCCATCCTGCCCGACACGGCCTGCTGGCGCGACAAGCTGGCTTGGCGTGAGGGTTTTGTGGACTTCTACTTCCGCAGCCCCAACTATGCCGACTATCCTGTGGTGGGAGTCACCTGGGAGCAGGCTCAGGCCTATTGCACCTGGCGTACCGACCGCGTGAACGAGATGATACTGGTCGACGAGGGTATCATCATGCTCGACCAGGAGAATCTGGGTACCAACGCCTTCCAGACCGACGTCTATCTGGCCGGCCGCTATGAGGGCGAGACCCGCAGGGGCCTGACCGACTACAACCCCGCCGCCGGCGGTGAGGAGCGTCAGGTGCGTCGCGCCGACGGTCTGCTGTATCCTTACTACCGTCTGCCGACAGAGGCCGAGTGGGAGTTTGCCGCTCTGGGCATGATCGGCAACACCTACGACGAGCGCGTCACCGAGCACAAGACCTACCCCTGGGCCGGTCAGAGCCTGCGTTCGGCCAACAAGAAATACTACGGTCAGTTCCTGGCCAACTTCAAGCGTACGCGTGGCGACGCCATGGGTGTGGCCGGCAACCTGAACGACGGCTGGGACTACACCTGCCCCGTCAAGTGGTACTTCCCCAACGACTACGGTCTGTACAACATGGCCGGCAACGTCAGCGAGTGGTGCATGGATGTCTATCGTAAGACCGTCCAGCCCGTCGGTGCCGACGATATGGATCCTTTCCGTGGCAACATCTACCGCACGCCCGAACTTGACGAGGACAACGAAGTCTACATTGGCGATGACGGCATGATCAAGTACAAGGAAGTCGACTTCCAGGCCAACCGCCGCAACTACCGTCAGGCCAACAACGTCAACTACCTCGATGGCGACCGTGCCTCGAACCTTGACAACTGGAAGGACGAAGTGGACGAAGAAGAGGACGAATATGGTTCCGACGAAGAAGAGGTGGAGGAAGAGGTTGAAGAGGGTGAGGACGGCATGAGCCCCGACGACGAGTCGACCAACCGCATGTACCGCCGCATCACCGACAACCAGAAGGAGAACCCCACGTCGAGCTTGGTGAACAACCGCGTACGTGTGGTGAAGGGTGGCAGCTGGAAGGATCGCGCCTACTACCTGCAGGCCGGTACCCGCCGCTACTACGACCAGAACCGTTCCACCTCCTGGATTGGCTTCCGTTGCGCCATGGATCGTCTCGGTTCGCGAGTGGAATAGTGAGAATAATCAGGAGATAAGAAGATAAGGAGTTAAGGAGATAAGAAGATAAGGAGTTACGGAGTTGAGGAGATAGGGAGTTAAGACAAATGTGCCAGTCGGCTGTGTTGCCTTAACTCCTTATCTCTTTTCCTTTCTGTCTCCGAATAAGAGCAAGAGGTGAAAAGGATATTCATAATACTGCTTAGCCTGTTCTGCCTGACGACTGTCGCCGAGGCTCAGAAGCTGATAGAGTATACCTCCGGCATGGGTTCGCGCGACCCGGAGAACAGCGACGTGTGGATTCTCTACCGTCATGTGCGCGCCATCCACGAGGGGATGGTCCTGGAGGCCGACTCGGCCCATTACAACACGAAGGAGAACAGCTTTATGGCATTTCGCAACGTGGCCATACAGCTCAGCGACACCACGTTCATCTATGGTGACAAGCTGCACTACGACGGCAACACGCGGGTGGTGGACATCTGGGACGACACGGTGGTGCTCATCGACGGCGGCACGCAGCTGCTGGCCAACCATCTGACCTATGAGCGCAACCGCTCGACGGCCTACTACACCGAATGGGGCTACGGCTCGAGCGAGGACCGCAACCTCTTCAGCCGGCAGGGGCAGTATAATTCCGACCTCAAACAGTTTTATATCTATAACGATGTGGAACTGACCGACAGCACCATGCGGCTGGTGACGGATACGCTGCTGTTCAACACCGAGACGTCGGTGGCCCATTTCGAGAGTCCCACCTATATCTACAACGACTCGTCGACCATCTACAGCGAGTTGGGCGACTACAACACAGAGACGCGGTTTGCCATCTCGTACCGTGCGTCGCATGTCGACAACCAGGGACGCACCATTGACAGCGACACGCTGTTCTATGACGAGGTGAGTGAGTATGGCCGTGCCCGCGGGCATGTGGTCATCGTCGACTCGACCAACGAGTTGACCTGCACGGGCCGCTATGGAGAGACGTCGCAGGCCGATGGTTTCTCGTTCGTCACCGACAGTGCCCATGTGCTGTTCGTCGACGACGGAGACTCGCTCTTCCTGCATGCCGACACGGTATATGTGACCACCGACAGTGCCGACCGTCTGGAGACGGTGAAGGCCAACTACCATGTCAAGGTATACCGTCGCGACGCGCAGGCCATGTGCGACTCGGCATTCTACCGTGCGCCCGACTCCACGCTGCTGCTCTACAAGAGTCCCGTGCTGTGGTACGAGCACTATCAGTGTGTGGCCGACACCATTGAGCTGCTGCACGACAGCAATGGCGTGCGGCAGGCGTGGCTGCGTTCCGACTGCTTCGCCCTGCAGCAGGTGGACCGTGACAAATTCAACCAGCTCAAGGGCCATCAGGGTGTGGTGTACTTCCACGAGGGAGAACCCCACCATGCCGATGTGCTGGGCAACGCCCAGATGGTGTTCTACATCACCGAGGAAGACACCGCCGGCCGCACCGTGCTGGTGGGCGTCAACGCCGGTGTGGGGACAGATATGCGCATCTACTTCGACACCACCCGTGCGCCGGTGCGGGTTGTCACCTACGACAAGCCCGACATGCAGACCTACCCTGTGGGACAGTTGCCTGCCGAGTTGAGGCGCCTGCCCGACTTCCGATGGCTGCCCGAGCGGAGGCCACGCAAGCCGGAAGATGTCTTTTTGTGGTGACAAAATGTCAGTCAGACTGCCATTGGCAGTCTTTTTGCTATATATATGTGATGTAGTAAAAACAACTTAGACATGAGCAAGAAAGAACATAAGAACCCCGAGACGGAAGAGACCGTCAATCAACAGCCTGAGCCTGACGATGCCGTCGCTCAGACGGCCGACATGGAGCAAGAAGAGACCACTTCCGAGCCTTCGGAAACTGACAAGATGCAGGAGCTGGGCGAGAAGCTGGCAGCGCTGAACGACAAGTATCTCCGCCTCTACTCGGAATATGAGAATTACCGCAAGCGCACCAACCAGGAGAAGGCCGACCTGCTGCTCAACGGCAGCCGTGAGATGATGAAGGCCATCCTGCCCGTGGTGGATGACTTTGAGCGTGCCCTGGCCGCCACAGGCGACGACGAAGGCGTGCAGCTCATCTACAACAAGCTGATGAAGATTCTCGGACAGAAAGGCCTCAAGGCGATGGAGTCGAAAGGAGAGAAGTTTGACGAGTCGATGCACGAAGCCATCACCCAGATACCGGCCGCCGACCCCGAGCAGAAAGGCTTGGTGGTCGATGTGGTGGAGAAGGGCTACTACCTCAACGACAAGGTGCTGCGCTACGCCAAGGTCGTTGTGGCGTGTTGATAGTTAAGAGTTAAAAGTTAAGAGTTTAGAGTTAGGAGTTAAGCGTTATGGCAAAAAGAGACTACTATGAAGTGCTTGGAGTGGACAAGAATGCCACTCCCGACGAATTGAAGAAGGCTTATCGCAAGCTGGCCTTGCAGTATCACCCCGACCGTAATCCGGGCGACAAGGAGGCTGAGGAGAAGTTCAAGGAGGCCGCCGAGGCCTACGATGTGCTCAGCAATCCCGAGAAGAAAGCCCGTTATGACCAGTTCGGCCATGCCGGCGTCGACGGTGCCTACGGCCAGGGCGGTATGAATATGGACGACATCTTCTCGCAGTTCGGAAGCATCTTCGGCGACCTGTTCGGCGGGGGCTTCCGCACGGGCTTCACCGGCTTCGGTGGCGGCGGCGCGGCACGCCGTGTGCTGCGCGGTACCAACCTGCGCATCAAGGTCAAGCTCACCCTCGAGGAGATAGACCGTGGATGCGAGAAGAAGATCAAGGTCAGCAAATATGTGCCCTGCAAGACCTGTAATGGCAGCGGTGCCCGCGACGGCAAGATGGAGACCTGCTCCCACTGCCACGGCACGGGCGTGGTCACTGAGACCAAGCGCACCATCCTCGGCATGATGCAGACCCAGAGCGCCTGTCCGCAATGCGGAGGCGAGGGCCGCATCATCAAGGACAAGTGTCACGACTGCCACGGTGACGGCATCGTCAAGAGCGACGAAATCATCACCATCACCATCCCCGCCGGCGTACAGGACGGCATGCAGCTGGCTATGCAGGGACAGGGTAACGCGGCTCCCCACAACGGCATCGCCGGCGACCTCATCGTCCTCATCGAGGAGCAGGAACACGACACCTTCGAGCGTCAGGATGCCAACCTCTACTACAACGCCTTTATCACCTTCAGCGAAGCTGCCTTGGGTGCTTCGGTCGAGATACCGACCCTCAGCGGCAAGGTGAAGATAAAGATAGAGCCGGGCACACCGTCGGGTCGCGTGGTGCGTCTGCGTGGCAAGGGCCTCCCCGTCGTCAACGGCTACGGCCGAGGCGACCTCCTCGTGTGCCTCAACGTGTGGGTGCCCAAGAATCTCAGCAAAGAAGAGAAGAAGACCCTCGAGGAGTTGCAGAAGCATGATAACTTCAAACCCAACCCCACCAAGCAGGAGCGTGGCTTCTTCGACAAGATGAAAGAGATGTTTAATTGAAGGAGAGAGGAGATAAGGAGTAAAGGAGATAAGGAGTAGAGGAGATAAGGAGTAGAGGAGATAAGGAGTAAAGGAGATAAGGAGTAGAGGAGATAAGGAGTGGAGGAGATAAGGAGTAGAGGAGATAAGGAGTAAAGGAGATAAGGAGTAGAGGAGGTAAGGAGATAAGGAGTAGAGGAGATAAGGAGTAAAGGAGATAAGGAG
>CAMJJD010000057.1 GCA_946406015.1 uncultured Bacteroidales bacterium | reverse complement strand
GCTTGCGCAGTCACGGGTTTTCGCATTTTTATTGGCCGAAGCAAGCAAGCTTGCCGGCCGCCGCAGGCGCTAAAAGAACAGTAGGGAAACGGCGATGGAAACGAGGGCGTTGGAAGAATGCCTTTATTGCGTCTTGGATTTCTTGTCGGGCAGCTGTGAGATGACCACGCCCGAGATGACCACCACCACGCCCACCACTTTGAGCCAGCCGAAGCGCTCCTGCCCCAGCAGGACGGCGGCGATGAGCGAGAAGACGGGGATGGCGTTGTTGAAGATGCAGGCTTCGGCGGCGCCGAGGGTGCGCACGCCGTAGTTGTAGCCGGCATAGGCCAAGGTGCTGCAGCAGATGCCCAGCACAAGGATGAGCAGCAGCATTTTGGGACTCCACGAGAGCATCGCCAGCTGCCCTCCGTCGAAGGCCAGCATCAGCGGCAGGAAGTAGGCGAGGCCTATCAGGTTCTGCCACGTGGTGACGACGATGGGGTGGTAGTGGTCCACCACCTTGACCAACAGCAGGGTGTATACCACCGCTATGGCCACCGCGCCGCTGAGGAAAAGGATGCCTTTGAAAGTTGAGAGTTGAAAGTTGAGAGTTGAAAATTCGCCGCCCAGCATTATGAGTACACCTATAAGCGAGAGGACGACGCCGATGATTATGGCGGGTCTGATGCGGTGGTGGTAGGCAATCCACATGCCGAAGGGAACGAAGAGGGGGATGGTGGCGATGACCACCGAGGCTAGCGAGCCGCTGACGAGCTGCACGCCGCTGGTCTCGCAGAGGTGGTAGATGAACGGCTCGCAGAAAGCCAGCAGGAGGAACCACTTGATGTCCTCGCGCCGTATGCGTTGCAACTTGCGCATGAGCAGCAGGGCGGGGAACATAACGGCGGTAGCTATGGCCAGACGCAGCGTGATGAGGGTGGTGACGGTCATGTGCTCCTCGGTGAGGAAGAGCTCCTTGGTCAGTATGAAACTGATGCCCCAGAAGACCACGCTGGCAATGATGATGGGGTAGGTGAGTAGTCGGGATTTTTTCAAAGTACGAAACTCTTAATTATTATTTTAACTCTTAACTCTTAACTCTTAACTCATAACTCCCTAGAACGGGTAGTTGATGCCGAAGTTGGTGACTATCTGGTTGAAATGCCAGTGGGCGGGCCTCCAGCGGAGGTTTTCGGCATAGCCAGGGTCGTAAAGCGGTATGGCGAAGTCGACGCGGAGGGTGGCGATGCTCACGTTGACACGCAGGCCGAGTCCCACGCCCACAGCCACCTCGCGGGGCAGGCTGCTCCACTTCAGCTCGCCGCCGGCATACTGGCTTGAGGCGTTGAGAAGCCACACGTTGCCCATGTCGGCGAAGACGGCTCCCTCGAGGATGCTCACTATCGGGAAGCGCCCTTCGAGGTTGAGCACCAGCTGCAGGTCGCCCACCCGCTCCATCATGTCGCCCTCGGTGGCATAACTGCCGGGTCCGAGGCGGCGCAGCTGCCAGGCACGCATGGTGGTGGGACCACCGCCGAAGAAGCTCTTCTCATACGGCATCGACATGGAGTTGCCGTAGGGCAGGCCGGCGCCGATCACAAGGCGTGTCACGAAGGTGCTGCGCTGCCCCAGGTAGTGGTAGCGGGTCCATTCGCCGCCCAGCCGCACATACTGCGAGAAGGGAACGCCGAATATCTCGATCACCCCGTTGCTGTCGGTAGGAGCCGCAGACAGACGGCCCGCCGCCGAGAGGAGGTTGCCGGCGCTCTCGACGCTGAAGTGCAGCGTGGTGAAATTGCGCCGCGTGCCGTACTGCTGGTTGGAGTAGGTGTAGTCGTAACGCGCGTCCATGATGAAATGGCTGCTGTATTTGTACTTCAGACGTAGGTCGCTGACGGCGTTGAGGCGCGAGGCGAAGTCGGCGTCGAGGTTGAGCATGCGCACGAAGGTGAGCTCGATGGGCAGCAGCTGGTTGGTGACGCGCGGCGAGTGGCTCCAGGTGTAGCCGAACGAGGTGTTGGCCAGGATGCGCTCGAAGTAGTAGCGGTACTGGTAGCTGCCGCCGGCGCTCAAGAGGGTGTGGGGCTTGATGCGTTGCCAAGCCAGCTGCGAGGTGAAGGGCAGCAGGAACACCGGCATGTCGAGCGAGGCGTCGAGGCCTACCTCGAAGGCGGAGAAGTGGTCGTAGAAGCCGCCGCCACCGCCGCGGAAGATGAGCTTAGGCAGCTCGAACAGCAGCGACCCTTTGACCTTCAGCAGTTCGGCTCCGCCGAAGAGGTTCTTGTGCTGGTATTCGAGGGCCGTCTCGATGCCCAGGTTGCCGCCGGCCAGGAAGCCGATGCTGTCGCCGCTGCCGATGGGCGAGGCGTTGGTGAGCTCGAGCGAGAGACTCAGCTTCTGCTGGGTGGCGCTGATGAGGCGCACATGGGCGTCGACCAGCGGCAGGGTGTCGGTGGACGAAGGCGACTCGCTGAAGTCGATATTGATGTATTTGAAGTTGCGCAGCGAGAGCAGCGAGTTGTAGGTGTTGGAGATATAGCGCGGGCGATAGGTCATGCCGGGGAAGAGCATCAGGGTGCGGCTGATGGTCTTGGGGCTGAGCGTGATGGGGGTGGAGTAGACGAACTGGAAGTCGACGTTGCGGCGCGGGGTGGGGTAGTTGTAGATGAGCGTGTCGAACACCGAGGTGGCGTCGCGCAGGCCGGCGATGCTGTTGGGGTAGATGTAGATGTTGTTGATATGGTACACCTTCAGGTTGCTTCCGTCCACCACCACGTCGATGCTCAGCCGCGACGAGGAGTAGGTGGTGTCCACTTCGAAGGAGACCAGGTCGTTGGTGGCGCGGTAGTAGCCCGATTCGCGCAGGTTGCTCACCAGCCGTGTGCGCTCGGCGGCCAGCTTGTCCTGGTCGTAGGGGTCGCCCACCTGCAGCGGCGAGGCGGCCCGCCAGTCGTCCAGCAGACGACGCACGGCTTCGTTGTTAGTGCGGTAGTTCACTTCGTCCACGATGTAGCGGGGGGTCGCGGTGACGTGGTAGCCGACGGTGATGTTGTGGCGGGTGAGCTTCATCGTGTCGTAGGTCACGGTGCTCCCGAAACACCCTTTGGCTTGCAGCAGCCGCTGCAGTTGCGAGGCGGTGGCGGCAGCCTTGTCGGCGTCGTACACTCGCGGCGCCTGGCCCAGCTGGCGGAAGTATTTGCCTATGAAGGAGCGGTCTTTGGGATTGGCGATGCCGTAGATGCCCATGCTCAGTCGCAGGGGGTCGATGCCGAGCACCTTCGAGTTGGGCTTCTGCAAGTAGTAGTTGCGTACGTTCTTGAGCGCTTCCTTCACCTCGGGGTTAACCTCGCTGCTGTCGGCCATCGTCACTTCCAGATGGTTCTTGTAGAGCACATGCTCGCCTTCGGGCACATAGTGGTAGGTGTAGCACGAGGTGAAGAGCAACGTGCCAATCAGCAGGAGGATGATATGTCGGGCACTAGCTTTCAATGGTGTTGAGGATAATGTCGGTGCTGCCGAGATTTTGCTGCATGTAGTCGAGGCAGGCGTGTGAGGCCTTGCGGTAGGCGTCGGCGTCGGTGAGGAGCGGCTGCAGGTTCGCCGCCAGCCGGCGGCTGTCGGAATGGGTGAAACCGCCGCCGCAGGCGATGATGTCCTTGGCCTCCTGAAACTTGTGGTAGTTGGGACCGAAGAGGACGGGCTTGCCGAAGGTGACGGCCTCCAGTATGTTGTGGATGCCCACGCCGAAGCCGCCGCCGATATAGGCCACATCGGCATAGCGGTAGAGCTTGGAGAGAATGCCGATGTTGTCGATGATGAGGACTTTTTTAGTGTTGAGTGTTGAGTGCTGAGTGCTGAGTTGGGAGTAGCGGATGCTGTCGGGAAAGAGCTGCTCTATCTGCTTCAGGTGCTCCTCGCTGATGACATGCGGCGCCAGGATGATACGGATTGCCTGATTGCTTGATTGCTTTTTCGCTGTATTTGATTTTATTTCATCGGTGCTCAAGGCCGTTCCCTTGCGGTCAGGCAGGATTGCTTGAGTAAGCAACTCTTCGTCTGGCGGCCACGTGCTGCCTCCCACCAGCACCTTCCCTTCATAGCCGTCGAGCCAGGCCTCCACCACCTCGTTGCTCTCGGCGGCCTGCGCTATCTGGTGCACGCGGTCGAAGCGCGTGTCGCCGGCAATGGAACAGTGGCCGACGCCGTGACTTCTGAGCAGCTGCAGGCTCTCCTCGTTCTGCACGAAGAGGTGTTTGAATGAAATGCCGATCTGGCGCAGGAACCACTTCCCATACCATTGGAAGAAGTATTGCTCCGGACGGAAGATGGCGGAGATGATATAGGTCTCGGCCCCGCGGTTGCGCAGCGCTGCCAGGTAGTTGTACCAGAATTCGTATTTGACGAAAAAAACCTTGTCGGGATGTGCGGCGTCGAGAAAACGGCGCACGTTGCGCGGCGTGTCCATCGGCAGGTAGCAGATGGCTTCGGCCTGCCCGTAGTTCTTCCGCACCTCGTAGCCCGAGGGGGAGAAGAAGGTGACGAGCACTTGGCATTCGGGATGCCGTTGACGGTAGGCTTCCAGTACCGGGCGAGCCTGTTCGAATTCGCCCAGGCTGGCGGCATGGAACCACACGGTGGGGCGTTCGTGGCTCAGCTTGGCCACCTGCTCGGGCCAGCGCTTCCACCCGTCAACCATAAGACGGGCCTTGCTGTGGCCGAACAGCGCCGCCACACGTATGCCCAACGTGTAGAAACAAATGCCTATTGTATAGATTATCCGCATCGGAACTATTGTCTTAACTCCTTAACTCCTTAACTCCTTAACTCCTTATCTCCTTATCTCCTTATCTCCTGTCTCCTTAACTCCTTATCTCCCTATCTCCTTAACTCCTCTACTCCTTCTCTCCTCAATAATAGTAATAGTCATACGTCGTTTTGCCGGTGAAGGGGAACATCCAGGTGAGCCGCAGGCCGAGCAGCAGGTCGAAGTAGCGGCTCCGGTCCTTCCCGTTCAGTCCCATGACGTTGTCAATCAGCCAGGGACGGCTCGACCAGCTCCAGCATTGGCTCACGTCGAAGGTGACCTTGAAGTTGGCGTAGGTCGAGTAGTTGCTCATGAAAAGGAAGCCGACGCTCTCGGTCAGCATCACTCCGTTGCGCAGGTGGTCGTAGAGCTTCTCGTAGCCGCCGCTCAGCTGGTACACCTGCGGGTGGTTGAAGTCCTGGTGGAAGACAGTCTTCTGCATGAACCAGCCGCCGCTGACCTTCAGCAGCACGCCCGAGTTGGGGTTCTTCGGCAGCACGCGGATGATTTTGCCCAACCCCGGACGCAGCGCCAGCCCACGGTTGTAGGCCGTCACCACGCCGTCCTCGCCGTTGACGGCCATCGCCGTCTCGCCGGGATTGAACACGTTGCCCATGCGCTCCACACGGTTTGCAAGGTTGTCGCCGCTCATCCCTATCCACAGGTCCGCATCCACCCCCACCAGCCAGTCGATATTGTATTTGTAGCCCCACTCCAAGGCAAAGTCGAGGTAGGGCCACCCGTACAGGTCTTGCATGCTGCCGCCACTCAGCCCCATGCTGTTGGAGCTGCCGACGGGCGTCAGCATCCCCACCGAGAAACTCACTATGTGGCATTCCAACGTGTCTGCCTGCAGCTTCACCTGGCCTCTGGCCACCGACCACTGGCTGCTAATCACCAGTATGATACTCAGTAGTTTGCCTATTTTGTATATAAAAGATTTCACCGTGTCTTTTTTTTTCTGTACTTTTGCAACTCGATTTAATCAAACGACACACATCACAAAATATTGTATAATAGATAAAAAAATATTAACCCCACAGAGAACAGAAAGAAAAATCAGTTTAGCATTCATTCCGGTCATTGGCTTGGAGATACAATTTTGACAGTTCTTTCGGTTCCGATTGAGATTTAAAAAAAGATATGGCAAAAGACTTTCCCAAACGCAGCGAAAACTACTCCGAATGGTATAACGAACTCGTCGTCCGTGCCGACCTCGCCGAACAGAGCGCCGTCCGCGGCTGCATGGTCATCAAGCCCTATGGCTACGCCATCTGGGAGAAGATGCACGACCAGCTCGACCGCATGTTCAAGGCCACAGGCCACCAGAACGCCTACTTCCCCCTCTTCATCCCCAAGAGCTTCCTCAGCCGTGAGGCCGAGCACGTCGAAGGCTTCGCCAAAGAGTGCGCCGTGGTGACCCACCATCGCCTGATGAACGACCCCAACGGCAACGGTGTCGTCGTCGACCCCGCCGCCAAGCTCGAGGAAGAGCTCATCGTGCGCCCCACCTCCGAAACCATCATCTGGAGCACCTACAAGAACTGGATCAAGTCCTACCGCGACCTGCCTATCCTCTGCAACCAGTGGGCCAACGTCGTCCGTTGGGAGATGCGCACCCGCATGTTCCTCCGCACCGCCGAGTTCCTCTGGCAGGAAGGCCACACCGCCCACGCCACCCGCGAGGAGGCCGAGGAGGAGGCCCGCCGCATGCTTGAGGTCTATGCCGAGTTCGCCGAGAAGTATATGGCCATGCCCGTGCTCAAGGGCCACAAGAGCCCCAACGAGCGCTTCGCCGGCGCCCTCGACACCCTCTGCATCGAAGCCATGATGCAGGACGGCAAGGCCCTGCAGGCCGGCACCTCCCACTTCCTGGGTCAGAACTTCGCCAAAGCCTTCGAGGTGCAGTTCCTCAACAAGCAGAACCAGCTCGAATACGTCTGGGCCACCTCGTGGGGTGTCAGCACTCGCCTCATGGGCGCACTCATCATGACCCACTCCGACGACAACGGCCTCGTCCTGCCGCCGCACCTGGCCCCCATCCACGTGGCCATCGTCCCCATCTGCAAGAGCGAAGAGCAGCAGCGCCAGCTCGACGAGCACATCGCCCCGATTGTGAAGGCCCTCGAAGCCAAAGGTCTCGTCGTCAAGTATGACAACCGTCCCGAATACAAGCCCGGCTGGAAATTCACCGAGTACGAGTTCAAGGGCGTCCCCGTGCAGCTCGCCATCGGTGCCCGCGACATGGAGAACGGCACCTGCGAGGTGCGCCGCCGCGACACCCTCGAGAAAACCACCCTTCCCCTCGAAGGCATCGCCGACCACGTGTGCGACCTCATGGAGCAGATACAGCAGAACCTCTACAAGAAGGCCGCCGACTTCCGCGCCAGCATGACCCGCCGTGTCGACACCTGGGACGACTTCAAGGTCGAGATCGAGAAGAACGGCTTCCTCCTCTGCCATTGGGACGGCACCGTCGAGACCGAGGAGCGCATCAAGGAAGAGACCAAGGCCACCATCCGCTGCATCCCCTTCGACGCCCCCGAGGAAGAAGGCCGTTGCATCTACAGCGGCAAGCCCAGCCACCGCCGCGTCGTCTTCGCCCGCAGCTACTGATAACGCCTTGTGCGATATAGAATTAAGCGGCAAGTGGCGTCTGCTACTTGCCGCTTGATTTTGTGTTGTTCCCATAGCCTGATTTGGGCTTTTGCCATCACATCCGATGGCATCCAACCACTCTTTAGGTTTTACTCCCACTTTACTCAAAGTTTAATCAAACACTACCTGCCTATAGGGTAACCATACAATAAAAAGCATGCACCTCAGTTATGACTGGTGCACCAAAAACGACACACCATGGCAAAAGTCAAACCATCCGTCATCGAATACACCGGCACCGTCGGCCGCGTCATACACTACACCCGCTTCGGCAAGACCTATTCGCGCCAGCTTCCGGCGGAATACAACGACCGCAAGTCCGAAGCCCAGCTGCGCCAGCGGGCCCTCTTCAAGGCGCGCCAGCATGCCTCCTCCCTCCTCGGCACCATCCTCCAGCGCGGCCTCACCAAGGAAGCCCATGCCCACGGACTCACCGAAGCCAACTACTTCTCGCGCCTCAACAAAGACAACTTCGTCTACAGCGACGGCCAGGTCCACATCGACTACCCCGCCCTGCTCCTTGCCCGTGGCCCACTCCCTGCCGTCTGCGCCAACGGCATCCATACCGACGGCCTCCATGTCGACCTCACCTTCCTCCCCAACCTGCAAGATAAAGCCCGCCCCGACGACATCGTGCACATCTATGCCGTCTCCCCCGATGCCGACGTCTGCATACTCATGACCAGCGTCGAGCGCCAATCCGCCCGCGCCGCCTTCGACCTCCCGGACGTGAGCGACGAAGTCGCAACCGGCCAACCCGTAACCTTCCACCTCTACGCCATCGTCGAAGCCGCCAACACCGCCCACATCCCCACCCTCTCCGCCGACGAGAAGAAAGCCAACCGTCAGCACCGCAACATCAACCGCCGCGTCTCCCCCTCCCTCTTCCTCGCCACCGTCACCGTTTAATGCCAACCAACTTAGTGACGATGTAGATTGTGTTTACAAGCCGTTAAAAAATACATTTTGCCATTCAAGAAAAAATAAGTATCTTTGCAGTTCGAAAAATAAGATATGAGCAACGACAAGTTATACAAATATCTTGACGCGAGTGGTGGAATGGCGGCGTTATACAACAAGACGTTGCAATTCACCAATGCCACTCAAATGACAGAAAAGAGGATACTTTATGAAAAATATTAAGGACATCCTTCAAGAATATAATCAACTTGGTATAGGAGAGCAGATAGATTACGCCAAGTTCTATCTCTATTCCATCATCACCCACTCTACCGCCATCGAGGGCTCGACAGTGACGGAGATAGAGAACCGCCTGCTGTTCGACGAAGGCATCGGGGCACAGAAACCCCTTATTGAGCAGATGATGAACATCGACCTGAAAGCCGCCTACGAACAGAGCATTGTCTATGCCCGCGAACATAACGACTATACGGTGGAACTGCTACGTAGCCTTTCGGCATTGGTAATGAAAAACACGGGGTCGGAATACAACACCATGTTGGGCAATTTTTCGGCAGCCAAGGGTGAGTTGAGACTTTTGAATGTGAGTGCCGGAATAGGAGGAAGGTCATATCTGTCGTATCAGAAGGTTCCCGGTCGGCTACAGGAATTCTGTCAATGGCTCAATGCCGAGCGGAAACACCTGCACGAAGCAGACATTGAAGCAGTATATGACTTGAGTTTCGAAGCCCACTACAGGCTTGTGAATATTCATCCTTGGGCCGATGGTAATGGTCGTATGAGCCGACTGGTGATGAATATGATACAGTACGAGTTTGGCGTGGTGCCGTCGATAGTGAAAAAGGAGAAACGTAAGCAATACATCAGCTCTCTTGAACAAAGTGAAGAAGCAGAAGACTCAAAGGATTTCAAGACCTTCATGCTCCAGCATCATTGCGACAACCTGCTGAAACAGATTGAGGAGTACAAGCATAGCATGGACGATGGATTCCATAGTGCCAAATCCGACAGCGCCTTGGATGGCACTATGGCACTAAGGATTATAGACGCCTTACGCGCCAAGCCGTCAGCCACGATGGACAATCTGTCCAATACCTTGGGAATAGCCAGAAGGACGCTGGTGCGATATATGAACAAGTTACAGGAAGACAATAAGATAAAACGAGTGGGTGGCAGACGATACGGACATTGGGAAATCATAGAGAGGGACAATGAATGATCCATTCGCAAGAATATAGGAAACTTGTCTATTCCAGGTCGCAGCATAGTGCCATGAATCGGAAGAAAAGAGGCCGGTTATACAAAGACTATTGACAATCCTTGTCAGCCAAGCCGACGGCAAACCACGGTGACCTCTCGGCGATCCATCGGTAGTTTTCTTTCTTCGTCCCTTCTTCGTGGGTTCTATATGCCTTCTTTGCTGCAATAGCGTACCACCTGAAAATCAATATATTGGCCAAGCGGCCCATCAATAGATGTAACCTCTTGATTTTCAATCAATAGTCCAATTCCCTTTGTCGGCCGAGCCGACGGCACACCACGGCGATCCTTTGTCGGCCAAGCCGACGGCATACCACGGCGGTCTCTCGGCAACCATTTTATAACAGCATTACAATATTTTGCAGCCGTTGAAAAATACTTTTTGCCATTCCCAGAAAAACATGTACCTTTGCATTTTAAATTGAAACAATAATTCACTTTGGAAAAGAATATAGAACATAGGTTTATAGAGAAACTTTGTGCCGAGCAGAAGTACATCTATCGTGATGACAT
>CAMJJD010000056.1 GCA_946406015.1 uncultured Bacteroidales bacterium | reverse complement strand
CGCATGCCGCCATCACCGACCGCGCCGTCCGCGACGACCGCACCATCGTGCTCGAACATGGCAAACCCATGCTCTTTGGCAAGAACAAGGAGAAAGGCCTCCGCTTCAACGGCCGCCAGCTCGAAGTGGTCACCGTCGGCGAGAATGGCATTACCATCGACGATATCATGGTGCACGACGAGACCACCGAGGATACCGGTATCCACATGATGTTGGCCCACATGGGTCCCGCATCCAACCTGCCTGTGGCCCTCGGCGTCATCCGCAACGTCAAGAAAGTCAGCTATACCCAGCTTTACGAAGAGCAGATGGAAGAACAGATGAACGTCGGCAAATACAAATGCATGGACGACCTGCTCAACAGCGGCGACACCTGGGAAGTCTAACCCTCAAATCAACAACTCACAACAGGGTGCCCCTCCTCATGAGGGACACCCTGTTTCTTTGTCCCAGGCAATACGGTGGTTGCAACCAGCGACTCAATCCCCGTCGGCTCGCAGTGGGAAATATTTTTTTCGACTCTCCGCAGGTAATTCAGAAAATTTACGTATCTTTGCATCTTGTATATAATTCAATACATATGAAGAAAATATTGTTCAGCCTATTGGCATTGTGCATTTTAGTCACTTCCGTAGCACAGACCGCCAAATGCGGCATCGACACCAAAGCCCTTGTGCGCGAACAGGTGTCCGCCGGGGCCACCACCATCGGCTTCCTCGCCAAAATGCAACCCAACTTCGACCGTGACCGCCTCCTGAAGGCCGACATCACCATCGGCGCCCAGGTCGGACAAATTGTCACCCTCCGCGTCCCTGTGGATAGACTCTCCGAACTCGAAACCAACCGCGAGGTGCTACAGTACAGCATCGCACACCGCGTCGGCGGCCCCCTGATGGACAACACCCGCTCTGATACCCGCACCAACAAGGTGCAGGCCGGCGACGGCGTCTCGAACAACACCGGCTATAACGGCGACGGTGTCTTCATCGGCATCACCGACTGGGGTTTCGACTACACACACCCCAACTTCACCACCTCGCAAATCGAACGCGCCTGGGATCATTTCCGTCTCAAAGGTCCAGCCCCCGATGGTTTCACCTACGGAACCGAAATCGTAGGCCGCAACGCCCTGCGTAACGCCAAAGGCGACACCTCCAACCTTTATGGCTACGGCACCCATGGAACCCACGTGGCCGGCATCTGCGCCGGCAAAGGTGTCGGAAACACCAGCCAATTCCGCGGACAGGCACCCGGCGCCCATCTGCTCCTCTGCTCCTTCGGCCTCAACGAGGACGACTGGCTCAACGGTGTAGCCTGGATGAAACGTGTGGCCCAGGACAGCAGCCGCCGGCTGGTCATCAACAGCAGCTGGGGCATGTACTCCTTCAGCTGCCTCGACGGCCGCTCCCTCCTCAGCCAGGCCATCAACAGTCTAAGCGACTCGGGCGTGGTGTTCGTCACCAGCGCCGGCAACAATGGCGACGCCCGCTTCCACATCAGTCGCAACTTCAGCACCAACCCCGACACCGTCAAAACCTGCGCCGCCTTCTACACCTACGCTGAAGACGCCATCGGACAATGCCTCATCCTCTGGGGCGAACAGGGACACCACTTCAGCGCCGGATTCCGCATCAAAGATGCCGACAGCGTCTGGGCCAGCCCCATGTTCTCCACCGACGCCCATGCCGACAGCACCATCATCTACGACACCCTCCGCTGCGGCGTCGCCGCGGCGCCCTATCGCGTGCTCATCGAAGCCGAGAACCCCTTCGACCACCGCCCCCACATACAGATTGATGTCGACAATCCGGGCAACAGCATGCAGCTGCAACTCTTCGTCGCTGCCGCCGACGGCACTGTCCACGCCTGGAATGTGGCCAACAAGTCCAACCATGCCGGCAACGAAGGAGCCAATTTCTATTCCGGGAACAACGAAGGATTCGTCTCCGGCGACGTCTACTACGGCATCGGCGAACCCGCCTGCGCCGAGAAAACCATCAGTGTTGCTGCCCACGAAGCCGACACTTGGTCGGCCGACTCGACAACCTGCTATCCCGGCGACCTCACCTACTTCTCCAGCTACGGTCCCCTCATCGACGGCAGGCAGAAACCCGAAATCTCGGCACCTGGCTACCAGGTCAACTCCTCCATCAGCTACTGGACTACCGGCAGCTACACCCCTACCGCCACCGTCCAACTGGGCATACGCGAATACAAATGGAGCCGTATGAGCGGCACCTCTATGTCGGGCCCCGCCGTGACGGGCATCGTCGCGCTCCTGCTTCAAGCCAACCCTGACTTGACTGTTGATGCAATTCGCGAAATAATCACCTCCACCGCCCGCAACGACGAAAAGACGGGGGCACTGCACGCCAACGACAGCGCCGACGTGCGCTGGGGCTGGGGAAAAATCGACGCCCTCGCCGCCATCAACGAGGCCATCAGCCGCGTCAGCATCCACCAAGCCGAAACACAGCGCCTGCCGCTACACCTCTCCCCCAACCCCGCAAATGGCAGCGTGACGGTGAACACCGGATGCGGCGAGCAGCAGTCGCTGCAGGTATACTCCGTCAGCGGCACCCGCATGCTCGAGATGCCCGTCCGTACCGAAGCCACCTTCGACGTCAGCCGCTGGAACTCGGGAGTCTACATCGTCCGCGTCGGCAGTCGCACCGAGAAACTCATTGTCCGCTAACCAAGTTGGCCGCCAGCACCTAAACCGTAAAACTTTAACCCGTACATGGTCAAGCTGTTCCATAGAGACATCCTGACGCAGGCAATTATCATCATCCTGGTGTTGCTGCTACTGTGGGGACGAGCCTTGCTGGCGCCGGCTGCCATGGAGGCGGGCGACCATCCCGCCGTACTCTATGGTCTTCTCTGCCGCTGGCTGGCAGCCGTTCCGCGCCTGACGGTGGTGATAGCCATGCTACTCGTACTGGCGGAAGGCGTCACCCTCAACTTGCTGCTCGCCAACGTCAATCTGGTCTCACAGAACAGTCTCCTTCCCACCTTGCTTTATATCGTCGCCATGAGCGCCGGCGCCACCACCCTCACCCCCGCCATTCTCGTAAGCGGCGTGGCCATCGTCAGCCTCGACCGACTGGTGTTGCGCGGCACCCTGCTCACCATCCCGCCCGAGAGGATTTGCGGTGCCACCCTGCTCATCGGCCTCGCCTCGCTCTTCTATCAACCTGCCGCGCTGCTGATGCTCAGCTATCTGCTCATCGCCTCCAGCTACCGCCTCTACAACTGGAAAGACTGGATGCTCATGCTGTTGGGCTTTGCTATACCCTATGTGCTCCTCCTGCTGGTACTCTACATGACCGATGGCCTGCACGATTGGCTTCGCCTCAACCTGGAACTCGGAATTCGGAAGACAGAAACAGGCCTCCACCCTTCGGCCGCCGACCCCCGACTTCCAGTTTCCGACCTCGCCTCCATCCTGCTGGCGGCGGTGATGCTATGGAGCCTGATCTCCGTCATCGGGCGTGTCGGCGAACGACCCGTGCTGTGGCAGAAGAATGCCACCACCGTCATGCTCTTCGCCATCGGCGGCGTGGGAATGATGCTCTTCACCCCACTGCTGCCAATCCAGACAGCCTTCCTCGCCATTCCCTTCGCTTTTGTCACCTACAGGCTCTTCGCTTCCGCCACCGAACGCCCCACCGGCTACGGTCGACGCCGCAAGCAGCGCACATGGATATATGACCTACTATTGATAGCAATTCTAATCGCCGCCCTGCTATGCTAGAAGCCCGACTCATATCAGGCCGCCGTGAGGCGGGATGCGACGAAGCTGGACGCGGTCCGCTGGCGGGACCCGTCGTCGCCGCTGCCGTGCTGCTGCCTGACGACTACAGCAACCCCCTCCTCAACGACTCCAAGCAACTCAACGAACACCAACGCGACCTCCTGCGCGAAGAGATTGAACGAGAAGCCATCGCCTGGGCCGTCGCCGTCGTCGAACCCGACCAAATCGACCGCCTTAACATCCTCCACGCCTCCACCCACGCCATGTGCCTCGCCGTGCAGCAACTCGACCCCCAGCCCGACTTCCTCCTCATCGACGGCAACCGGTTCTACAACGAAACCTCACTGCCATTCCAGTGTATTGTCCACGGCGACGCCCTCTACATGCCCATTGCCGCCGCCAGCATTCTGGCCAAGACCCATCGCGACGAAATCATGGTCCGACTGCACAACGAGTTCCCACACTACGGATGGGACCGCAACAAAGGCTACCCCACCCTTGAGCACTACCGTGCCATCGAACAATACGGCATCACTCCCTACCACCGCCGCTCATTCAACCTTTACCGACAACACACACTCTTCGAAAGCTAACGTACCAAAGCACTGACACTATAACGCATTCTATATAAATATGTTTGAGTTTATCAAAGAAATACATCGCAAGCATCTGATTCGCGACCTCAAGGCCGCCCCGCGTGAGAAGAAAATCGACAACATCGACGAAGTGCGCAACATCGGCGTCATCTGCCGTCTGGGCGACGAACAGCACTGGAACATCCTCTACCACTTTGCCAAAGTGATGGAAAACCAAGGCAAACACGTCCACATCATTGCACTGCTGCAACGCGACCAAGAGATAGGCTTCGTCATCACACACCAAGCCACCCACATCGTCCGCAGTAAGTCCGACATCAACTTCTGGGGTCTGCCCAGCTATGAATCAATCAAACCTTTCGTCGAACAGCAGTACGACCTCCTCATCGACACCATCGGCGAAGAGAACTTCTTCTCCCAGTATGTTGCACTGCGCACCACCGCCAGTCTCAAAGTCGTCTACGCAACCCCCGCCGAAGACCCCTCCGAGGTGTTTGATCTCATCATCCGCGGCGACGGTCAGGTCGAACTCAAAGGCTTCTTCAACAACGTCATAGAATACCTCAGTATGATAAAGAAGTAAATAAAGTAAAGTAATAAAGAGTAAAGGAGAATTATAAATTGAAAGCTGAAAACTAAAAAGCACTTAACACTTTCCATCATTCATAACTCATAACTCCTTAACTCCAAAAACACTAACAGAATACAACATTAACACATTATGAAAACACCCCTCTTTTCAGGCACCGGCGTCGCCCTTATCACCCCCTTCCGCCGGCAACAGGAAACCGTCGATTTCACCCGCCTTGAAGCACTTATCGAACACATCATAAACTCCGGTGTAGACTATATCGTCGCCCTCGGCACCACCAGCGAGGCCGCCACCATGACCGAAAACGAACGCTCCGCCGTGCAGGAATTCATCGTCGAAACCGTCAGCGGTCGCCTCCCCATTATGCTCGGCCTTGGCGGCAACAACACCCTTAGCCTCACCGACACCCTCGCCCGCACCAACTTCGAAGGCATCAGCGGCCTCCTCTCTGTCACTCCCTACTACAACAAGCCCAACCAACGCGGCCTCCTCGCCCACTATCGCTCCGTCGCCGAAGCCTCGCCCGTTCCCGTCATCATCTACAACGTGCCCGGCCGCACTGGTGTCAACCTCTCCGCAGAAACCACCCTCACCCTCGCCAACGAATGTCCCAACATCATCGGCATCAAGGAAGCCAGCGGCAACATCCATCAAGTCATGGAAATACTACGCAACCGCCCCGCCGGCTTCCGCGTCATCTCCGGCGACGACACCCTCACCTTCCCCCTCCTCTCCCTCGGTGCTGACGGTGTCATCTCCGTCATCGCAAATGCTCTCCCAAAGGAAATGTCTGATATGGTCCGCTTCGCCCTCAAAGGCGACCTCAAGCGCGCACTACCGCTCCACTACCGCATGCTGCCCTTGATGAATGCCATCTTCGAAGAAGGCAACCCCACTGGCATCAAGGCGCTCCTCGAAGCCCAAAGCATGATTACCAACGCTCTGCGTCTCCCCCTTGTGAAAGCCTCCAAACCGCTTACCAACAAACTCACTACCCTGTACAATGAATATCGAGGCCAGTCTTGACGAAGTCCGCAACGAATACCTGCACCGCATCACCCGAGGCGACAACCCCCTCCTTCGGCAGGTCGAATCCTATACAGCTTCGCACATCGGCAAAATGCTGCGCCCTCGTATGCTGCTCTCCGCAGCAGCAACCCTCGGCATCGAACACCTGACATCGCGCCGTACACTTCTCCTCGCCGTCTGTGTCGAAATGCTCCACAACGCCTCCCTCCTTCATGACGACGTCATCGACCACGCCTCCTCCCGCCGCGGGCAGCCCTCCGTCAACGCCCGTTGGAACAACGCCGTCGCCGTCCTTGTTGGCGACTACCTCCTCACACAAATCATGGAGCTCCTCTCTGAACTGAACGACAGGGACATCACCACCAAAGTCAACTCCGTCGTCCGCTCCATGGTTGAAGCCGAACTGCTCGCACAAGAACTGTCAAATGTCCAGCCCGACAACCTAATACCGAACACGCAACACTTAACACAGAACACTTACACAAAAATCATCGACGGCAAAACAGCCAATCTCTTCGCCCTCGCCGCCGAACTTGGTAACCCTGCCTACCGCGACTTTGGCCTCCACTACGGTCGCCTCTTCCAGCTTCGCGACGATATCAACGACGGCGAAGCCACGCCCTGGACCGCCCAACTCATCGAACAAGAGGAATATGCAATAAAACAGTTGGATAACATACTAAATTTATAAAAGGAGTAAAGGAATAAAGATATAAAGTGTCCAGTCCAACCACTGAACACCAAACACCGAAACCAGAAATCTAAACACTTATACAGATATGAAGAAAATACTCTTTGCAATGCTCGGCCTTCTCATGGCTGGTACCCTCATGGCTCAGGGCGCCAAACTCCCCGAGGGCGTCACCCTCCGCACCCTCGACGGCAAGAACGTCCAGTCATCCGTCATCCAAAATGATGGCAAACCCGTCATCATCAGCTTCTGGGCCACATGGTGCGGCCCCTGCATGCTCGAACTCAAAACCATCCGCGAACAGTACGACGAATGGGTTGAGGAGACGGGCGTCAAGATGTTTATCGTCTCTATCGACGACGCACGCACCGCAGCCCGTGTCAAAGGTGTCGCCGAGAAGCAAGGCTGGAGCGACACCGGCGACGATGAGTTCAAGCACTACTACGAAGTGCTTCTCGACAGCAACCGCGAATTCGCCACAGCCCTCAACATCGGACAAGACCCGCCCCACACCTTCGTCATCAACGGCAAGGGCGAGATAGTGTGGCAACACAAAGGCTACCAGCCCGGTGCAGAGGACGAGCTCATTGAGCAGGTACGCAATCTGCTCAAATAACCAGCCTTCACATAACACACATCTTCAGGAAGTTATAAACCGTTCTTCTACCGTTCTTCTCGGAATTGAGAAGAACGGTAGAAGAACGGTAAAAGAACATTAAGAGAATCTGTTGTTTACATATATGGTCTTTATTTAACGAATACATAATATATAGCGATGAAGAATAAAAGACTACTCCTATCGGCATTAGCCTGTATTGTAAGCGGTGTGGCCGGCGCCCAGGGCATCATGGGCGGCCACGTGACAGGCAACATACAGCTCGACGGTCAGATGAGCCACGCCGACTCCGTCATCGGTGCCGAGGACGTGCCCGAGCACCTCAAACTCAATGCCCGCGCCGACATCCTCTACACCAACGGCGACTTCAGCGCCGGTCTGCGCTTCGAAGCCTATCAGACGCCCCTGCTGGGCTTCAATGCGCAATACACCGGTCAAGGTATCGCCCATTACTTTGTCAGTTACAAGGCCAAGCGCATCAGCGTCACAGCCGGTCACTTCTACGAGCAGTTCGGCTCGGGAATGATACTGCGCGCCTATGAAGACCGATACTTGGGACTTGACAACGCCCTGCTGGGTCTCAATGTGACGCTGCGGCCCGTCGACGGTCTCACCGTCAAGGCCTTGGCCGGCAAACAACGCGTGTATTGGGACTACGGCAACGGACTGGTGCGCGGCCTGGATGCCGAAGCCGACCTCAACAGTCTCGTCAAACCTCTGTCCGACAGCAAGCTGCACATGACCCTCGGCGCCGGATTTGTGAGCAAGTATGAGGAAGAGGAGAGCATCCCCTCCGCCGCCGACCCGGCAAGCCGTCTCAACCTGCCGCTCAACGTGGGTGCCGCCGCAGTACGACTCAACATCGACTACGGCCACTTCACCCTCCAGTCCGAATATGCCCGCAAAGGACAAGACCCGTCGAAAATCAACGACTACATCTACCGTCCCGGCGAAGCTCTGATGGTCAACATGAGCTACTCGCGCCGCGGCCTCAGCGCCAGCCTTCAGGCCAAGCACATCGACAACATGGGATTCAAATCCGTCCGCAGTCAAGCCGGCGAGATGCTTTTCATCAACTACCTGCCCGCCATCAACAAGCAGTACACCTACGCCTCGCTGACGATGTTCCCCTATGTCACGCAGGTCAACGGCGAAAACGGTCTGCAGGGTGAGGTGGCTTACCGATTCAAAAAGGGTACCCTGCTCGGTGGTAAATACGGCACCGACGTGACCCTCAACGCGTCGACCATCTACGGTCTCGACACCGTGCAGGTGGGCGGTGCCGGCACCGAAGGCTACACCGCCTCGTGGCTCGGCCTCGGCCAGCACTACTTCACCGACGCCTCGCTCGAGGTGGAGAAGAAACTCAGCAAGAAACTGACCCTCACCGCTATATACTGCTACCAGGAGTTCAACCCGGCAGTCGAAGGCGAAGAACCGGGTCTCTACCACAACCACATCGTGGTGGGCGACCTGCATTGGCGTGTGGACAAGAAGCACTCACTGCACTTCAAGGCCGAATGGATGGGTAGCGACAGCCGCTACGCCCCCGACGAAGGACTCACCGACCGCCGCGCCGGCGACTGGCTGATGGGCTTCGTGGAATGGAGCATCGGCACCCACTGGTTCCTCTCGGCCAGCGACCAATATGCCTACAACGACGGCACAGGCAACTACCCCAGCATCGCCGTGGGTTACACGCAGGGCACCACACGTCTGCAAGTGGGCTACGGCAAGCAGCGCGAAGGACTGCTCTGCATCGGAGGCGTCTGCCGCCCCGTGCCCGCCAGCAACGGTCTCACCTTCAGCCTGAGCACCAGTTTCTAGAGATGCAAGATATGAAAAACCATTAACTATCAACTCCCAGATGAAAAAGTCAATCCTCATACTCTCCGCTGCCGCGCTGCTCATGGCCGGCTGCGACAAGATAAGCCCCGACGACTACACCCAAAGTGCCGGTGGCGGCAGCAACTGGACCAACGCCAACGTGCACCGCGCCTTCGTCGAGAAGTACACGGGTCCCAAGTGCACCAATTGCCCCAAGGCCGACGTCACCCTCGACGCCGCCCACCATCAGTTTGGCGACAAACTGATTGTCATCAGCGTGAACTACCCCACCGGCCAAGGGGTGCCCTGGGCCGGCAATCCCGACCTGCGCACCGAAGACGGAACGGCCTGGTCGCAATATTTCGGCATCAGCGAACTGCCGGCGGCCTACCTCGACCGCGGGACGAAACAATACACGGGCAGCATGAGCGAAATCGTGTCCGACATTGAGAAGGTGATCAACCAGACACCCCAGGCGGCTGTTGCCGTCAATGCCACTGCTGAGGGCGACAGCATCAGCATCACCGTCGACGTGGAGCTTTACAGCCAACTCGACGGCGGCCTATCGCTCACGCTGGCCCTCACCGAAGACTCGCTGGTGTACAAACAGTCGATGCCCGACGGCGACCCCGACGAGAACTATGTGCACAACCACATGCTGCGCGACGTCATCACCGGCACCTGGGGCGACGACATCCCGATGGAAGGTCTCGCCGGCGAACACAAAGTGGGGCACTTCTCCTACAAGGTCACCAACAGCGACATTCAGCTGCAGAACTGTCACATCGTAGCCCTGCTTTCGCGCAAGAGCGACCGCAGTGTGATCAACTGCGCCGAGACAACCATCAACTGAACAGATAGATGAACAAGCGTATCCTCGGCCTCGCGGTGCCCAACATCATCACCAATATCACCGTGCCCCTGCTGGGCATGGTGGATATGGCCATTGTGGGGCACCTCTCGGGCGACCACATCGGCGCCATAGCCATCGGAACGCAGATATTCAACCTCATCTACTGGAACTTCGGATTCCTGCGCATGGGCACCAGCGGCTTCACGGCGCAAGCCTTCGGGGCCGGGCGGTGGGACGAGGCTGTGAAGATACTCATCCGCGCCTGCGCAATAGCACTCACCATAGCCCTGCTGCTCATAGCCTTGCAGTGGCCCATATCGCTGGCAGTGCCCTACATCTTCGAGAGCAGTAACCACGTGCTGAGCCTCGCGCTCACCTACTTCTTCGTACGCATCTGGGCCGCTCCCGCCACCCTGGGGTTGTACGCCGTCAAAGGCTGGTTCATCGGCATGCAGGACTCGAAGACCCCCATGTGGATAGCCATAGCACTCAACTGCGTCAACATAGCCCTCTCGCTGCTGTTCGTCATCGTGCTCAAGTGGGATATCTTCGGTGTGGCTCTGGGCACCGTGCTGGCCAACTACACCGGCCTCCTCCTCGGCATCATCTTCCTACGGAAAAAGTGGAAAGCGGAAAGCGGGAGGTGGAAAGCGGAGTGCAAACAACTCTCATCTTTCAATATTCAACTATCAACTCTGAGAGAGGCCTTGCAGTGGAAAGACATGCTCCGTTTCTTCAAGGTGAACGGCGACATCTTCCTGCGCACCCTCTGCCTCTCGGGTGTGTTCACCTTCATCACCGCAGCGTCGAGCCACATCAGCGACCAGATACTGGCCGTCGATGCGCTGCTGCTGCAGTTCTTCACCCTCTTCAGCTACATCATGGACGGCTTCGCCTATGCCGGCGAGA
>CAMJJD010000055.1 GCA_946406015.1 uncultured Bacteroidales bacterium | reverse complement strand
CTTTCCCTATTGAGAGAGGGGGAGAGGCTATGCTTGTGGTTGGTCTCCTGTCGGCAGGAGGGTGACCATCTCGCCGTGGCGACGTATGTGTTCAGCCAGGGCGCGGTAGAAGCGGTGGCGGCTCAGCGTCGCGGCGTTGCCGACGATGATAAGCTTCATGCGGGCGCGGGTCATGGCTACGTTCATGCGGCGCAGGTCGCGTAGGAAACCGATGTTGCCTTCAGCGTTGTCACGTACCAGGCTGATGACGATGACGTCGCGCTCCTGCCCTTGGAAACCGTCTACAGTACCTACGGTGATGTGGCGTTTCAGCTTGCGGAAGTAGTGCTGCATCTTCAACAGACGCCGTATCAGGCGTGCCTGGCCGCGGTAGGGAGTGATGATGCCGAAGTCGATGCGCTCGCTCTCCACCTTGGTGGGTGACACCATCTCGATGTAGTCGTGCAGGGTGTGAATCACCAGCCGCGCCTCCTCTGAGTTGGTGAGGCTGCCGGTGCGGGTTCTTTTCTCAGAATAATCAGAGCATTCGGAGTTATCGGAGTATTCCGAAGTGTCTATCCAGGTGAGCGGAGTGTCCAGCGGGCTGACCATCCTGTCGGCAGCCTCGGGGGCGGCCTGCAGGCGTCCGCCGTAGAACCAGCGTGACGGGAAAGACATTATTTGCTTGTTCATGCGGTATTGTACTGTCAGCAACTTGACGGCTTGCGGCCATAGTGCCACCACCTTCTGCATCAGTGTGTCGCCGAGGCCTCCTTTGGCTGCGGCCATGCTTTTCACTGTTGGCGGCAGTTGCTGATGGTCTCCGCCCATAACGACGCGGTCGGCTTTGAGGATGGCCGCCCAGCAAGCGGGTTCCAGAGCTTGGGCTGCTTCGTCGATGAAGAGAGTACTGAAATGGCGGCGATCCATGAGACGGTAGGAGCTGCCAATGAGGGTGCAACTCACCACACGGGCCTGTTCGAAGAGGTCGGCGTTGATTTTTATCTCCAACTCGGTCTCGCGCTGCCGCAGGCGGTGGGCCTGCTCGCCTTTGGCTCCTTCACGCAGGACCTTGCGGATGCTCCACAGCTCATGGTAGTCGGGATGTGCCGCATAGCGGCGTTCATAGCTGCAGTCGAGCATCTCGTCGCTCATGCGCAACGGGTTGCCTACGCGCAGCACGTGGATGCCCCGTCGCATCAGCTGCTCGCTGATCCAATCGACGGCGGCATTGGAGGGGGCGCATACGAGCACTTGTGTTTCGCGTTGCAGAGTCTCAATGATGGCTTCGACCAGGGTGGTGGTTTTGCCCGTCCCTGGAGGGCCGTGGATGATGCTCACCTCTTGTGCCTCGAGGGTTTTCTGTATGGCCTCCTGCTGGCTGGGATTGAGCCAGGGAAAGCTCACTAGCGGCAGCGAGCGGAACGACGGTGGACGTCGCCCCAACAGCACATCGCGCAGGCGTGAAAAACGTTCGTTGTCGCTGCGCTCGGCATCGTGCAAGGCCTCGGTCATCACCCGGAACGACGTGTTGTCGATGCCCAGCTGCAGTCCTATCGGGTGGCGGCCTGCAGTGTCGTGCAGGCTTTGTGCCGCTGCCTTGTTGGGTAGGCTGACAGTTATCACGCCGTCACCAACCTGCTCCACATAGCATTGGTGTGGCATCTCTTTCGGAGAGCCTTCGTGCAGGTAAAAGAAGGTGGCGGGTTTGCCTGGCTCAAACTCCAGTTCGGACTCATCGTCGTCAGTGTCGTAGCGCACCTGCAGCGTCAACTGGCCAAGGGCATTGTATGCAGTGTCGCCCAGCGTGACGGGGTAGCGGCAGGTCGCTTCGCGGATGATGGTGCCCGACAGCGACAGCCCTCGTTCCTCAAAGCTGCGCCGGTAGCGCTCGCGCTCCTCTTGGAACTCCAGGGTCACCAGCTCACGCAATCGGGCGAAGTATGTACTCATGTTTACCACCTCCATATAACCTCCGTGTCTCCTTTTTATTGTGTCTTCGCCCCCTTTTCTTTCTCCATTTTGACGCCGACAACCGTGATGTGATGTTTTTTACGTATCTTTGCAATTGCAACAGATTCTGTGTGACAGATACAAATTATTGATAGTAAGTAGAATGAAGCAGATACTCCTCATTAACGACGTCGTCGGATACAGCCATGTGGGCATGGTGGCCATGTTGCCCATCCTGACCCACATGGGGCACTCCACTTACAACCTCCCTACTGCCCTTGTGTCGAACACACTCGACTATGGCCGATTCAATGTACTGGAGACTACCGAATATATGCGTGGCACCATCCCCGTGTGGCGTCAGCTGGGCTTCCGTTTCGATGCAGTGTGTACCGGTTTGATGTTCAGTGAGGAACAGGCCCGTCTCGTCTCAGCCTACTGCCGTCAACTGCATAGCGAGGGAACTACCGTGTTTGTCGACCCTATCATGGGCGACGGTGGACGCCTATATAACGGCATGACGGAGAGGCATGTGGAACTGATGCGCGAGATGGTCTCCGTGGCCGACCTCACCTTCCCCAACTATACTGAGGCCTGCTATCTGGCAGGCATATCCTATCGCCCCGAGGGGATGAACTGGCAGGAGGCTTGTGAGATGTGTGACCGAATTGTGGCGTTGGGAGCCCGGTCGGTACTGATAACCAGCGCCCGCGTCGACGGCGCCTGCTGTGTGGTGGGACGTCGCAGCGATGAGTCGCTGGGATTCCGTCAGCACATCTCCGAAGGCCCGTATTTCCGTATCGACTATGATGAGCTTCCAAAGGCCTTTCACGGCACCGGCGATATTTTCTCGGCGGTACTCATCGGCCATTTGATGAATGGCGAGCCTCTGCGCGACAGCACACGTGCGGCCATGTCGGTAGTCAGTCGTTTGATTGAACGTAATATAGACCAGCAGGACGTCTGTCTGGGTATTCCTATCGAGCGCTGCCTGGATTTATTATGATGTCAGCCTTTGGTTTTTAATTCTTAATTCTTAATTCTTAATTCTTAATTCTCATACCTCTACCACCGATCCCGGCAGTGAGGCCACCCATGCTGTGAGCCATTCGCAAAAGCGTGTCAACCAGAATAATGGCCAGGCTGTCGCGTCGCAGGGTAACGCCATGTAGACGAGTGAGAGAAACAACAGTACACCAGCCAGCGGCACAATGGTGATGTTGGCGATGAGAAAATAAACTGGTAGTCGATGAAAAGTGGTGGCCACTACAGGTAGCGTGGCTAAGGTGGCGAAAGTGCTCACCGCGGTGAGTTGCCACAGACGGTTGTTGAACGCCATGATGACGGGACGTGCGAGAGAGATGCCGGCAACGGCACAATAGGAGAGTTGCCAGCCTACATTGAATACAAGCAGGGGGTTGAGTGTTAGCGTGATGATGGCCGTCGTCGCCAGCAGATTGAGTGCGGGTGTGTGACGTCCTGAGATGTGCGCAACAATGAATAGGCTGAACATCAGTGCGGCACGGACCGTCGACGGTGCCAACCCTGTCAGCAAAGTGAAGGCCCAAATAGCGGCCAGCTGTACGCACCCGCGGATGATGCGTCCGCGACGTTCTTTGTCGACCCAGACGAGCATGCCTCCCACGATGGTGGCCAGCAAGCCCACATGCAATCCGCTGACGGCCAGCAGGTGTGCAATGCCGGCATCGCGGAACGACGCCTGTGTCCCGGGGGCGATATCTCCGCGCCATCCCAATGTCAGCGCTTCTGCTACACCGGCCTCCCGTTGCTTAAGAGGGCCCGCTTGCATACGGCGCAGTAGTTTGAGCCTCAACGCCTCACAGCGGGCCCGCAACGATGTGCTGTCCCTGCTGGTGACAAGGTAATGATCCGAGGTGATGTAGATGATTCTCCGTTCAAGGTCAGGGTATCCGTGTAGCAACAGTCGGTCGCCGTAGCGCAGTGTGGCGGCGGTGCTGTCCTTGCGCAGGAAGAGGGTGATGTCGCCGCCGGAAAGCACCGCAGCTTTTGCCCGCCAGCTTTTCTCACGCGGCACAGGCGTCTCGGACAGCCGCACCTCGAGGAATGTTTTCTCCGGGCAGTCGTGTGTCCAGTCGCGCTGCAGTTTGATTGTCGACAGCAGGCCTCCAACAAGGCCGCAAAGCAATACCGTCAGCATCGGGCTGACAGCATGTAGGCGTTTGGATATTAATAGCGTGATGCCAGTCGCTGTTGCACATCCCGCCAGACTCCACAGCCATACTGTCGTCGCTATGTCGATGTGGCGGGCGACGACGATACCGGCTATCATGGCCAGCGCTACAGGCACTAGCGGCGCCTTCTTCATCTCAGTTGAGTATCAGTTCGCTGGCTCTTACCTTGGGAACATAATGCACCCCATCTCTGCGGTAGTAGGCACGCGGAGCATCTGCATCGGTGAGCACCAGTTCGATGCGGTCGGTACCCTTGCCGACAGCCAACACCATCAGCGGCTCCAGCGGCAACTGAAGCGCTTCCTGCAGTTTTTCGCGGTTGAAAGCGCCAATCATCAGCGTGTTAAGTCCCATCTCCACCGCTTTGAGCGCCATGCTCTGCAGGGCGATGCCGAGGTCGATGTCCACCAGCTTGCTCTCCTTGACAGTGCTGCAGCAGACAATGAAAGCCTCTGGCTCTGTGCCTGGGGTAGGGAGGTGCAACTCGGGTAGCGCGGCTCCCATGCGAATGTTGGCAAGCACCTTTTCGGCACCACTTTCTTTTGTAACGAGGAAGAATCTTAGTACCTGTTGGTTGCATCCAGAAGGCAACCGCGAACAGATGCCTGCGATGCGCTCCAGTTCCGCACGGCTCACCTCATAGTTTTTGTTGTATCCTCGATGACTGCGGCTACGTAGCAATAGCTCGTCTACGGTATGTCCTATTCGCTTCACTTTCGGCTTGTTACAGCCGAGGGTTTCTTCGTAGCGTTTTTCCAGGTAGTTGTCTGCCATAAATTGTGTTTTTTTTTGCTTTTTCGGAGCCGTTTTGTGGGTTGCATCCGATATATTGGTGATAAAAAGTTTGTGTTATAAATCTTTGATATTCAGTATTTAGTGAGTTGTTGTGATGCTGGTGGGTAAATTTTATTTTGTCGGTTTCAAAAAAACATGTACTTTTGCACCCGCTTTTGCGAGGAAAAGCATTTTGATCTGCTAGCTCAGTTGGTTTAGAGCGCTTGCTTGACAGGCAAGAGGTCACAAGTTCAAATCTTGTGCAGATCACACAGCAGGGCAACTCTGGCGAGTGGCTCTGTTTTTTTTTAGTTTGGCTGACTCTTCGACTCTTCTGTTTTTTGGCTTTTCGACTCTTCTGGTCGGAGGTCGGATGCAGGTCGCAGTTCCGCGCGGCTCACATGTACTACAATGGAGAGGTTCATGACGTCGATGCTGACACAGAAGTTGCCGTCTTTGCAGTGTTTCACCAGCGTTCCTTCCATGCCGGCGAATTCCCCTTCGAGGATGGTGGTGCGGGCTCCCTTCACCAGTTGCGAGGTCTCGTGGAAGAATACTTTACGTTGGCTGGATTCGAACATGCGGACAGCTTCGATTTCGCGGTCGGGCACCTGGATGATGCTGTGCTGGCTGCTGACGATGCAGACTACGCCGCGGGTGGTGCGCGTCTGGTAGATCTGCTTGTCGTTGATGCGCGCGAAGAGGTAGTTGGGAAACATGGGACGCTCCTGCATGGGGTTGTGTTTGAGGCGCTTGTCTTTGTTTACCATCATTGGTAGGTAGCACTCGATGGGAGGATCGGCGTTGCGGAGGCGCTCGGCTACGGTGGTTTCGGCGTTGTGGTGGGTCAAAACGGCCACCCAGGCAGGGTCGGAGGTCAGCATGTGTGGGTTCTTTTTGTGTCGTTAACGGCTGTGCGGTGATTATATTGTGTCCGAATGGGAATGTTTTGTTGTTGTGCTGTCATCGAAGGTGAGATAGGGCAGGATGCGTTGCAGCGTGCTGTCGTTCATCGACGGCACAGCGCGCAGGTCGTCGGCGCTGAGGAAACGGGCACCTCTATTGCGCAGCCGCACGATGTCGCGCGCCTGATAGTATTCGATGTAAGGATGCCGGATGAATTGTTTGAGCTCCACGCGGTTGATGTCGATGCGTCTCAGGTCGGCGGTGTCGAGTGTCAGGCTGGGCGCGATATGGGCTAAGAGTTCTGGTGTAAATCCGTAAACCTCAAGCAATTGTTTTGTGTCGCGGAACCCGCCCAGCCGCTCGCGGTAGGCCACGATACGGCGGGCGTAGGTTGGTCCTATTCCATGCAAAAGTTGCAGGGTGAGGGTGTCGGCCGAGTTGAGTTCCACTTTCAGCGGTTGCCGTGTTGACGTCGGCGTTTCGTGATGGAACCAACTGCTGTCGAAACCCTTTTTTATTTCTGTTTTCTTGCTGTGATACTGTCGGTTATATGGCTTTTTGTTCCTTGAACGGTAGACGGAGTCCTCGTGTGAGGACAAAATCTCAGTGTTTTGCCTCGATGTAGAGTCTTCGGATGCCCCTTCGGCAGTCTGTCGCGATGAAAAAAATACGATGCCGCCGATAATTAACAATCCCACTGATAACCAGATGATACCAAGCGTTTGACTGTGGGTGGGACCACCTTTTTCTCTACTCATATTGAAGAAAAATTTTGCCGGTTTTAAAAATCTTTGTACTTTTGCACCCGCTTTTCGACAGAAAAGGAAGCAAGAAACGAATGGTCTGTTAGCTCAGTTGGTTCAGAGCGCTTCCTTCACACGGAAGAGGTCGAGAGTTCGAATCTCCCACAGACCACCTGGAAGCCCCTCAAGCAGGGGCTTTTTTTGTATGCAGACACTCATGATTGAGGGTGAGTTGTTGAAGGTTACGAATGTATTCATTGAGCTCGCGCATGTCGCGGTGTCGGACAAGACGCAGCAGCCAGTAGCGGCAGTTGGCGAATGTGTCACGGAGAAAGCAGACGACAGGTGCTGTCATGCGGGCTTCAAGTGGAACCATCGCGACGGAGATGAGTCCCCACCAGGCGCCGATGTCGGCCAGCCGGCTCATCCAGAGGCCTCCGCTGCATGCCATCACGATGCCGATGGCAGGGGTGTAGAGAATGGCCAGAAGCAGTCGCACTCCGAAGTTGAATGAGCTGCGGAACTGAGGGTCGGCAACTTTCCGCTTGACGATGCGATGGGTGGGCAGAATCAGGAGAGGATAACAGACAAGACAGTAGAGCAGTACCCAGCGGGCAGCAGGCAGCATGATGGCGGCGGCGAGGAGGGCGGCGACGGGAGCCAACGAGAGCAGGGTGCCGGCTAAGGACCAATGTTCACCGGCTAGCTTCTCGTCGAGGTGCAGCCTTCGGCAGCATTTTTGCAGGGCGCGGGTGGATTCGGTCAACCGTTCGAACGACTGCGGGTCGTCGATGGCAAGTGTGTCCAATTGTGTGGCTATCCGCTGCCGGGTACGGAAACGGTTCCATGCGCTGTCTCCCCGACTTCCGTTTTCCGACCTCCGCATTGTGAGGTTGAGGGTGTTGCACAGGGTCATGATTTCCTCATAGTGCTCCTCGTTGCGAATGTCGTGCATGAGAGGCATGAGTGCGTCGGCGAGTGCGTCGCGCATCCTGTTGAGCGCCACAGGTTCCTCCGTGCGGTAGTCGTCCATGAAGGGCTGGACAGGAATGGGCTTGCCGATGTTGACGACGAGGTTGCTGTAGGGACGCTCGTATTCGTCGAAATCGATGCCGGTGGGGACGATGTAGAGCGGCTGAGAGCCGAGAGCCAGCTGTGTTTCGCCGGCGATGCGGAACATTCCTTTGCCCATGGGCAGCAGGTGGTGGCGGTTGTTGTGGCGGCCTTCGGCCATGAGGCATAGCGGGTAGCCGTCAAGCAGCACCGCGCGACACTGCTCGAAGATGCCCTTGTTCTTGCCCAGATTGTGTTGCCCGTCGCGGATGCGGTATACGGGAAGGATACGGAGGAAGGTGAGAATGGCGCGAATGGCGGGCTTGGCGAAGATGTCGGCTCTGGCAAGGAATACAGGAGCTTTGGGCGCATAGTAGAGCACGGCCAGCGGCTCCATGAGGGCCTGCTGGTGACATGGCGCTATGATGTATGCACCGTCGGATGGAAGATTCTCAATACCATGGACATCGAGTTGGTTGTAGTGGCAACGGGTGCCGAATTTGACCAGAGGGCAGAGAAAGTTATACAGCCAGTTGTTGTCTTGTATTGCCATGTGCTAACAGTTTGATTGTTTGTCTGCTCAAGCGCGCGGATGCAGGAATGGGCCTTTTTTTTTCAAATGCAAATATACGAAAAAAACGCTTTCTGCGTTACAATGTATAAAAAAACTTAGGCAATCGGATGTGTAACAATCAAGTATTCAAGATATGACCTCATTCGCAGACCTTACGGCATGGACTAGGCTCATCCAGTTCTTTATCATTGTAGTGGCCCTGTTGGTGGCAAACATGATTCGCTGCAATGTCCCTCTTTTCAAGCGGAGTTTGCTCCCCTCGGCTTTGCTTGCCGGGCTTCTCATCCTGTGCTTGAAGCCAATCGGCTTCTTCTCGACTTTGGTCGACAAGCATGCGATGGAGATTGTCACTTACCATGCTTTGGGCCTTGGGTTTGTGGCTATGGCGTTGAAAAACAGAAAGATTAAGAGCGCCACATCGACAATGAAGGTGATTGAGACCGGTGCTGTCACCGCCAGCACCTACATCCTGCAGGGACTTGTGGGACTGCTTGTCACCGTGCCGCTTTTTATGTGGTGGAAAGGAGAGGAATTCTTTTACGCTGCCGGATTGCTGCTCCCAATGGGGTATGGACAGGGACCTGGACAGGCGCTTAACTTTGGCGTCACCTTTGCCTCGTGGGCTGACGGACAGGGACTTGTGTTCCACGGGTCGGACTTCGGTTTGAGTATTGCGGCCACAGGTTTCATCGTCGGCAGCATTATAGGTGTAATCTATATGAATGTGCTGCGCCGTCGCGGAAAACTGAAAGTCAGGGAGAAATCCGAGGCGGAGCATTATACGCTTGCCGATTATGAATCCGAGGGTGAGATTCCGCATTCTGAGTCGATCGACAAGATGACCGTCCAGCTAAGTCTGGTTCTGCTGGTCTACGCATTGGTATTCCTCTTGATGTATGGTGTGCAGCAGCTGGACTTGGGCAACTTCGGGGTGAAGACGTTGAAGCCGTTGGTGTGGGGATTCAACTTCTTGTGGGGTACCCTCCTCGGCGTTCTGGTGCGTTGGATTATCGGTCGTCTGCGCAAGAGCAATCTCATGCAGCGTGAATACATCAACAACTACACACTCGACCGCATCGCTGGCACCTGTTTCGACTTTATGATTGTGGCGGGCACCGCAGCCATCGACTTCAACAACCTGCGTGGTCTATGGCTCCCATTGGTATTGGTCTGTACGGTCGGCGCTCTTGTCACCTTCTTCTATGTGCTGCGCTGCTGCCGCAAACTCTACCCCGACTATGAATACGAAGGCTTCTTCTCCATGTTCGGCATGCTCACCGGCACCGCCAGCAACGGAATGATCCTGCTTCGTGAGATTGACCCTCGCTTCGAGACCCCTGCCGCCAACAATTTGGTGCTTCAGACCATCCCGGCCCTGGCTTTCGGATTCCCTGTGCTTTTGCTTATGGGTTTTGCCCCGCAGAGTCTGGGAAACACTCTCATCACCATGGGCATCATGGTGGTGGCGTTGCTTGCCTTTGGGCTGTTTATCTTCAGGAAAAGAAAGAACCGGAAACGATAGATTCAATAGAATATGAAAAAGACACTCATACTCCCGCTACTGCTCACTTGTGCGCTGACCCTGTCGGCGCAAGAAGAGACCCGCCATGTCCGCCAGGGGTGGACTTTTGGCTTGTTGCCCAGCGTGGCCTACGATGCCGACCTCGGCTTCCAGTACGGTGCGCTGACCAACATCTACTACTTCGGCGACGGCTCCACCTATCCCGAGTACCTTCACTCGTTCTACGCCGAGGCGGCCTACACCACCAAGCATTTCGGCCTCTTCCGCTTCTCCTACGACTCGAAGCACCTCATCCCCAAGCACCGCCTCAGCGTCGACCTCACCTACCTGCCCGACCGGATGTGCGACTTCTACGGCTTCAACGGCTACCAGTCGGAATACATCGCCGCCTACTCGAACCAGGACGACGCAGCCTACATCTCGCGCGCCTACTACAAGTACCACCGCGACCTCTTCCGCTTCAGCGCCGACCTGCAGGGCTCCATCACCAATGACCTCTACTGGAACGCCGGCATCGGCCTGCTGCATTTCAACGTGGGACCTGTCGACATCGACCGGCTGAACTCCTTCACCAAGAATGAGGAGAACATGTTGCCCGACACGGTGACGCTGTTCGACTATTATGTGGCCGACGGCTATATAAGCCCCGCCGAGGCCAACGGTGGCTCTCACCCCTACCTGCACGGCGGCGTCACCTACGATACCCGCGACCGGCTGCAGAACCCCACACGCGGCATACATGCCGACGCCTTCGTCACCTACTATGCCGGCATCGGCAATATGAAAGACTACAACAACCTGAAGCTCAACCTGGGCTTCCGCCACTATGTCTCCATCTATAAAGACCGCGTCATCTTCGCCTACCGCTTAGGCTCGCAAATCAACCTCGCCGGCGAATGCCCCTTCTACCTCAACACCTACCTCAACCAGCTCTACATGCAGCGCGTGGTGTATGAAGGCCTGGGCGGTGCCAACTCGGTGCGCGGCATCATGCGCAACCGCATCCTCGCCCCCGGCGTGGCCTTCGCCAACGTCGAGCTGCGCACGCGAGTGGCAAGCCTGAAGGTCGGGAAGAACATGTTCTACCTCGGCCTCGTGCCCTTCCTCGACGCCGGTATGGTGGTGCAGCCTTACCGCATGGTGTCGCACAACCCGCACATAGGAGCACCCGTGACCGACGACATGACCAATATCGATAATGTCAATAGACTCTACATGCCCCACCTCGGCGGCGGTCTCGGCCTCAAGGTGGCCATGAACGACAACTTCGTCCTCAGCGTCGACTGGGCCACCGCCTTCGACAAGCAGGACAACTCCAAGTTCAGCAACCTCTACATCAAGATGGGTTATATGTTCTAATTGAAACTTATGATACGAGAAGAAACAGTCTTTGGACCGATATTCAGCCGACGCTTAGGTAGTTCGCTCGGCATCAACCTGCTGCCCGAGAAGGGCAAGATATGCAACTTCGACTGCA
>CAMJJD010000054.1 GCA_946406015.1 uncultured Bacteroidales bacterium | reverse complement strand
GGTGTTTGATTTTCTTGCTCCAGCTGAGGTCGCTGATGTGGATGAGGCCATCGACGCCTTCTTCAAGCTCGACGAAGATGCCGAAGTTGGTGAAGTTGCGGACGGTGGCGGTGTGTTTGCTTCCGACGGGGTAGCGCTCGGCGATGCTGAGCCAGGGGTCGGGCATGAGCTGGCGGATGCCGAGGCTCATCTTGCGGTTTTCGCGGTCGAGGTTGAGGATGACGGCTTCCACCTCGTCGCCCACCTTCAGGAAGTCCTGGGCGGAGCGCAGGTGCTGGCTCCAGCTCATCTCGCTGACGTGGATCAGGCCCTCGACGCCGGGCATGACCTCGACAAAGGCGCCGTAGTCGGCGATGACGACGACTTTACCCTTCACGTGGTCGCCCTCCTTGAGGTTAGGATCGAGGGCATCCCACGGGTGAGGAGTGAGCTGCTTGAGACCGAGGGCGATGCGGCGCTTGGTCTCGTCGAAGTCGAGGATGACGACGTTGATCTTCTGGTCGAGCTGGACCACCTCGTTGGGATGGCTGATGCGGCCCCAGCTGAGGTCGGTGATGTGGATGAGACCATCCACGCCGCCAAGGTCGACGAAGACGCCGTAGCTGGTGATGTTCTTCACCACGCCTTCGAGCACCTGACCCTTCTCAAGGTGGCTGATAATCTCGGCCTTCTGGGCTTCGATCTCGTCCTCGATGAGAGCCTTGTGGCTGACGACGACATTCTTGTATTCGTGATTGATTTTCACCACCTTGAACTCCATGGTCTTGTCGACATAGACGTCATAGTCGCGGATGGGCTTGACATCGATCTGGCTGCCGGGGAGGAAGGCTTCGATGTTCTCGAAGACGGTGACGATGAGACCACCCTTGGTGCGGCTCTTGACGTAGCCGGTGATGATTTCCTGGTTGTCGTAAGCCTCGTTGACGCGGTCCCACGACTTGAGGATACGGGCTTTCTTGTGGCTGAGCATCAGCTGGCCGTTGGCGTCCTCCTGGCTCTCGACGTAGACTTCAATCTTGTCGCCAGCCTTGAGGTCGGGGTTGTAGCGCACTTCGCTGATGGGGATGACGCCGTCGCTCTTGGCTCCGACGTTGACGACGACCTCGCGGTCAGTGATGGCCACGATGGTACCCTCGATGACTTCCTGCTCGGTGAAAGCGTTGAAGCTCTTCTCGTAGGCGTCGTTCTTCTCGCCCGTTTCTTGTTGTTTGATTTTACCAGCTTTCTCGTCAATGGCATTCCAATCGAAGTCAGCCAGCGGTTGAACATTCTTATAGTCCATTATTGATGGATTGTTTGTTTTTTGTGTGCTCCCACCCGCACGGTTAAACATACTAAACCATTGTGTAGCAACCCGTTGGTGGGAAACGGACCACACACATGGAACTGCAAAGATACGACATTTTTTTGATTTGAACAGAATTATTTAATAATCAACGCCGACAGTGATAATACAACAAGGCCGTGAATCCTGGTCCACGGCCTTGTTATGTCAACACAAAGGGGGTAATACAATCACTCGACAGGGATGTCCTTGTTGACATTCTTGGAGCCGACAAGGGCGTAGAAGAGGATGTAGGCGAGCATGGCAGCCACGAGCCAATAGGAACCCATGTAACCGACCGACTTGGCCAAGGCGTTCTGCAGCAAAGGCATTACGCCACCGCCCACGACCATCATCATGAAGATACCGGAGGCCTGCTCGGTGTACTTGCCGAGACCCTCGACCGAGAGGTTGAAGATGCCGCCCCACATGAGCGAGGTGCAGAGTCCGCAGAGGACGAGGAAGAGAGCGCTCAGGGGCACTTGGAACATCTGGAAACCGTCGGCCACGCTGTAGCCGGGCATGGAGACGCGGATACTACTGGGCAGGACGATGGCCACGACGATGAGGACGATGGCCAACAGGGCAACGAAAGAGAGCTGGGTGCGGGTACTGACTTTGCCGCTGATGGCAGCACTGGCGGCACGACCCACCATCATGAGCAGCCAGTAGACAGCTGCCACGGCACCGCCAATAGCGGCACCACAAAGGGGATCGTCAGTGAGGTAGAAGTTGAGCTCGGCAGGGATACCCACCTCGATGCCGACGTAGAAGAAGATGGCGATGACACCGAGCACCAGGTGACGGAAGCTCCAGGCGCTGTACTTGTCGCGACCACCGCGGATGATGCGCTCGCGGTTGGGTTCGGGAATTTGGACGAAGCAAATGATAACAAAGGCCAGAGCGAAGACCCCCATGGCGATGAAGAGCAGCGGGGAAACATCACTCATAGCGGTGCGGTCGGTGACGGTGCCGATGAGGGCACCGACAAGCAGCGGGGTGAGGGTACCGGTGAGCGAGTTGAGGGTGCCACCGGTCTGAATGAGCTGGTTGCCACGGTTGCCACCTCCGCCGAGGGTGTTGAGCATGGGATTGACCACGGTGTTGAGCATGCATACACAGAATCCGCAGACAAAGGCGCCGAGGAGATAGATGAGGAAGTTGAGCATCACGGGTTGACCGCTGACGCTGAAAGTAGCCGTCTCGGCACCCACAAGGCTGGAAAGGTACTGGATGACCATGCCGGCGAAGCCCACACCGAGGGCGATGAGGGCGGTGCGCTTGTAGCCTATGCGCTGCATCAGTTTGCCAGCAGGAATGCCCATGATGAGATAGGCCAGGAAGTTCATCATGTTGCCCCACATGCCGGCCCAAGAATACTGGTTCTTCCAGATGTTGCCGAAGGGAGCCGCCATGTTGGTCACAAAGGATATCATGGCGAACATGAAGAACATGGTGATGATGGCTATCACCTGTGTGTTTTTCTGTTTCTTTTCCATATTGTATTGTTTTTTCGTTTTTCTCACTTTGTTTTAGACGAGACTGCATTACCAGCCCAGCCGGGTAGCAATGCTAGTATACTATTATCTTCTTGCCTGAGGCACCGCAGCGGACAACGTAGATGCCAGTTGAGGGAAGGGTGCAACGGAGGCTATCTGTGTCGATGGCCAGACGGCGGCCCTGGATGTCGTATAAAGCCACGGGACCGTCGGCTCGCACGTAGACTGTGCGTCCCATGACGGTAACATCAATTGGCTCAGACTTCACTTCGGCGACACCGACATGGGTCGACGGGTCGAGCAGGGCGCGGAGCATCCAACTTCCGTAGACATGCTTGGCCAGGTACATCGGTTGCCAGATGTCATTGTAACGCACCCATGAGCCGTCGGGGGTGCCGGTATAGTGGGAGTAGCTGATGGGGAAAGGCGACCCTTTGGCATAGATGGTGACCCACAGCGGCGTGGTGTCGGCGAAGTCGATGGCAAGGTCGGCGGGGATGGGATAGATGTTCATTCCGTAGCCTGTGGCCATGAGGCTATCGGAATAGAAAAAGTTGTCGGCAGAAGGTTGTTCGCCACGATAGAGGCGCAGATGGTAGGGGCCAGAGGCCTCGTAGGTCCAGAAGTGCACCTCGCGGAGACGTTGCTTGCCCACGAGGTATTCGTGCGGGATGCGTATGCCCCACTCAACCGAATCCTCGTCGGTGAGATTCTTATAGGCGATACCGTTGTTGCGGCAATAGCCGACACTGTCGCGATGGATGGGTACGAAGACAGCGGTATCGCTGATGTCGTTGGTGGGTGAGGTGATGATGGGGTTGGCGGGGTTGCCGCTGGTCCAATGGTCAAAACGATAGCCCGGATTGGCGGTGGCCAGCAGAAGGACGCGCATGGTGTCGACCGAATAGGTGCCGCTGCCGCTCACAGTGCCGCGCGAGAGGTTGGACGAGACACCAATGAGGGTGGCTGTGGTCTCGTTGACGGTGACAGGATAGACGTGGAAGATGGCCGAGTTGAGCTGGCTGAACGAGGCGTTGCTCATGGGGGCCAGACTGTCGAGGGTAAAGTAGCCGTTGCCCGAGCCTCCCCAGCCCCAGTTGAAGTGATAGAGGCCCATAGAGTCGCGTCCGTCGAGCACAAAGGCATGACCGCCAGAGGGGCCATAGCCGTCATAGAGCACAGGGCGACTCGCATCGAGGTCGCCATCGATGAGGGCACGCCAGTCGGCATCGCTGAACCCCTCCTTATAGGCGGTAAAGAGGGCGGGATTGTAGCAGAAATACTCCTTAAGTGCTGTCTCAGAGGAAGCACGCTGTACGTTGCCCAGCGGATTGGTATGGGCTCCGCTAGAGTTGGGGCCATAGGTCATGTCGACCGCTATACCCACGTGGGCCATCAGCTGTGCCATGGCGGCAATCCTTTCAGGGGTGGTACCCGCACTGATGGCATTCGACATACGCGACCATTGGTAATGGGTGGTATCAAAGACGGCGCTGAGTGTTCCGTATTTGGGATGGGTGTAGCTGTGGCTGCCACGTCCCACCTCGGGATGATTCCAATACTTCATCACCTGGGCCGCCGCAGTGGCCACACAGCCCGTATAGCAACGGGTATTGGCAGCACTGTCGAAAGGACATTGGTTATTGTAGCCGTTGTTCTGGTTCCAACGGGTTTTCAACAATGGAGCCACTTCCGACACCGTCTTGCGTACGGGACGACGGCCAAGCAAGACATCCCATTCGTCACGCACCCGTCCGGAGGAGCCATTGTCGAAAGTCTTGGCGGAAGCTATCTCACGTTGATAGCCTTCGAGCCACGCCGCCACGTGTTCGGGCATAGCCTCGACCGGGAAGGGGTTGATGAGCGAGTAGCCAAGCAGAGGGCGCACACAGTCGTCATCGCTGAGCAGGGCAAATCCCGTCCCGTCGGCACCGACATAGAGTCGGCAGCCACTGAAAGAGTCTGGAGTGACATCTACCACATCGGCACGTTGCAGCACCCGCTGTGCAGCCTGCAGCAACAACGACGGGTCGACGGGCTTGGCCTGCAGGGTCAAGCCGGTCAGGATAGTGATAACGGACAGAAAGAGGCGTTTCATAAAACAACTATTTTCTTGACAATGCTGGTTCCGATTCTAACCAGATAGACGCCCGACGGCAGTTGCCGAAGGTCTTCGCGGCGGATGGCGACGCAGCGGCCCATCATGTCAAAGACGCTGACCGGCAAATCATACAATCCCTCCCCTTCGACGTCGTCGATACCTACCTCGTTGCAATAGGCGTAGAATGTTGTGTCGCCTATGACGGTGAACGTGATAGCGTTGTCGGAGGTGGCAATACCTCCCCAATGGTGGAAATTAGGGTCGGAGACACTAACGGTGACAGTGGCACCAAGCGGATAGTCGCCAGCACCGCTGAAGGAATCGAGCTCACAGGAGCCGGCATTCTCGACCGTAACGTGGCACGGACGAGGGGTGAAAAGGGCCCGAATCATCCAAGTGTAGTAGACACCGGATTCTTCGATAGGGCGCCATCCACCAGGCAGTTTATACCAGGAGCCATCGCTGACGGCGGTATAGTAAGACGCTGTGGCTGGGAAGCCCGTGGTGGTGGTGTAGCGGAAGGTAATCCATACCGTCTGATTGTCGGGCACAAGGAGCGGCTCGTCGAACTCGATAGAAGTCCAGCCCTCAACCTCGGTCAAGTCAGGCTGCATGCTGAGTGCCAACGTCGAGACGTCAATACTTTCACCCAGATAGACATTCATCAAGTAGTAGCCGGGGTCGGACACATACAGTTCTACAGCGGAGAGACTACGTAAAGAGTGGCGGCGGCTAGGCGGAATACGGATACCCCATTCGGTAGTGGCACCGTAGTCGTCATGCCAGCGGCCGACACAATTGTCATCACAATAAGCCACCGTGTCGACACCGATGGGTTCGAACAGGGCCGTGTCGGCCATATCTCCGTTGGAGACGAATGAGAAAACAGGGCTGGTATAACCACTGCTCCAACCGGCGAATCGGTAGCCCTCGGCAGGCACAACACGAATAGAGACAGTGTCCTCGTAAGGAACATATACGCCACTGCCCAGAACTATGCCCTTTGTGCTGTCGCTGGAGACCAAGTTCACCGTTGCCAAGGAATCATTATTATAGCACGGCCTCACACCAAAGAGCGCCATATTCTCCAAGTTGAAAGTATACGTGGCGTTTCCACCGATGCCACCGGCGCCGGGAGAAAGAGAATCAACGGTATAATAGCCGTTATAGGAGCCACCCCATCCCCAGTTGAGGTGGAACATACCGACCGAATCGTATCCGTCGAGCACAAAGGCGTGACCACCCGTTTCGTCGCGACCGGAATAGATTACCGGACGTCCATGGACAATCTCGTTTCGGAGCAGCATACTCCACACCTGGTCGCTGTAGGAGCGTTTGACTCTGCCTTCGAGCATCGGATTGTAGCCAAAGTACTCGCGCAGAGAGCGCTCGGTCGACGGCAAATTATAGCCATAGAAAGAATAAGCAACCACATAAGCGCCGCTGCTTTGCACGCTATAGTTCATCTCTACAGCAACACCCACATGATACATCAGCTGGGCAACAGCATTAATCTCAGCCTCGCTGCTCCACCAACCAATGGCGTCGGGCATGAGGTTCCACTGATAGGCCGTGTCGAAGTTGGCGCTTTGGGGGCCGAAGTTGGACGTGCCGTAAGTGTGGGAACCGTGTCCGCGAACAGGATGGTTCCAATACTTCATCACCTGAGCTTGGGCGGTTGCCACGCAACCGGTGACAGCATGGGCCTCGTCAGTATAGGAATAGGGACACTGTTCGTTGTACCATGGCGACTGGTTCCAAGTGGTGGTCATCAGCGGTCCCACTGCCTCATAGCGGGCTGTCTTGGGCTGCTGCCACATAGCCTGCACCGCAGTGCTGGGTGTGGCTCCATATTTTATCAAGTCGGCCATCTCGTGCCGATAGCCTTCAATCCACTCTGCCACATGGGCAGGCATATTGTCGACAGGGAAACTGTTGGTGTACGAATAGGCCAGCACCGGACGCGCGCAGTCGTCACCGGCAACGATAACGAAGCCTTCGCCCTCAATGGGAGCGAAAACATAGAGTTCAGTCCATTCGACTGGCGACACACAGTGTGCCGGAGCGAAGAAGTGTTCTTCAACCAAACGGAGAGCGCGCTGCACGTCGACAGGACGAGCCATAGCGGTGGCCGCTGCGACCACCAGAAGTATCAATGAGAGTATTCTTTTCATAATTCCATAAAAAAAGACACCGATAACATCCGTATCGGTGTCTGTCTGAATTTCCAGTTAACCTTTCAAGGCTTCAGAGCCACTCACTATCTCAATAATCTCGTTGGTAATGGAGGCCTGACGTGCTTTATTGTAGCTAAGCCGCAGGTCCTTGAGCAGCTCGGTGGCGTTGTCGGTGGCCTTCTGCATGGCTGTCATACGGGCACCATGCTCTGCAGCCAGCGAATCGAGCACCACCCGGTAGAAGGTACTCCGCAAGGTGAGCGGTATCATCTCACGCAGTATCTCCTCTTTCGAGGGTTCGTAGATATAGTCGTTGTTCTTTCGTTCTCCGCTTTCCGACCGCCTTTCTCCTCCCTCCACCGGCAACCATTGCTCACAGGAGAGCACCTGCGACAGCGAGTTCTTGAACTGGTTGTACACCAGCTCCACACGGTCGATACGTTTCTCGGCAAAGTCAGCCATTAGTGTGTCTGCCAATGAGGCCACATCGTCGAAGGCAGGGCTGTCGAGCAACGAGTCGTGACTGACCAGCTGCAGATCTTTCTGGCGGGCCAGCAACTCGGAGGCCTTCTTGCCTATGCAGACAAGGTGGATGGCAGCTTTCTCCGTCCGGTAGTGGTCGATACGCTGCTGAGCCAGTTTCAGCACATTGCTGTTGAAGGCTCCACAGAGGCCTTTGTTCGAGGTCACCACCACCAGCACAACCGTATTCACAGGCCGTACGGCATGGTAAGGAGTCTGCACTCCGTCGCCGGTATCAATGTCGGCGATAATCTCGTTGAGCTGTGCCGCATAGGGTCGCATGCCGATGATGGCATTCTGCGCACGGCGGAACTTGGCAGCGGAGACCATCTTCATGGCTGAAGTGATCTGCTGCGTCGAACTCACCGACGCAATACGGGTGCGGACTTCTTTCAGATTAGCCATTACTTATACCTTTCTGCTGTGTCAAGGGCAAGTTCCTTCATGGTTGCTAGGTCGCTGTCCACCAACTTGCCTGCACGGAGGTTGGCCAATATGTCGGCATGCTCCTGTTTGAGGAGGGTGAGGTACACCTTCTCGAAGTCGCGCACCTTGTCGACAGCCACCTTCTGCAACAGTCCGTTGGTACCGCAGAAGATGATGGCCACCTGTTCCTCGACAGGCATGGGGCTGTACTGCGGCTGTTTCAGTATCTCCACGTTGCGGGCCCCCTTGTCGAGCACCGCCTTGGTGGCGGCATCGAGGTCGGATCCGAACTTCGAGAAGGCCTCCAACTCGCGATACTGAGCCTGGTCCATCTTCAGTGTTCCTGCAATCTTTTTCATCGATTTAATCTGCGCCTTACCACCCACACGGCTCACCGATATACCCACGTTGATGGCCGGACGCACACCACTGTTGAAGAGGTTGGTCTCAAGGAATATCTGCCCGTCGGTGATGGAAATCACGTTGGTGGGGATATAGGCCGACACATCGCCAGCCTGCGTCTCGATGATGGGCAGTGCCGTCAGCGACCCACCGCCTTTCACCCTGCCCTGCAGCGAAGCGGGCAGGTCGTTCATCTGAGCGGCAATCTGGTCGTTCTGGATGATGCGTGCAGCACGCTCCAGCAAACGGCTGTGCAGATAGAACACGTCGCCAGGGTAAGCCTCGCGTCCCGGTGGACGACGGAGGAGCAACGAAACCTCACGGTAAGCCACAGCCTGCTTCGAGAGGTCGTCATAGATGACCAGCGCATTACGTCCCGTATCGCGGAAGTATTCACCGATGGCGGCTCCCGCAAAGGGGGCGTAGAATTGCATGGCGGCCGGGTCCGACGCAGTGGCGGCCACGACAATGGTATAGTCCATAGCACCCTTCTCATCGAGTGTCTTCACCAAGTTGGCCACCGTGGAGCCTTTCTGGCCACAAGCCACATAGATGCAGTACACCGGATCGCCGGCGTCATAGTTATTCTTCTGATTGATGATTGTATCGATAGCGATGGCCGTCTTACCGGTCTGGCGGTCGCCGATGATGAGCTCACGCTGACCGCGGCCGATGGGAATCATCGAGTCGATGGCCTTGATACCGGTCTGCAACGGTTGATCCACAGGCTGGCGGAAAATGACCCCCGGCGCTTTGCGCTCGATGGGCATCTGGAACACCTCGCCTTCGATGGGACCGCGGCCGTCAATGGGTTGACCGATGGTGTTGATGACGCGACCCAGCAGCCCCTCACCCACAGGCAGCGAAGCTATGCGACCGGTGCGCTTCACCGTGTCTCCCTCGTTGACGGTGGTCATCTCTCCCAGCATCACCACACCCACGTTGTCCTCCTCGAGGTTCTGCACGATGCCCTGGTCGCCGGTGTCAAACTCCACTAGCTCGCCACTCTGGGCATTGTTGAGACCGTAGACTCGTGCGATACCGTCACCCACGGTGAGCACCGAACCCACCTCCTCGAGCTCGACGTCCAGATTGACGTCGGCCAGTTGTTTCTTCAAGATTGCCGACACTTCGGCAGGCTTAATATCTGACATCTTTTTTACTGTTTTCTTGTTACAGGTTATTCGACTGCGTCTGCCTCTTTAACCTTTAACCCTTAACCTTTAAACTTTAAACTTTATAGCTTGCTCTCGTATTCGTTCTTGGCGAACTCCTTGCGGAGTTTCATTATCTTGGTGCGTAACCGTGCGTCGTACATGTTGTGGTCGAACTCCATCTTGAAGCCGCCCAGCATGTGTGGGTCGGTGGTGGTGTGGAGTTCCACCTGCTTGCCCGTATACTCCTCGATGAGGCGGCGCACAAAGTCCTTGGCGCTGTCGTCGGTCTCCCGGTGCGTCACCAGCTCACCCAGCACGATGCCCTTGCTCTCGCGATAGAGGGAGAGATAGGCCTCGCTGATACCTCGCAGATTCACCGAGCGGTTCTTCTTCACCACAAAACGTAGAAACGCCATCGTCTCGTCGCTCACGGCACCCGTGAAGAGCGCTTCCACGATAGCCGACTTCTTGTCGTAGCGTATCGTGGGGTTGGCAAAGACCACTCCCAGCTCGCGATTGCCGCCCACCACACGGTCCACCAGCCGCATGTCGTCGGCCACACGGTCGGTCTGGCCGCGGTCGGTGGCCAACATGAAGAGCGCTTTGGCGTAGTTGATATTGACACGATAGTTATTCATCGTCAGTTGAGCTTGGCTAATTCAAGTTCCTTCTGTATGAGGGCGTCGGCCTTTGCCTTGTCCTCCAGCTCGGCCCGGATGAGCTTCTCGGCAATCTCGATGCTGAGGTTGGCAATCTGGTTTTTCAGCTCGGTCATAGCCTTGAGCTTCTCATAGTTGATATTCTCCCGGGCAGCCTCGACGATGCGGTCGGCCTCAGCCGAAGCTTTGGCACGGGCCTCCTCGACAATCTGGTCGCTCGCCATGCGGGCGTCACGCAACATCTCGTCGCGCTCCATCTTGGCCTGGCGCAGCAGCTCCTCGTTGTGAGCCACCAAGTGCTTCATCTCCTCGCGAGCCTTAGCCGCCTCGTTGAGCGAGTCGGCAATCGCCTCCTCACGGCTCTTCAGGCTCTTGAGAATCATCGGCCAGCCAAACTTGATAAGGATGAACGCCAGAATACCGAACGACACCAGCATCCACACAAAGGTACCCAGGCCGGGATTGATTAAAGGATTGTTCATTATATCTGTTTTCTGTAACTCTCTTTGAAAGGGAGCAACCAATCGTTGCTCCCGTAAGTTTTTTCTGGCAGCGTGCGCTTACTTGAGGACAACCAGCAAGCAGCACACGACAGCGAAGAAGGCGACGCCTTCCACGAGGGCGGCGGCGATGATCATCGTCGAACGGATGTCGCCACCGGCTTCCGGCTGGCGGGCCATGCCTTCCATGGCACCCTGACCGATTTTACCGATACCGATACCGGCACCGATGGTGGCCAAACCGGCACCCACAGCAGCTCCCAGGTAGCCCCAGGCCAAGTTGGCAACTGCCTGCAATGCAATCAATAGTGTTGTCATAATGCTTTATTTATTGGTGTTAAACGTTAATAATTCAAATACGCAAATCGGGTGCAAAGATAACAATATTTTTTCAATTAAATGTTAATAGCCAAAACTTTTTATTTCCATCCACCTACCATCCTCTGGATTACAACCATTTAAACCGAGTGGTGCAACTGACATACAGAGGAGGGGCGGCCCTGACGGGCCGCCCCTCCCAATTTACCGCTGCGGGCGTCGCCGCAGTTACTTCACTATGAGCTTGCGGATGGCCGTGGTGCGCTCGCCCGTGATGCGGAC
>CAMJJD010000053.1 GCA_946406015.1 uncultured Bacteroidales bacterium | reverse complement strand
ATGTGTCCATCTGCACTACGCGGCCAAAGAAGGGGCTGTAAGCCACATCGGAAACCTGGGCAAAATTGTCGGTACTGAGATTGAGGTAGCCATCTACACCGATGGAGCCCCACTTGGTGTAGTGCGTCCAGCCCGCTTCGGCATTGTGGCTGTAGGCCATACGCAGGTCGGGGTTGCCGACGGTGTAGCTGTCGTCAGCGTAGATGATGAATGGACTGAGTTTGGCAATGTCGGGTGTGTCGAAACGGCGTGTGTAACTCAGGGTGAAGTTGTGGTTCTTCTCGGTGGAGTAGCTGGCGTGGATGGAGGGGACAAGGCCGAAATAGTACTTGTCGAAGTCGCACGATGCGATGTTGTGCTTGCGTTGCAGCCACTGGTTCTCGCCACGCAAGCCGCCTTTGAGAGTCAGCCGGCCTATCTTCTGCTGCACGGTGAGGTAGAAAGTCAGGTCGGTCTCGCGGTCGTTAAAGATGTAGCTGCGCAGGGAATCGCGCTGATAGATGCCATTAGCAAGCGTGTCGAGGTGATGGGTTCTGTTCTGCGGCTTATAATGGAATTCCGCGCCAGCCTCAATCTTGCCGTTCTTGCTATAGGGGTGAGTGTAGTCGACGTAAAGGTCGTTTCTACTTCCCCACTGGTCAAGATTGCTATGACGAGTGAAGTCCAATGCTGGGAAGTTGACATATTGACGTTGCCGGATGCGGTCGTTGAGCCCGCTGGTCAGGCCGCCGTTCCAGTTGAACTCAATCTCGCGCCCTGCAGTGTCGAATTTGTGCTGATAGTAGGCACCCACGTTGCCGCTGATGTAATGCTGATGCGCATCCACATTGGAGCGGTAGCTGTAGTCGCCAGGATGGCTTATGTACTCTATTCGGCTCACGTCAAAGTCAACATCCATATTAAAGAACGAGGGATAGAACCACGCCCACGCCGAGAAGGTGTTGCGGTCGTCGAAGTGGTAGTCGAGTTTGCCACCGATGTTGTAGTTTCTTGACCGTTGCAACTCGTTGCCGGTGTAGTCATTTGTTGAGGAAAGCAGGCTGTCGTCGGTCAGCAGTCGCGAGTGCTGCTCGCTGGTTACCTTGAAGTCGTTGAGATAGGCGCTGCCGTAGAGGTTGAGGCTCAACTTGTCGTTGTTGTAAACATAGCTCACCCACGGCGAGAAGCGCGGACCTGTGCTGGCTTTGATACCGACGGATAGCAGCTGGTTAAGAGGATTGCGGCCATCGGTGACAATATTGATGATGCTGCCGCTGGTGCCGTAGCGCGCCGAGGGATTGCTCAGCACTTCTATGCGCTTGATGCCGCTGGCTGGCAACGTCTTGATGTACTGCTTCAGTGCCTCGCCGTCCATGTTCGACGGGCGGCTGTTAATCCAAACCTCAACGGCGGTCTTGCCTCGGTAGGTGATGTTGCCCTCGGCATCCACTTCCACGCCCGGAGCGTTCTGCAATGCATCACTGGCGGTGCCAGCCTGCACGCTGGGGTCGTCCTCCACATGGTAGAATGTCTTTTCACCGTCGGCGGAGTAGAGCGGCCGCTGGGCGGTGACGCTCACCGCCTGCAGCGTGGTGCTGCTTTGGAAGATTTCAATCACGCCCAACGCCGTATCGGGCGGCACGTTGAGGCGTTGCCAATAGGTCTCGTAGCCGACGGTCGAGACGCGCAGTAGGTACTCGCCGCTGTCAACCGATGCAAACCGCATTGTGCCGCGGTCGTTAGTGGTCGTGCCATAGGCAAAGGTGCTGTCGGTGTGCAGCAGTACACAATTGGTGAAAGCCATCGGTTCGCCGCTTTTCGCGTCGCGAAGGGTGGCTGTGACGGAGGTTATTTGGGCTTGGCTGAAACCACAAATTAATACAGACAAGAGTGTAAGAATGAGCCGTTTTGTCATATTACGTTGTTTTGTTTAGATTTGCAAAAGTACCATCAAATATCTAGAATACCCCTACCCAAAAGGGTGAAACTGGCTTTTGCAACATAAAAACTACCCGAAAGGGTAGGGGTTTATGCAGAATAAATGTGTTCTACAACACAATATTTTGCTTTCTTTGGCGTTTCTGAAACAGAAAAAATAAGATAATCATGGAAACTGCAGTATCTCCGAATATCGGCAACTCCGGCAAGGTTTCCGCCGCTGATGCGCTTTGGTCGCTGATTGCCGGACAACCCAAAAGCACCCGCCGTGCTTTGACCGAAAGGCTTCTGTCCGACGATATAGAATTGGCCGAACAACTGGTGCTGAAAGCAAGTATCGAGCATGGCTGGCGGCAAGTGAAAGCCATGGAGGCTGACGGCAGCTCGAAAGGTACACTTCAGGATTTGATTGACGAGTTGAAAAAGGCTTGAACCATGCCGAAGGTCGAAATTATACCTTCTGATGAGTTTCGCCGCCAGGCCAAACGTCTGTTGAAAAAACACAAGACGCTGCTTGACGATTTGGCTGAGTTGCAACGCCTGTTGCTTAATGATCCTTGTATGGGTACCGACTTAGGCAGTGGCAAACATAAGATTAGACTGAAAATTGCCGCCAAACACAAAGGCAAGAGCGGCGGCTACCGCGTCATCACCTACCATGTGGTGAAAACAGCGGATTCTATTCGAGTTTACCTTGTCACCATGTATGACAAAGCCGAGTATGCGTCGGTTTCCGACCGTTATGTTGACCAAATCATACGTGGCCTTGAATGAACATGACGCAAATCAACGACTTCTTTATTGACAAAAACCGTGTGGATGGCATCACAGAGGCTGATTATGAGCGTGTGCAGCCTAAGATTGAGGCCGTGGCTGCTGCCGCACGGACAACGACTAACAGCATCTACATTATAGACTATCATAAACGCAATTTCCTTTATGCTTCGGAGAATCCGATGCTGGCTCCTATAGGTTTGAAGGATATGGGCTATGCCCTGTACCTCAATTATGTGCCTAAAGAGGAACAGGCGATGTTGCTCAAAATCAACCGCGCCGGATTTGAAGAATTCTCTCGAATAGATGTGTCTGAGAAAATGGACTTCGTCATCAGCTACGACTTCCACTTTATGCAGAATGGCCGTAGCCGTATGGTCAACCACCGCTTTACGCCTTTGGCACTCAACACCAAGGGGCAGTTGTGGCTTGCCCTTACATCTTTCTCGCTCTCGCCTCGCAAGCATTTCGGCAACGTGAGAATGTGGCGTGTGACCGAGAATGGCAATGGCATTGTCGGCAACCGCGATGTGCGAGAGTACTCACTGGCCGATGGCAAGTGGCACACCTGCGCTCCCATCTCACTCACCGACACCGAGCAAGCACTCCTGATGATGTCGGCGCAAGGCTACACGACCGAGGAGATTGCCTCGCGTCTCTTCCGCACGGTGGACACGATGAAATATCACCGCAAGAAGCTATTTCGCAAACTCGGTGTCGAGTCCATCAGCGAAGCCATCGCCACGGTGATGAGCAGCAATGTGATGTAGCTTTGGGGATCCATTACCAGTTAATGACGTATCTTTCCTTTGACAGATGTCAATTTATTTCTATTTTTTAACGTCAATTGCTGTAAATGTACCGTGAATTACCATATTTTATTTACGACAATTAACGGCTAATTAACGACGATTCACGTCTATCCCCAATGCAGGGCAAACTTTTTTTCATGTGCCTGTGTCTGTTTCGGGAATTCTTCGTATCTTTGCATCCGCAAATGTGGATAGATTTGTAATGATTGCAACCACTTGAAAAAATGCTAAAGCGTTGTTCATCTGCGACTTCATTCTCAAATCTGTTACATTTAGAACATAGTATTAACTAACTAAAATGTAACAAAATGAGTTATTTCTTCACTTCGGAGAGTGTTTCCGAGGGCCATCCCGACAAGGTGGCCGACCAAATCAGCGATGCGCTGCTGGATGAATTCCTACGTCACGACCCCGAGAGCCATGTGGCCTGCGAGACGTTGGTAACCACCGGCTTGGCCGTGGTGAGCGGCGAGGTGACTTGCAACGGTTGGGTGGATATCCAGGAGACCGTGCGCGACGTCATCAAGGAGATAGGCTACACCAAAGGCGAGTACAAGTTCGAGGCCGAGTCGTGCGCCGTGCTCTCCACCATCCATGGACAGAGCGGCGACATCAACCAAGGCGTCAGCCGCAAGCGCGAGGAGGAGCAAGGCGCCGGCGACCAAGGCATGATGTTCGGCTACGCCTGCAACGAAACCCGCGAGTACATGCCGCTGCCGATTACGCTGGCACACATTTTCTTGCAGGAGCTGACCCGCATCCGCAAGGAGGGTAAGGTGATGACCTACCTGCGTCCCGACGCCAAGAGCCAGATTACCATCGAATACAGCGATGAGGGCAAGCCGTTGCGCGTCGACACCATCGTGCTGTCGACCCAGCACGACGAGTTCGACACCGAGCGCCGCATGCTCAAGCAGATTGAGAAGGATGTGCGCGAGATTCTGATACCGCGAGTGCTGAAACGCATCAACGCCAAGAACCGCGCCCTCTTCGCCAAGAAGGACTACAAGCTCTACGTCAACCCCACGGGCAAGTTCGTCATCGGCGGTCCCCACGGCGACACCGGCCTCACGGGCCGCAAGATTATCGTCGACACCTATGGCGGTCGCGGCGCCCATGGCGGCGGCGCCTTCAGCGGCAAGGACCCCTCGAAGGTCGACCGATCGGCAGCCTACGCCACCCGCCACATTGCCAAGAACATGGTGGCCGCAGGCCTCTGCGACGAGGTGCTGGTGCAGGTGGCCTACGCCATCGGTGTGGCCGAGCCGGTGGGCTTCTATGTCAATACCTATGGCACCGCCAAGGTGAAGATGACCGACGGCGAGATTGCCAAGCGAGTGGAAAAGCTTTTCGACATGCGCCCGTATGCCATCACCCAGCGCTTCGGCCTGAAGAATCCCATCTACCGCCAGACGGCCGCCTACGGCCACATGGGTCGCGACCCCAAGGAGGAAACCGTAATCATTTATGATGCCGCCGGTCACAAGCACCAGAAGAAGGTGCAGTTCTTCGGTTGGGAGAAACTCGACATGGTCCCCGCCATCCAGAAAGCCTTCGGCTTGTAAGCCTGCTTCAGAACAACCAGAAAGGTGCCCGTCGGGCACCTTTTTTTGTTTGGAAAATATGTCGTGCACGATGTAAATTGCAAGTTCACCCTCATCGGCGCATGACCTCTTGCCTCCATGAGCCCGAAGGACCGAAAATCTCTCCCACAAGTATTTTGTGCCCCCAAAAGATGATAATATACAGAAAATCAGTATAGTTATGTGTTGCATATGGGCTTAATACGCTAATAGTCAATATTTAGGAGCTACCATGTCTTACTCAACCCTTACTCATCTCCTACTCAATCCCTACTCCTCCCTTACTAAAGTAAGACAAAAGTAGGCGAAGAATAGGTGTTGATAAAAATAAGTCGCGCACGATATACCTTGCTATCTGGAGGCATTCCTGATCCCGGGGTTGAAAATGTTTTTGCCAGTATAGAAATAATTCGTAATTTTGCATTTTTAAATGTAAATGATAATTCTATGACAAAACTGAGTGTCAATATCAACAAGGTGGCTACCATCCGCAATGCACGCGGTGGGAATACGCCTGATGTGTTAAAGTTTGCGCAGGACTGCGAGCGTTTCGGAGCCCAAGGCATCACTGTCCATCCGCGTCCCGACGAGCGCCATATCCGCTACGCCGACGCATTGGCCATCAAGCCGCTCATCGGTGTGGAATACAATATCGAAGGCAACCCGAAGGGCATTTCCAAGAGCCGCCCCTACGGTTTCATCGACCTGGTGAAGGAGATTGTCCCCGCCCAGGTGACGCTGGTGCCCGACGCCGAAGGGGTGCTGACCAGCAATGCCGGCTGGGACACGGTAAAGAACCAAGCGTATCTCTGCGATGTAGTTAAGGAGTTCAAGGCCTGCGGCATCCGCGTGAGTATCTTCATCGACGCCAACCCCCATATGATTGAGATGGCTGCCAAGACGGGAACCGACCGTGTGGAGCTCTACACAGAGAGCTATGCCAGCCGCTATGCCGCCGGCCGCGAGGAGGCGATAAAGCCTTTCGTCGAGGCTGCCAAAGTGGCACGTGACTGTGGCCTCGGCCTCAACGCCGGACATGACCTCTCGCTCGAGAACCTCGCCTACTTCCACCAGCAGATACCTTGGTGCGACGAGGTAAGCATCGGCCACGCCCTCATCAGCGACGCCCTCTACCTCGGCATCGAGGAGACCATCCACCGCTATTTGGATTGTTTGAATGCGTGAATGTGTTAATGCGTAAGTGTATGAAACGTATCATCATTGCATTGTTGCTGGCCGTCGGCATGAACGCCGCTGCGCAGGTAAAGACCAATGACCCTTACCCTAATATTAACCTCGGCCTGATACCCACGCCGCAGAAGGTGTTCGACGTGGACAGCAGCCACATGGTGCGGCTCGACAAAGCGAAGGTAAAGGAGGAGCTCACGGACGAGTCAAACCATAGGCAGTGGTATAGTATCCGTTTTGAGCCGAAGCGTATCACGATTTGCTATGTTGGTGAGGAGGGGAGGCAGTATGCCCACATGACTCTTGACCAGCTGCGAGTGCTTCATTCAGAAGTGCCGAGCATGACCATCACCGACTGGCCGGCTTTTACATACCGCGGATGGATGGACGACCAGAGCCGCGGACCTGTGCCGCATGCCGCCTACCGAAAGAAGCAATGGGAGACGCTGCACGCGCTGAAGTTCAACTTCTGCAACTACTACACCGAGCACACCCTCTACCAGCCTGAGTTCCCCGACCTGGCGCCCGCCTACCTCGCCGACTGTAAGCCTCATCCCGACGAGGTCATCAACCTGCAGCTCTTCGCCCATGCCGAGAAGACGTTGCGCGTGCCATTCTATCAGTACATGATGGACAGCAAGGCCAACTTCGACCCCAGCAACGAGGCCACCTACGACTTCCTGAGCAAGCGTATCAAGGCCGCCTACGACCGCATCCTCAACTCGCCCTTCTTCATCATCAACTGTGACGAGACAGAGCAGCTCGGCACCGGCCGCGCAAAGAAGTTGGTTGACAGTAAAGGTGCTGACCAGGTGTATGTGGACTTCATCAACCGCTGCTATGACCTTGTTCAGCAAGCAGGCAGTACCCGTGTCGCCATGTGGGGCGACATCGTGGCCAAGAACCCCGAGATGATGAAGCAGCTGCCGAAGGATATGACCTACATCATGTGGGCCTACGAGCCGCTGGACAGTTATGACCATCTGATTAAACCCTTCAAAGACAACGGCACCCCCTTCTGGGTGGCACCGTCGCTCTCGCACAGTAGCAATATGATACCCAACCCCTACCGCTACATGAAGAATATCGCCAACCTGGCGAGGGACGGATACAAGAACGGCGCCGAGGGATTGATGAATACCTGCTGGGACGACAACGGCGAGGCATTGTTCGACAACTGCTGGCATGGCCTTTTTTGGAGCGCCGAGATGGCCTGGAACCCCATCCTCACCAACGACCCCGAGGAGTTCCGTCGCCGCGAGGAGCAGTTCAACCGCAACTTCGCCCGCCTTTTCTACGGAGACAAGAACATTGTCGATGTAAATACTCTCTATGAGATGGGAGCACTGGAAAGCAATCCCATCATCGGCGACTGGTACACCTCGACTGCCCTGTTGGAACCATTGCTGAACTTCAATCCCTACAACACCGACAGTAAGGAAATGCGGGACAGGATAGATTATGTCATGCATCTGGTCGACACTTTTTTTGTTGACTCTGCTGCCAATCCTCACGTCCACTATGCCTTGATGCGTTTAAAAGCTACTGCGGAGAAGAGTGCCCTCCGTTGGGATATATCTCGTGACCCTCAAAGTGGTGTCGTTTTCCCCGACATCGAAGGGTCATGCCGCCGTTACCTCCAGACCCTCTTCGACCTCAAGCGCGAATACCTGCGGCTGTGGGATCAGGAGAACGGCGACTATGAGCGTTACATTGTGATGAACCGCTACGATGACCTCGCCCGCGAAGTGTTGGAACTCGACCGCCATGTTTTTATGAGCCTCACCCCCAGCCCCTCTCCCATAGGAGAGGGGGGTGGATACCCTTATGTTTCGTTAAGGACTCTCTATAATGACCGCCCCATCTACTACACCCTCGATGGCTCCGAGCCCACCGCCTCCTCGACCAAATACGAAGGTCCCTTCCCGCTCGAGCGTTCCGCCACCATCAAGGCCATTGCCTACAATGAATATGGCGAAGGCGTCGTCAGTGAGCAGTACCTGCTGAGTCATCTTGGCATGGGGGCCAAGATAACGCTCAACACCCAATATAGCACCTACAAATCCATCTACAGCGGTGGCGGCACCGAGGCCCTCATCGACGGTCAGCTGGGCAGCAACACCACCTACGCCGACGGACACTGGCAAGGCTACTGGGGCGACAGCATCGACGCCACTATCGACTTTGGCAAGCCTACTGAAATCCACGAAGTCACAATGCGCTTCATGCAAAACACATTCGACTGGATATTGGCACCGAAGGAGATTAAAGCATATGTCTCCAATGACGGAAAAGAATGGGATTTGGTTTCGGATTGGACCTTCGACATGGATTCGCGAGAAACTGGTATGCGCCTGAAAAACTATAATATAACATTGGGGATTCCTTCATATTATTCGTCAATCTACATAGGCCCCTTCGTTGTCCGCTACCTCCGTGTGGTGGTGCCCAATCCCGGACCGCTGCCCTCGTGGCATCCGGCCCCGGGGCAGCCCTCCTACCTCTTCACCGACGAGATTATTGTCAAATAAAGATTTGAGCGGTATTAACTGGGTGACACCCTTCTCAAGGGAGGGTTACAACCATTCGGTCTTGTTCTCTTCCTTCTTCGTCAGCCTTTCGATATTGTCGCGGTGCAGCGAAATCACATACAGGGCAAGCACAACGCTGTAGTTGATTTGTGACACCGAAGCCCCAAAGGCCCACATCAGCAGCGGGGCAATGGCAAACACTATTATGGATGCCAGCGACACATATTTCGACGTGTGGATTATCAAATACCACAACAGGAACGAGACGACCCATGCCAACGGTGCAAAAACCGCAATCGTCCCCAATCCTGTGGCCACCGATTTGCCCCCTTTGAAATCCAGAAAACACGACATGCTGTGTCCAACAATTGCTCCCACTGCGGCGGCGATGCAGCAATAGTCGCCCTCGGTGAGCAGCAAGGCCAGAAGGACAGGAAGGGCACCCTTCGCCATATCGCACCCCAGTACAGCAAAAAACATGCGCCGCGCGCGGTGCGCATCGTGATACTTGTTATAGATGTAGCGCCCTGCGTTGGTCGCTCCTGTCGAGCCCGACCCAATCGTGCGCAGGTCCACTCCTTCGCGTGCCTTTACCAGCAGGTAGCCGGTCGGTATGGAACCGACAAAATAGGCTGCTATGAAAAACAACAGTGCTATTACCATATTGTTAAATATTGAATATTTCCTTTAATGTGGTTATCACGCCTCCCTCGTTGTTGCTCGGGACAACCTGTGCCACTGCTTTGACCTTCTCCGGCGCATTGCTTACGGCGTAGGGGTGCCCGGCCAGGGTAAGCATGTCGAGGTCGTTCTCACTGTCGCCGAAAGCGTAGGTGTCGTCGAGGTCAAGCCCGTAATGGTTGCACAGCCATTGGAGGGCCACTCCTTTGTTGGTCCCTACCGCTGTAACGTCAATCATGAATTTGTTGGCCAGGAATGCTGCGACGTTGAGACTTTCCACCTCTTCCCTCATCCCGTCGGCAATCCCATTCAGGTTCACCAACGAGAGTTTGGCGATATTGTCTGTATAGTCGTCCAGTGTGTCGCACACCTCGAAGGGTACCCAGTGTGACGACAGGAAGTCGTGCAGCACCTCCGAACGGTCGTCTATCATCACCGTCTCGGGCGTATAAAGCATAGTGCTTAGCCCATGGGCTCGGCCGTAGTCAATGCAGCGCTGCACTTCGGCGGGGCTGATTCTGCTGTCAGTCAGTATGGTTTTCCCCTCCGCTATGGTGGCACCGTTGTGCGCTATGAACAGCAGGTTCTCTGCGCAGGGCTCGAACAGCTGCTGCATGTTTCGCAGCTGCCGCCCGCTGGCGATGGCGAATCGCACACCCATGCCGGTCAGTTGTCGGATGACGCCAAACAACTCCTCCGGCAACTGTCTTGTGTCCGGCATCAGCGTGCCGTCAATATCAGAGACTATTAACTTATGATTGTTCAGGTAAATCACTTCAGGAATCCAATCAATCCGACTATGAGACCGGCCACTCCAAGCAGAATTCCTATGCCGGTGGGCGACTTTATCCACGTCCATGCACGTCTAATAAAATTGTCAGCGTATCTTATTTTCCCATTCTTGTATGTCAGTGGTTTGGCTCTATTGAAGTCGTTCTCGAAAGTGTCATGGAAATAGCCAATTAACGGGTCATTTTCGCTGTCGGCAGTGTATACTATACCGCGGTCAACTTTCAATCGTTGGCTGTTTGACATCGAAAGGTACATTTTATGCCCGCATTGCGCAATCCTTAGCTGCTGGTCCTTGTGTCTCCTTAGGTATCTTACCTTCACACTAGCACCGCATTGCAGAAGAGTCTTGATATGGCTGACGTCTCCTTTCGCTTTCATTGGATTCTCATAAAGAAGAATTTCGATATTCAAATTGTTGACAGAAGGGGCCTTTGCCGCATTATTTATTTTATTGACGGCCTCTTCTTGTTCGGGCGTATAATATTTCTCCTTTTCGCCTTCGTCTCTGTGTGTGAGCCATCGCAATATGGCCGAAGAGATTATTGTTTTGCTCCTTGGGTTTGCTTCAATGAAAAACCGACAGCCCTCCCTGTTTAGGTCCTTACGATCCCGTATAATCTGGATTTGACTATTTGTATTCTCTTCCATGTTATTATTATTAAGGTGTTTAATTGTAATTCGCCCGTGATTTGTACTTGCAAATATAACTGTTTTATTTAATATATGCAAGTGTTTGCTCAAAATGTGGTGTTTGTAGGGTCTGTTGGCTCCCCCTGCTTTTGACAGTCAGCAGTCCATTGTCGTCCCGGCCGTCCCGCAGCGCCGCCGGCCGCCAGCTCGGGGTGGGGGAGGCGGGAGGCCGGCTTTTGTGGCCTTTTCCCGTGGATTGACACTAATTTTTCACGTAACATTCTGTAATACATCGTGTTTAATTGGTTTTGTGCGAATTTGTGTGTCATGGTGTCCAAAAATGGTCTATTTGGGGGTATCCGGGAGGGATTTCCGGGCAATCCTGAGGCTGCCCAGGGGCCTGTGTGAAAAATTTTTTCCGCTGCAAATATCTGTTTTCCAGTCGGTAGATAAAACCCCGTTGATTTTTTTGAAAAAATATTTTGGTAGTTTGGAAAAAGGTTGTACTTTTGCAGCCGTTTTCCGCCAGAGGAGGACAGAGTAATTTGAAACGGATGAGAAGAAAGAGATAGCGTGTGTCACCTACCTTATAGAGATAGGGTGGGGGATACGGAGACGAGTCAAGAAAGGTAAAAGAACAATTCTTACAATGAAGAGTTTGATCCTGGCTCAGGATGAAC
>CAMJJD010000052.1 GCA_946406015.1 uncultured Bacteroidales bacterium | reverse complement strand
AGAGGGGCGTGAGTGACTTTTACCGAATCAAATACAACGGCCACCGTCTTTCGTCTGACACCTTCAACCTTGAGCATGAACGCTGCCTGCAGTTTGTGAAGAAAGCTGTTTCGGAGAGTATTGCAAAGTTCAAAATCGTGCTCACGCATCATGTGCCGACAGGACTATGCACCGCTCTTGAGTTCTGCGACAGCCTTATAAACGGTGCTTTTACTGTGGAATTGGGCAACTACATCGCAGAGTCAGGCATCGACTATTGGATTTACGGACACTCGCATAGGAATATCGACGCACAGATTGGCGACACACGTATCATTTCTAACCAGTTGGGGTACGTCTCTCATGGAGAACATAGAACTAACGGATTTGACCCAGGACGATGCATAATATTATAATATGAAGAAAATATGCAGGAACAACCTATCGTAATCAGGAACATGCAGGGAGAAGCAATCGCCCGACTTGATGAGGAGCAAGGCTGCACCGACGACCTCAGCACGGCATTCCTCAACGAGTTGGACCTGAGCAATGCCGATCTTGAAGGTGCCAACCTCTCCGACGCCTATATTGGATTCTGCAACCTTACCGGCGCCAACCTGCGCAATGCAGATTTAAGCAATGCAGAGATAGAATGCTGCGAGGTGGCTGATGCCGATTTCTCTGGCGCCGACCTCAGCAATGCCCAAATCGACATAACAACCGACATCCGTCTGGACGCCATCACCGACAGCGAAACACTCTTCCCCTCGCATCACAGACCTTCATACCTGTAAGAAAAAAAGAATAATATGCAACACCAAGACCTAATATATCGCAAACAATATATGCGGCAGCTGCAGAACCTTAAAGACCAGAATACAATAATGTGTGAATGTGCTAATATATAATGTGAGAATGCGCTTTAAGAATGCGTTAACGTGTGAATGTGTTAATGCGTTAGTGGGAATACACGAGACTTCGCCGTGGTGTGCCGTCGGCTTAGCCGACTGGTATGCCGTCAGCTCGGCTGACAACTGTCGTCGAACCATCGCTGAAGGATCTTTTGCATCACAAAATACAATTGGGTGTTAGGCAGAATGCGTAAACACGTTAATATATATATGTTATAAAGTGGAATTCCTCGATTTATGATAATATCCTTCTGTGAAATCGGTGTTTGCTTATTCGGTTAAGCAAAAAATAAATAAATTTGCTTTGTGTGTTAAGCAGATATTTGTATTTTGCGATTGGAAAATCGGACAATATTATGTTTAAAAGGGTTTCTTCTTATGTAAATTGTTCGATTTGAATCGTCCTGTGGACTGTGCAATTATATACTAAATATGCACAATGAAAACTACATCTTATTGTGAAAGTCCAAAAGAGTGATTATTAAAATATGCATTTTTTTTAAAGAAATGTATAATATGATCGACAATTTTCGTATCTTTGCATTTTGAAAGTATCAACAATATTATATATGGAAACGCTGAAAATAATTTATAATGAGCTTCTTATGTCGGTGAATACGAAGTTCGTTCGTTATTTATACAACCAACTCCCCTGGGATGACCCGCTGCTGTTGATACTCGGTGCACGTGGAGTGGGGAAAACAACGATGATGCTTCAGCACATTGTTTTGCAAAAAGAACAGGCTACATCGCTCTATGTGACAGCCGACAACCCCTATTTCAGCACACATACACTATTTGACACAGCAAAGGAGTTCTGCCAAATGGGGGGACGGCATCTGTATATTGACGAGATACACAAGTATCCTGGCTGGGCACGTGAGTTGAAGATGATATACGATGTCTACCATACTGAACTAAAGGTGACTGTCTCGGGCTCGTCAATGATCGACATAATACACGGTATAGAGGTAGACCTCAGTCGTAGAGCTTTGCCGTTTAAACTGGAAGGTCTGTCATTCCGCGAGTATTTGAACATGTCGCACAATGCAAATTTGTCGCCAGTTTCATTGGAGGACATACTTCAAGGTCATGTGGTGTGGCCCAGAGAGATAGGTCGCCCATTACCATTGTTTGATGAGTATTTGCGACGTGGATATTATCCATTCTACAATAGCAACCATTATCTGCAAAGGTTCGACAGTGTTGTCTCACAGACGTTAGAGGTGGACATTCCGCACCAGGCAAACCTCACGGTTTCCACTGCCCGAAAACTGAAGAAGCTGATGTCGGTGATTGCCCAAAGTACCCCGTTCAAACCCAATTATGCCAATCTTGGACGCACGCTTGAGATGAATCGTGCTACGGTGTCCGACATCATGGTGTACATAGAGCGGTCTGGGCTCTTGCGCCTGCTGAGAGAAGACGATGACATTATGGACCAATTCTCTAAAGTCGAGAAGGTTTATCTTTCCAACACCAATCTATGCTATGCGCTCTGTGACAACATTCCGGACAAAGGTATGCTGCGAGAGACATTCTTTTTCTCACAGATGGCGGTAACCCATAAGGTGGCGGCCTCGCCGGTCTCGGACTTCATCGTGGATGGCTATACATTCGAGGTGGGTGGTCGTAACAAAAAGAGGAAACAAATCGTAGATGTAGATAATGCTTTTGTGGTCAAAGATGATACAGAGTATGTATATCAAAACACCATTCCGCTATGGATGTTTGGCCTGAACTATTAATTATTTAACCTCTTTTTCTACAATTTGAAAACTCTTCGTAATAATGCGAAAAACATAGTTGCGAATTGTTCGCAACTATAAAACACCAACAATATGCGTTGGTGAATAACCAAGAAGGCTATTTCCGGATAAACCGTGAGTCAGCCTCCGGTTGGTCGGCGGGGGTGTAGCGGGTGACGGTCATGTGGAGGACGTTTATTGTGATGAACTTTTTCAACTTCTCGTTGAACATCTCCGCCTGCTCCATGTGGATGAAATGGCCACAGTCTTTCAGCTCGGTATAGTCAAGCTGTGGGTAGAGAGCCCGCATCTTCTGCTCGTTGTCGGGTTCCAGTCCGCTGTTCTGCGTACAAATGACCATCACAGGAATGGAAAACTGGTCGTTTGGCCACCACTTCCTTTCCACGAGGTGTTGCATCGTGCTGGAAGCCACATATTGAGGTGTTTCGGGCATCACCGACATCGCATAGTCCGTCACCCATTGTGGTGTCACCTTCCCAGCCAGTGACGAGACGAAACCCGTGATAACCTCACGGCAGTCAGGGCCGTCGAAAGAGTGTCCAAATTGCTCGACAGCCTCCACATACTCCGGTGTTTCCGAACCATCGTAGAAGCAATAGACCCCGTCGACATCCACCAAGGCGCCTCCGTGAGCGGTGGTCATCAGCGTATGACGGCACACGGGGGTTCCGAGGCTGTGACCGACAAAGACTGCATCCGTGATCCCGTTGGCATTCAGCACACCATCGATGGCTCGGGCGAAGAAGTCGAAGGTGTAGTCTGTCACCGGCTTGTCGCTCATTCCATAGCCGGGGAGGTCGATGAACAGGAGTCGTACATCCTCGTCGCGGAAAGCCTCGAACTGCTTCTCCCAAGTGTTCATGTCGCACCCGAACCCGTGGACAAAGCAAATGGTCTTAACCTCCGTGTTGGCGGTTTTGTTCCATATCTTATAATGTATCTTGACCCCCTCGTCGACGGTGATAAACTCCGATTTGACATCGTCAAGAGTCTGTGGCTGGTGGCTACAACCAACCAACAGCATGGTGAGCAGCAATATAATAATGTTCCTGTTCATGTTGTTTGTTTAAGAAATCTCCGTGTGTTGTATGGACAGAGGCATGTCCTTCTGCGAGAGGTAGAACATGTAGAGGATGGCGGGCTTCGCACCCCGGTTCTCGCCGTGGGGCGGTTACTTCTTGACGAATTCGACGCGGCGGTTCTTGGCGCGGCCTTCGTCGGTGGTGTTGGGGGCGATGGGGGAGTGGGAGCCTTTGCCCACGGCGGTGAGGCGCGAGGCGTCGATGCCCTGTTTCACGAGAGCCGCCACGATGGCGTCGGCACGCCGCTGGCTCAGCGGGTCGTTGACGGCGTCGGAGCCCGTGTTGTCGCAGTGGCCCTGCACTTCGAACTGCAGGTCGGCGTGTTCCTTCATCAGCTTGGCCACGCGGTTGATTTCGACCTCGGATTCCGGCTTGAGGTCGGCCTTGCCGGTCTCGAAGGTGATGGCATAGGTCACAATCTTGCCGTCGGAGGTCAGGCGGTCGTAGAGCGGCACGGCGCCCTGGGCGATGCGCACGTTTTTGATGAAGAAGCGGTCTTTCTCGTCGCAGTTAGAGATGGATACCAGCTTCATACGGGTGGGTCGCATCACGTTGGGGAGGTTTACCATGCGGGTGCCGTTGACATAGTATTTGAAGGCACGCTTGTTGAACGATACGGATACGTGGAGCCAAGAGTCGGCTTTGATGAGCGGGTCGAGGAGTTCTCCTTTGGCACTGCCCTCGCGGTTGTCGCCTGAGGGAGACACGAAGTTGTAAACGAGACTGGCGTGGTCACCCTCCTCGGGGGCATTGTTGAAAGCGGGGTTCAAGTCTACATTGACGACACCATCGGAATATTCTTCCGAGTATAGCGACAGTCGAACCCAGTCGTTGTTGCTGCCGCCCAAGGTGGCGTTGGACCATACGTCGAACTCTATGGTGAATTCCTCGGGCAGGTAATCGGCTTGTTTCATCAGCGGGACTATCTCGGTGTACCATCCAGAGAGCTTGATGGCCTGCGTCCCTTTGTGGTTGACGATTTCGCATTCCTCGCCGCTGAGGATGTCCCAGTGCGAGGGGAACTCGCCCGGCTTCTCCTTCTCCACGGGGTCGTCGAAGATAATCTCGTCGCCGGGGACGAAATCGCTCTTGGAGTAGTTGGTCTCCTGCGCGCCGGCCGCCATTCCGAGCAGCAGTAGCGATGCCGCAAACAATACTTTCTTCATGATTTATATACTTTTAAAGGGCGTGTTAGTCGAGGTTGTTTTCATTCTCCAAGGTGATGATGTTCTCCACAATAGAGACGTAGGCGTTGCTGGTGCAGACGGCGGAGCCGGTGGCCACGTACATCGAGCCGTTGTAGGTGTAGTTGTCGGCCCAGTTGGGGGTGACGCTGGCGTGTACCTCCAGTGCGCGCAGCGCGGTGGCGAAGTCATCGAAGGCCGCGTAGCCGTGATAGTAGCTTTGGTCGCCGCTGGTTTGTCCGGTCGTAGTGATGTCATTCCACGTGATGATGCCGCCGCAATCCTCTGAATTGATAGACATGTCGGAGAGCACGCGCCGCTCGTCGTTGACGAGGTATATAAGGTTCTCCACGCATACGGCCTGGTTGGAGGAACCCATGTGGTGCTCATGCATCACCACGCTGCCCACGAGGTTGCTCCCGTCGGGATCGTCGCAGCGCAGGTAGCAGGCGTAGTAGTCGCCCATTGGCGACCCCTTTATGAAGGCGCGTACATTGTCTTCTTCGTCATCTTCGTATCTGGTGAACCCCATCGCCATGACGCGGCTGCAGGCCTCGTCCCAGTCGATGTCGACCAGCGAGCGCATCAGGGTGTAGTTCATCAGGGTGGTGTCCGTCTCTGCGGTGGTGCCGCCGCCCGGATTCTCGCCACCGGGGGTCTCGCCGCCGGGCGTTGTGGGTGATGTCGGTTCATCGCCGCAGGCCACCATCGCCGTCAGCGCGAGGGCGACCATCAGGATTGAAAATATCTTCTTCATAACGTTAGGTGTTTAAGTTATCAATATTCCACTTTTCTCATACTGAAAGTCTCGCCGTTGAAGGAGAATTCCATTTCCTCGCCATTGACGGTGAAGGTGGCTGTCCCCAACGTGTGGTCGTCGTCCTGGTCTTTCAGGGTGGCGGTACCCGTGCCAGTGGCCTCGTCGTAGGTGTAGGTGCCGTAGGCGGAAACGCGCACAGCCGGCTCGCTCAGGTGGTTGTTGTCGCCATAGACAATGCTGTGGTGCTTTCCGAATATCACATCCACGTATCTGTAGGGGTCGAGCATCAGCTCGTCGCCTTCGAAGTAGCTCCACTCTGTCTCGGCAAGAGCGTCGGTCTGCTCGGTGCCGGGGTCGGGGGTGCCGCCGCCATTGTTGTTGCCGCCACCGTTGCCGGTGCCTTCGGTTTTGTCGCCGCAGGCCACCATCGCCGTCAACGCGAAGGCGACCATCAGGATTGAAAATACTTTCTTCATAATGATAAAGTTATAGGAATTAATAATTGAATTGAATTAAAATGGGTTTGCAAACAAAAAGCCCCGGACGGATGCCGTGGGCATCGTCCGAGGCCGTGTGGGTCCCGCATGAAAAAGTATGTCCTCCCAGCCCTAATGTCTTGTGGGGGGGTAGAAGTCAGCGTGCTGTGTGCAAAGCAGGTCATACCTATATGCTTGTCGTCAGTGCCTGTCGGTTCGCCGGTCGTCGCCGGGGGGCGATGCCCTGATGGAAGTAAAGGTAGTGGTTTAGTGCTGTTTAGGCGGTTTTGTGATCCCTCTTTGAATCTCGTTTACGACTGCAAAGGTAAGAAGATTATTCGGACTGGCCAAAAGATTTTTCTCTCACCTGTCCGAATGGGTGCGGGCCGGCTACCGGGCGGGGGCCTCGTCCGGGTGCTGGACGGCGAGGGGGAGGCCGGGTTGGGAGAGGTAGAACATGTAGAGGATGGCGGGGCGTGGGCCGCGGTTCTCGCCATGATGGACGGTGCCGACCATCTCGACCACCGTCTCACCTTCGTGGACCACCTTCTCGGTGCCGTCCTGGGCGACGATGGTCAGCTCGCCCTGCGTCAGCACACCGAAGTTCATCACCTCGTGGTGGTGCCACCCCAGCTTGCAGCCAGCGGGAAACACATACTTCAGGGCCACCAGTTCGGGGCGCCCCCGAAGATAGTCGGGCAGCTCCACTCCATCCCAACTCTGCGAGGTGCGGAAGAGCTCCGTGGTCTCCACTTGCATTGCAGTCTCTTTCATATTAAGTATTACAATTCTTTTACAAAACTCCAGCTGCCCATCTTGTGGCCGCGGCAGTCAAGCTCCTGGTAGTCGGCCACCTCGAAGCCCAGATGCTGGTAGAACGCCAGGTTGCTCTCGCTGTTGGTGAAGAAGCAGAGGCGTGTGCCGCCGTTGGTGCGGACATACGGGATGACGCAATCCATCAGCATCTCGCGTCCGAAGCCTTTCCCCTGACAATCGGGGCTGACGGTGAGTGAACTCAGATACCATGTGGTGCCGCCGAGCAGCTTGTGGCAGTAATGGCCCGCATCGGTATCCATCGCGAGCCACTCCTTGATGACGTCCTGCTTGGGCAGGCGCAGCACCTTGCCCCATCCGTGGAGCATATACTGCAGGTCGCCGGGCTTCTTCCATTCGGGAGGGAAGAGGTCGGCCACAGCGGCCAGCATGCCCTCATGGCGTGCGGCCAGGAACCGCGCGCGGCGACGGGTGGTGCGGTACTCGCTGTGAATCATGGCGCGCATGAAGGCCAGCCGCTCCCGCTCGTCGGGGAAGAAATGGGTGAAATACTCATAGTCGGCGAATGCCTGCACCGAGAGCTCGGCGCACTCTGCGACTTCGCTCCGGCGCATGTGGTTGATGGTCAGGTGTTCGGTATGCATATTCTTTGTGGCAACGGATTGCTACTTTGTGTCGACGGGGGTGTTTGATTTCTTCTTGTAGCGGGCGTCGGCGGATACGAAGAGGGCGACGATGGGGAGGAAGAGGTAGATGTAGCCCTCGATGCATTCGATGGCCAGCATGGTGATGGCCTCGAATACCACCAGGAAGCAGGCGGCGGAGAGGAGGCACCGCCAGAAGAGGCGGGTGCGCACGGTGTCGACCACCAGCTTGACCAGCACCATCAGGAACACCGCCACATGGTAGGCTATCATGATCCAGATGCCCGTGATGGGGGCTGTGTCGTCGGCGATGCCGGCGGCCGAGGCGCCGAGGAGCATCGTGACGATAATCCAGTTCCATTCGCGCCACTGCTTCTCGCCGAGGCCCATACGGTCGCTCTGGTGGGCGATGACATGCAGCAGCACGTTGAACATGCTGTAGGCTACATAGCTGAGCAGCACCACGCCGACTATCGACCAGCCGATGCCGACCACCTGCCGTTGGCAGAACCAGCCGATGCATATCTCCTTGCGTCCGAGGTCGACATCCTCGAAGAGCGGCAGGTCGCCCGAGAAGCAGTAGTAGTAGGTTGCCGCCACGGAGAACCACCACATGGCGTAGAGCCAATGGTAGGTCGATGACTTGATTGCTTGATTGTTTGATTGCTTGCGGTAGATGCCTGTGATAAGGACGCGCATGGCTATGCCCAGTACCAGCAGCAGGATGGGGATGACCATCGGGTGCAGCCCCAGCGGGTTGCTGTGATGCAGGTTGAGCAATTCGGGGATGTTGCTCATCGGCGCATTGGCGTTGATGTATTCGACGATGGCGGAGGATATCATAATTATCTTGTTCTTTGGTGGTTATATGAATCGTTTGTTTCTGTTTCCACCCGCAAATATACAAATAAAAATCCATACAGCGAAATCCCTCTCCGCCACCCGCCCTCCGATGCAACTCCGACACAACTCCGATGATGGACCGACTGAGGGTGGAGCGGAGGCGGTGATGTTATGTGGTTATGGCGTCGATGAAAGAGGTGCGGAGGAGTGGGACATTAGAGGACATTTGGGGACATTAGAGGAAAATTGGGGTCGATTTTGGCCATTTTCTGTTTTTGCCCTTATATTAGGTGGCAAAAAAACGATACGATTATGGGAAAGATAGCACAAGGAATTCTGGGAGCCGTCATCGGCCGGGTGGGGCCGGTGGTGGGGTATGTGAGTCACGGGCGTGCCATACTGCGGAGTGCGCCGGCGACCATCCGCAATCCGCGGACGGAGCGGCAGCAGGCGGGCCGGCGGGTGTTCGGCCTGCTGTCGGGGCTGGCCTGCGGCATGCGGGCGGCGGTGGCGGTGGGCCTGCGCGGTGCGGGGGCGGCGCTGGGCATGAGTGCGCGCAATCTGTTTATCCGCCTCAACCGCAGTTGTGTAGGAGCCGAGGGGGTGGACTACAGCCATGTGCTGGTGGCCGAAGGGGCTTTGGCGGGAGTGGAGTTCGGCGCGGTGCATCGCGAGGGGCTGCGGTTGACGACCTCGTATGTGGGGACACGGCCTGCCGTGTCCGCAGCCGACGGCGCCATCTCTTGCGGACACGGCACCCCGTGTCCCTGCAGCACGGACTATGTCTATCTGTTTGCCTACGCGCCGGAGTGGGGCGAGGGGGTGCTGAGCACGCCGGCGCAGCGGCGCGAGGGGGTGGTGTCGCTGACGCTGCCGTCGTTCTGGGCTGGGAGTGAGGTGCAGTTGTACGGCTTTGTGTGGGACAGGGAGGCCGAGTGCTCGCCGAGTGTGTGGCTGGGGCAGCTGTTGGTGGATGCCGGTCGGGTAGGGGAGGCGCCCGATGCGGACGGCACGGATGCGGGTGAGGGTCCGGAGGAAACGACGTCGGAGAAAATTGCGGAGGCGGATTTCAAAAAAAGTCGTATCTTTGCACTTGGCAATGGTTGGCAAGATGATGGCTATTGCCCTGAGAAATATGCTTTTGTAAATGAAGAGAGCGGTGAAAACAGCGATGGTGGTGTCGCTTCTGGCGTTGACGGCCTGCACGAAGAGTCCGGAGGAGATGCTCGTCGGGCGGTGGCAGTTGGTGTATGCCATCGAACGGGTGGCCAACGTGGCCACGGGCGATGTGACGCTCGACACGCTGCCGGGCTACGACCATCAGAGGCTGACATTTATGGCCGACGCCACGTGCATGATGACCGACCGTGGCGACACGACCTACTACATGTGGAGTCTCACCGGAGGCAACATCCTGGCGCTGTGGCGCGAAGGATGGGCCGAGGACTACACCATCAACCAGCTGACCGAAGAACGGCTGGTATACAACGACACCTACAGCTACTACGACAGCATCGCCGGTGGCCGCTTCAACTACAAATACAGGTTCGAATACAAAAAGATATAGACCAATGGATAAATACAACCAGCGCGGTGTATCGGCCTCGAAGGAGGATGTGCACAACGCCATTAAGAACATCGACAAGGGACTCTACCCGAAGGCTTTCTGCAAGATTATCCCCGACCTGCTGGGAGGAGACAAGGAATACTGTAACATCATGCATGCCGATGGGGCGGGCACGAAGAGCTCGCTGGCCTACATGTACTGGAAGGAGACGGGCGACCTGAGCGTGTGGAAAGGCATTGCGGTGGACGCCATCGTGATGAACACCGACGACCTGCTGTGCGTGGGTGCGCTGGACCATATCCTGCTTTCGTCCACCATCGGCCGCAACAAGCAGCTGGTGCCGGGCGAGGTGATTTCGGCGGTCATCAACGGCACCGAAGAGTTCTGCCAGACGATGCGCGACATGGGTATCGACATTGTCCTCACGGGCGGTGAGACGGCCGACGTGGGAGACTTGGTGCGCACCATCATCGTGGACAGCACGGTGACGGCTCGCATGCGGAGAGCCGATGTGATAGACAACGCCCGTATCAAGGCTGGCAACGTGATAGTGGCGCTGGCCAGCTATGGCCAGGCCAGCTACGAGACGGCCTACAACGGTGGCATGGGTTCGAACGGCCTCACCTCGGCCCGTCACGATGTTTTCTCGCATGTCTATGCCGAGAAGTACCCGATGTGCTACGACCACAACCTGCCGCAGGAGGTGGTCTTCTGCGGCTCGAAGCTGCTGACCGACCCGACCGAGGTGCCGGGTGTGGATGCCGGCCATCTGGTGCTCTCGCCGACAAGGACTTACGCCCCCATCATACGTCGCGTGCTGGATGAGTACCGTCCCAAGATTGACGGCATGATACACTGCTCGGGTGGAGCGCAGACCAAGGTGCTGCACTTCATCGACAAGCTGCATGTGGTGAAGGACAACCTGTTTGCGGTGCCGCCGCTCTTCAAGATGATCCACGAGGAGAGCAAGACCGACTGGCAGGAGATGTACAAGGTGTTCAACATGGGTCACCGCATGGAGCTCTACACCGACGAGGCTACGGCCCGCGGCATCATCGACATCGCCCGCTCGTTCAACGTCGACGCGCAGGTCATCGGCCACGTCGAGGCCGCCGAGAAGGCGCAGGTGACGGTGAAGGGTGAGAACGGACAGTACGAGTATTTTGGATAAGCGATTTTAGCGACCTTAAGGACTTTAAGGACCCTAAGGTTCTTGAAAAAAAAAGAACTATGGCAGAAACATCGATAACAACCTATTTGAGTGACCGCAAGAAGGCGCGCCTGGAGTCGGGCGAGGCCGACAGCATCACGGCGCGTGGTTTCAACGTGGTGATGTGTGGAGTGCTGGCCTGGGGTTTCCTGGTCAACGCCGCGATGGTCTATTTCCTGGGCGACATGATGATGCAGGCGGCAGTGCACCTGAAGTGGTGGATGCTGCTGCTGGCCTATCTGGTGCCCACCTTTGCGGGAGTGTTCATTGCCGCGCGCAGCACCAACCCCTTCATCAGCTTTGTGGGCTACAACCTGGTGGTGCTTCCCATCGGATTGATGCTGGCTATGATACTGCCGGCGGTGCCGGTGGGGGTGGTGACCAAGGCCATGGCCATCACGGCCATGGTGACGCTCACCATGCTGGTGCTGGCGATGGTGGCACCGCAGTTCTTCCTGGGACTGGGGCGGACGCTGCTGGTGGCGCTGATTGTGGGTTTGTTGGCCGAGGTGGTGGCCACCTTCCTGCTGGGTTACCGCGGCATGCTGTTCGACTGGCTGTTTGTCATCCTCTTTTCGGGCTACATCGGCTACGATGTGGCCAAGTCGCAGGCCTTCCCCAAGACGCTGGACAACGCCGTCGACTCGGCTCTCGATATCTATCTTGATATCATCAACCTGTTTATCAGGCTGGTCAGCATCCTGTCGCGCAACAATTGAATTTTTTTTCAATGGCGGCACAATAATTGGGAACAGCCTCCGTTAATTGGGGGCAAGAAAGCGATGTTGTGGCGGTTTCCGTTCCACAATGGTTGTGTATCAAGCGACAATAGCTCAGTTGGTAGAGCGGCGGCTTCCCAAGCCGCAGGTCGCGGGTT
>CAMJJD010000051.1 GCA_946406015.1 uncultured Bacteroidales bacterium | reverse complement strand
AGTAGCCCAGGCTGACGGCCAGGTAGCCGACGCCCTTCTGCTGCATGAGCTCCATGATCTTGCTGGCGCGGTCGGCCGTGCCCATATCGATGCTGATCATGCCGCCGAAGCCGTAGCCCTCATTCATCATCGAGCAGAACAGCTCGTAGTCGGGATGCTCGGGCAGACCGGGGTAGTTGTATTTGAAGCCCACTTCTTTGAAGCGCTTGGCCAGATACATGGCGTTCTCACTGTGCTTCTTCATGCGGATGTGCAGGGTGTGAAGGTTCTTGTTGATCGAAGCGCTGCGCATCGGGTCGAGCACCGGGCCGAGGAGCATGCAGGTACCGTTGTTGACATCGATCAGGCTGTTGATATACTCGGCACTGCCGCAGATGGCACCGGCCACGCAGTCGTTGGTGCCGTTGATATACTTGGTCATCGAGTAGACGGTGACGTCGGCGCCCAGGCGGCAGGGGCTGAAGATCATGGGGGTGAAGGTATTGTCGACGATGAGCTTGGCACCCGCGGCATGAGCCATCTTGCTCAGCTCCGGCACGTTGGCGATGCGGAGCAGGGGGTTGTTCATCGTCTCAGTGTAGACCACCTTGGTGTTGGGATGCTCGGCGAGGGCTTTGCGCACAGCGTCGAGGTTCTGCATGTTGACGAACGTGCAGTTCACGTTGAACTTCTTCAGGTAGTTGGCCATGAAGGCGAAGGTGCCGCCATAGGTGGTCATGCTGGCCACGATGTGGTCGCCGGCATTCACCTCATGCAGCAGGGCGCTGGTGATAGCGGCCAGACCGCTGCCGGTCACCCATGCCATCTCAGTGCCTTCCATGGCGGCGAGGCGCTGGCAGAGGGCCAGGTTGGAGGGGTTCCAGTGACGGCTGTAGAGGAAGTAACCCTCGGTTTCGCCGTGGAAGGTCTCGGTCATCAAATGGGCCTCGGGGAAGGTGAAGGTAGCGCTGTCGCAGATGGCGGGGTTCACACCACGGTTGGCGTCACGGCCATCGATACGCTGAATAGCGGTTGCGGGATCGAATTTGTTCATTGTTACAACTATTTAATTTGTTTTTATTTTACATTTGAGGGTGCAAAGATACAACTTTTTTCGCACGTAGAGAAAAAAAGTTTATGCCCAGGCGTCGTAGCGGCCGTCGTCGTCAGGGTACTCGTCCTCGCCCAGCAGCGTGTCCTCGTCGTAGGAAGGCTCCAGCTTAGCATAGAGGCCGAAGTTGGTGTAGTCGCGTCCGCCGCTGTCTAGCTTCACCTGCTCGCCAGGCCACAGGCGCACCTCGCTAGCCACGCCCACCTGCAGGGTCACCCCGTTCTCGTCCATCGCCTTCACCGTCAGGGAGGCCAGGATGCCACTCGGGTCTTTATAGCGCACCTTCTCTCCTACACTCAACTGATCCGGTTCCAGCTCGGTAGTCATGCGGCTGCTATGCACAATGCCGGGATCCATCGCGTCGGCATCGACATAGACAAAGAGTTTCTTCCATTCCATAAGCATCGTTTTTTTTTATAACGGCACAACCTCTCTTTTATTGTGTGCCGCACCAGCCTGTTTTGCACCGTAGACTCTACTACCACGTGCAACACCATTCTGCAACCGCTCTTCGAATCGAAGAACAACAGGTACACCATCGGCCCAAAGAGGGAGGCCTGCATGATTTGAGGTGGCGAAATGAAAAATTATTTTGCCATGTCGGCAGAGTTTTGTATCTTTGCATTTTGAACAATTACATTATAATACGATGAAAAGACTCGCTATATTCTTCTTACTCATATTGTTGACCACCCTCGGTGCCGTGGCCCAGAAACCTGTATACGAGAGTGCCATGAAGAGTTTCGGCTACAAGAACGACAACGGCACATGGCGCATCATGCCTCAATATCAGCGTGCCGGCGACTTCCAGGGCACCACCCGCAAGTGGGCTGTGGTGAAACTCGACGGACATTGGGGTTGCATCGATGTCGACGGCAACCTTATCTGCCGCAACATCTTCGACGAGCGTGAGATAGCCGAACAGGCTGGCCGCGAATGGGAAGCACAGAGCGAACCCGGCAAGTGGGTCTACCCCGCCCGCAACCAGAGCGACGGCCGCTGGGGCTATGTCGACTACTACGGCCGCTGGAAATACCAGCCCGTCTACGAGCGTGCCAACGTGCATAAGGGGAAAGACCCGAAGAGCTACGCCGCTGTGCGCAAGGACGGCCGCTGGGGCTGCATCGACGGCCGTGGCATCCTGGTGATACAAAACATCTTCCACACTGCAGAACAGGCCGAGGAGGCCGGAAAGCAGTGGGCCATCGGACGCAACTACTACACATGGCGTGTGCCAGTGCGCAACCCCAAGACCGACCTTTGGGGCTTCTGCGACTACCTGGGTCGCTGGGCCGTACAGCCCAACTATCAGGAGGTGCGTCCCTTCGGTGAGGACAACACCTACCAGTACACCCAGGTGAAACAGGACGACCGCTGGGCCAACATCGACCGTGACGGCGAAATCATCAGCCAAGCCATCTTCTTCAATGTCGAGGATGCCGCCTATGCCCTCCGGCAGATGGAACACGGCCGCTCGCTTGAAGAATGGCGTCTGCCCGTCACCAACCCCGCCAACGGCAAATGGGGCTGGGTCGACTGGAGCGGCGAGTGGCAGATACAGCCTATCTTCGAGGATGTGAGCCACTTCGCCAACGACACGGGGCTCTTCGCCACCGCCAAACTCGACGGCTTCTGGATGGCCATCAGCGACACCGGCGAGTACCTCTCGCGCAACGTATTCACCCTCAGCAGTGAGGCATGGCAGGCTGGAAACCAGTGGGACACACATCAAGAACTGGGTCACTGGCTCTATCCCGTCATGGACCAGGGCACTCAGGCCTGGGGTTATGTCGACTACAAAGGCATGTGGGTCATAAAACCCACTTTTGAGGATGCCAAACTGTTCACCTATGTATGGAACGACCGCGTGGCGCCTGCCAAGATGGACGGCCGCTGGGGCTGTATCGACCATACGGGCCAGTTTGTCGTCAAAAACCAATACCTCACCTCGGCCGAAGCCCAGATGGCCGGCCGCCGCTGGGCCGAAGGGAAGAAATTCTGACCAAGTAGTTAAGTAGACAGTAGTTAAGTAGTTAAGACAATACCGTTTTGAAAACACTGATTCACAATGCGACCATCGTCAACGAGGGCCGCATTTTCGTTGGTTCTGTCCTCGTCGAAGGCGACCGCATAGCCGAAGTGTTCGAGGCGTCCGACCCTCGCCTTCGTCCCGTGGCCGAGGGCTTGCCCTCGGCAGCCATTGTCGATGCGCAGGGCATGATCCTTCTGCCCGGCGTGATTGACACGCACGTGCACTTCCGCGACGGAGGACAGAGCGAGAATCCGGCGGGCACCTTCTATAGCGAAAGCCGGGCGGCGCGGGCGGGCGGCGTGACGTCGGTCATCGACATGCCGAACACCAAGCCACAGACCACCACCCTTGAAGCCCTCGAGGCAAAAGAGGCAATGGCCGCACGCGACTCAGCCGTCAACTACGGTTTCATGCTTGGTGCCACCAACGAGAATATCGACGACCTGCTGGCCATCGAACCCACCCGCTATGCCGCCATCAAGCTCTTCCTCGGCTCCAGCACAGGCAACATGTTGGTCAACAATCCAGAGCAACTCGACCACCTGTTCCGCGATGCGCGGAAACTCATCGTGGCACACTGTGAGGAGGAGGCCGTGATACAGGCCAACATGCACAACTTTAAATTGGAGCACCAAGGCGAGCCCACCGAGACAGCAGCCCTGCACCCGCAAATACGCAACAGCGAGGCCTGCTTCCTCAGCACCTACCGCGCCATCGAACGTGCCCGCCGATACGGCACCCGCTTTCACGTGGCACACATCAGCACCGCCACCGAGCTCTCGCTGCTCAGCAATTTCGACCTAGAGAAGAAACATATCACCGCCGAAGTGACACCCAACCACCTGTGGTTCGACGACCGCGACTATGCCATACTGGGCAACTTCATCAAGTGCAACCCAGCCATCAAGAGCAACGACGACCGGCTGGCGCTGTGGGCGGCTCTCGAAGACGGCCTCATCGACACCATTGCCACCGACCACGCCCCCCACCCCCTCGAGGCCAAACAACGCCCCTACTTCGACGCCCCCAGCGGCATACCTTCCATCCAGCACTCGTTGCAGATGATGCTCGAGGCAGTGTTTGGAGTGGAAAGTGGAAAGTGGAAAGTGGAAAGTTCCGAAGAACTGACCGAGAAACTTTCAACTTTCAACTTTCAACTTTCAACTTTTATCTCGAAGATGTGCCACAACCCGGCCCTGCTCTTCGGCATCAAAGACCGTGGTTTCATCCGCAAGGGCTACAAGGCTGATTTAGTATTGGTACGTCCTGGCGTGGAGGAGACCGTTTCCAAGGAGAGCCTTCTGTACAAGTGTGGCTGGAGCCCTCTCGAAGGTCAGACCTTCCACACCCGCATCGAACGCGTGTGGGTAAACGGCGACGACACAAGTACCGGTGCCGAGGCACTGCGCTTCAGCCGATAACACGACAGAAAAGGCGGCCCTGTGTGAAGGCCGCCTTTCTTTAAGGGGGGGGGGGAGTCACTCCACCAGAAGGCGCCGCGTGGTGATGCCCCGGGCAGTAATCAACTTGAGTAGGTAGGCTCCGGCAGGGCAGCCTTCGGCGTCGAAGTCCACCTTCGTGCTACCGGCTGTTACCGTCGTGCGGCGCACTTCGCGGCCGCCGAGGTCATAGAGCGTGAGCACCCCGTCCTCGGACAGCGTCTGCATGAACGACACCACCAGTGTCCCATGCACCGGGTTGGGGCTGACCGAGAAGTTCGCTCCGTCAACCATGACAATAGCCGTGTGCGTGGTGTCGCCGCCACCGTTGCCTCCTGTGCCGGTGGTGTCGGTGCCGCCACCGTTACCTCCTGTGCCGGTGGTGTCGATGCCGCCACCGTTACCGCCCGTGCCGGTGGTGTCGACACCCAAAGTGAAATTGGTATTGGCCATCGTCCAAGGGCTATAGACGGTCGTGTCGTAGCTCGAGGTGGCATAGTAGCATTGCTTGCGCACCCGCACCTGATAGCGATGGTTTGTCGGCAAGCCGTAGAAGGCGTAGCTGCTGTCGGAGGTGACCACTGTCGAGTCGATGCTTCCGTCGGCCGAAGTCAGCCGCACATTATAGGTAGCTCCGTCCTCCACACTGTACCAATGGACAGTGGCACCGTTGTCGTTGATGTCTGTCAGCAGCAGCGAATGACTTTCCTCGTCCAGAGGCTTGCAATGGAAACCGATAATCGGGAATGCAAAACCCCAGTAGACTTGACCAATATAATCATTAAATACCAAATCCCCCAATGGACTATACCAAAAACAAGGAAACATGTTTGGAAATCTTTTAATCCCCCCATACTCCCTTGGAGAAATGAGAGGTATTGCCATATACTTTCTTCCCACATAGAACGTATCTGTCATCACACGTGGTTCTTCAAAATATAACTCATAACAGGGGACAATTCCGTATGAGAATTTGGGGCGACTGAATTCGTAACGGAACTTTGTAAAAATAATTGAACACAGTGTTGTATCCATCGCAAGACTATCAAGATAACGTAAAGTTCTATGGGTTATTGAGAATTCTACACTATCCGACACATATTGGGAACGCTGCATCAGCACTGCATGATAATTTGGATTTTGATAAATACTGTCTCTGCCTTCCCAACCAGAGAGTGTCAACGCAATGCCATATACAATCGTTTGACCGTGTGGCACATACATTGACACAAGGGAGCCTAAAGGCAGTGTAGACGCAAGATGGCCGAATGCTTCACTTGCTTCAAGAGAATCCGGGACCGGATTAAACATATAGACATCAGTGTCCTGTAATGTCACCAAATCCTTGAATTGTGCTGATACAGAGACAACAGACAATACCAAAGCAAATAAACAAACAATCTTTTTCATATCCTATTCATTTAAGGTTCTTGTTTCTTCAATAATGCAATTACTAAATATAGCGCCTACTTCTGTTTCCTTATTATCCCATATTAAAAATCGCGTTCCTACATTTCTATCTAAAGGATCATCTATTTCCACTATTTAAAATAGGAGACGCATCCGCCTTTACACTGTGATTACCTGTCCGTAAGAAGAGAGCGTTACATAAGACAATGCACTAATAGTCAACAATATTCTTTTCATACTGGCATATTATTTATTATCAATTGCAAATATACACTTTTTTTTGATATTCAAAAAATAATCATCATAGGAAAGGAACGGCAATTAAAGGGGCTTCACTGGGGCCAATTCGGGACTGACAGCAATATGGACGCAAGAAAGAGGGTTACACTGAAGTCGCCACAGTATTTCAGTAAATAAAAAAGGCGACCCGCAGGTCGCCTTTTGTTTTAACATCCAGATGAATGATTAGAGGGTCATACCCACACCGAAGAAAACGTTGCTGGCCTTGAGAGTGGTGTTGTCGGCAGAGGTGAGGTTCAGCAGACCCATGTTGTAGCCACCGAAGAGGCGGAACTCGTTGTAGCTCAGAACGACGCCGAGAGTAGCGCTTACATCGAGGTTCTTGCGGTTGCTGTTGTCACCATACCAATTGGTTTCATTCTCATTGGTGGTCGTATTGCCAAGGACAGTGACAGTTGTGACGGTTTTGGTCTTGCCGCTGAGGGCATAGCTGATGGTGGGTCCAACAAAGACAGACAGCTTGGCTGCACTGCTGAGGTTGAAGCCATAGTTGAACAGCACGGGCACATCAAGCAAAAGCTGGGTGTTGTGGTTCTCGACACTGGCACCGGCAAGAGCGCCCACACCGGCAGCGGTGGTGTCGCTACTGATGTTGAAACGGCCCTGCAGACCAACACTGAGGTTGAGGTCACCGGTGAGAGCGGTGTTGTAGTTGACACCAGCAAAGAAACCAGTCATGCTGGTGGTCGTAGTGTTGGAGTTGTTACCGTTGGTGTAGGTGGTCTTAAAAGTCTGCGGTGCATAACCAACATTGATACCAAGCTGAGCGCTGGCCATTCCTGCGAACAGCACGGTGGCTGCCAAAATAGCGAATACTTTTTTCATGTTACAAATATTTATTATTAGTTAAACATTGTTTGGCTGTTATAACGAAAGCACAAGTGTTTTATTGTATAAAAAGCCTTGTCCGGAAACGTTTTTTTAGACTTTTTCCGAAAAAAGTATCATTTGCCGAGGTCATCTTTTGCCCCCCAATTCAAAAACAATGCTTATCTTTGCACATGGAAATGAACTCATCCAATTATGACTAAGAATACTGTGACCCAACCATCTGAGTTCTTGAAAGACTGCATGGCGGAAGCCGTAATCAAACTGCTGGAGCAGCAACCGCTGGAGAAAATACAGGTGAAGCAGATCTGCGACGCAAGCGGCTACCACCGCGCGTCATGGTTCCGCGCTTTCCATTCCAAGAACGAGGCCGTCATCTACCACATGATACGCCTGTGGGAGAAATGGAGCGACCGGCATGGCATCGCCATACAAGACGACTTCGTCATCGACAATGCCGAAGCCTTCTTCCAGTACAACTATGAGATTCGCAATACCACCAGCCTGCTATACCGCCGTGGACTGATGACCGAACTGGCCTCTTCGTTCACCAACGTTCTGATTGACCGGCATGCCGACGACCCGATACGAGCCTATCAATCGTCCATTTTCGCCTTTGCGCTCTTCGGTATTCTGCGCGAATGGATTATCCGCGACTTCGACCAGTCGCCCACCGAGATGGCACGCATTCTCCGCTCCGCCACCGCCCGCATGGTGTGATCCTTCTCCCCTCGGCACCTTTCCAACTACTGAGGAAAACCATTCCCCGAGAAAACGACAAGAGCGGCCTCTCCAACGGAGGGCCGCTCTTGTATTCAGACAAACTGCCGATTAAAGCAAGGTCAGGTTACTTTTCCAGACGGATGCGGGCGTCGACGGCGGTGACGTAGCGCGGATTGCCAAGGAGCGGGTTGAGGTCCATCTCGGCAATCTCGGGAGCAGCCTGCACGAGGGCGCTGACACGGGCTACCTGGTCGGCATAGAGGTCGAGGTTCACACCCTCCTGACCACGCACACCCTGCAGAATCTTGTAACCCTTCAGCTTGGTGAGCATCTCCTTAGCCTCGGCGGCGGTGATGGGAGCCAAAGCGGACTGCACATCCTTCAGCACCTCGATGAAGATACCGCCCAGACCAAAGAATATCTGATGGCCGAACTTCGGGTCGCGGATGGCGCCGATATACACGTCGATACCGTCAAGCATCGGGTACATCTCCACGGCGTAGGTCTCAGGGATGACGATGAGGCGGTCGAACTCCTTGGCCACCGTGTCGAGGTCCTTCACGCCGAGAGTCACGCCGCCCACGTCGCTCTTGTGCAGCGGGCCGACGACCTTCATCACGAGAGGCACATCCTTCGAGCATCCCACCTCCTTGGCGAAGGCGAGGGCATCCTCCTTCTTGTTGACCTCGACGCTCTTCTTGCGGCTGATACCAGCGGCATCGAGCAGTTCGTTGTAGTCGGCAATCTCCATGTAACCATCCTTGCAGCGCTCCACGGTCTTGCGGATGCGAGCCACATCAATCTTGGGCAGCTCGACGTTTTCGGGCTGGGGTTTGGGAGTGTGGTAGACCTTGCAGATGGCGTTGCCAAGCACGCACTCCTCGGGAAAGTTGATGCGGCCCTTGGCGATGAAGTCGTTGATTTCGTCTTTGACATTGATAATGGAGGGCAGGACGGGGAAGATGGGTTTCTTGCAGGTCTTCATCTTCTCGTCGAGCAGGTCGTAGACCTCCTTGTTGGAGAACAATCCCGGCGAGCCGAAGATGACGACGGAGAAGTCGATGTCGGTGTATTCGTTCTCGACGGTGTCGATGATATAGCCAAGCTGTTCGGCGGTGCCGGTGGCGAGGAAGTCGATGGGGTTACCCACGGAACTTCCTGCAAAGAGTTTCTCAAGCAGGGCGGGGCTGGCGGGATGCTCCTTGAGCGAGGGCACCTCCATGCCGCCGTTCGACAGCACGTCGGTAAGCATCACAGCAGGACCGCCGGCATGGGTGATGACGGCGCAGCGCTTGCCTTTGATTTCGGGATGCATGAAGACGGCGCAGACGGTGGTCAACTCCTGACGGTTCTGGCAACGCACGATACCGGCCTTGCGGAAGAGGGCGTCGACAGCGGCATCGTTGGTGGCCAGTGCGCCGGTGTGGCTCGAGGCGGCACGGCTACCGGCGGCGGAACCACCGCTCTTGATGGCAGCGATGTGGCAGCCCTTGTTGATGAGGCTGCGGCTATGCTTGAGCAGGCGCTGCGGGTCGCCAATCTTCTCCATGTAGAGCATGATGACGCGAGAGGACTTCTCGGGGTCGAAGGTCTCGTCGAGGTGCTCCAGCACGTCCTCGATACCCAGCTGGGCGCTGTTACCAACAGCCCACACGCTGTTGAACTTGAGACCGTTGCTCATGCCATACTCCTTGATGAACACGGCGGTGGCGCCGCTGCCGGTGATGAAGTCCACACCCTTGGGATCCAGCGGGGGGATGGGGGTGTCGAAGCAGCCGGCATAGTTCACATTGAGGAAGCCAGTGCAGTTGGGGCCGATGAGAGAGCCGCCGACGCTGTTGATGGTGTCGACAATATGCTTCTCGATAGCGGCGCCTTCGGCGTTCTCCTCAGAGAAACCGGCACTGACGATGATGAAGCCTTTGCAGCCTTTCTCCTTGGCCAGCACATCGACCGTCTGGGCACAGAACTTGGCAGCGATGCAGAGGATGGCGCAGTCCACCTGCGGCAGGTCGTCGACCTTGGCATAGCATTTCACGCCCTGCACCTCGGTCTCCTTGGGATTCACGGCGTAGACCTGACCCTTGAAGGGGCTCTCCAGGAGGTTTTTCAGCGACTTGCCGCCAGGTTTATGAATGTCAGACGAAGCACCGCAGATGACGATGCTACGGGGATTGAGTAGTTCTTTTGCTATCATATCTTGTTATATTTAATTATACCATTATTATCTTTCTTTCGTGGCCTTGAGCACCTGCTCGATAACACCTATCTTATATCCATTGCTATGATAACGGATATGGCCTTCTTTGTCTATCAATGCCACCAACGGGTATTCCTCCTTACCGATTTTCAATGCTTCGCAGATACGCTGCTCCAGCAGTCCTTTCTGGTAGGCGAGGTCGGTATTGACAAGATTCCACGATGGCATGCCGATGCTGGCAGGTCCCACCATGAAGGTCATGCCGCCCCACTGCTTCATCTCTTTCTGCAGCTGCCGAAGTTCCACAACGAGGTGCTTCGACGGCTCGCTGTAGTCACCGAGGTTGACGTAGAGCATGCCCGTGTTGCCGGCATAATCCCACAACTCTATGCCGTCGAAGAGTTCCAGATGGGAATCAAGCTTTGAGACCTGGGATTCTTTCTCTTTCAGCGGGAGTATGATGATTTCCTTGGTGACCTTTTCGCCAGCCTTCACCTCGAAGAACTCCAGACGCGAACGCACTTCCCCGTCGGGGTAACGGTTGCCGGTGCTGAGGCAATAGATGCCGGGCTCCACCTCGATGGTAGCGGGGAAAGAGGCCATGCGCGGGTCGTCCTCGAAGTCGAAGGTGCGCAGGTCGCCGTTCTCCAATTTGGCCAGCGTGAAGTGGGGCCAGTAGATCGGCTTGGAAGGCTCTTTGCCGTGGTAGGTGAGGGTGAGCCGTGCGACCTTAAGGTCCTTAGAGTCCTTAAGGTCCTTAAAGTCTTTAGAGGCCCAGCCATTGCCATTCCAGCAGTAGAGGATATTCGTTGCGTTGTCCAAATAGGCTGGCACCCCGGCGGCGCGGCAGGCAGCCACGAAGAAGATATCACGGCTGTGGCTGTCGGCACGGCGAATCTTATAGACACCCACTGGCGAGATGGGACAACCAAAGTAGTTGCTGCTGTCGTCGACCACGATGCTGTCGGCCACCCACTGGCGTATCTCTTCGGCCGTCATACCTTTGAAGCAGGCCAGCTCCTTGCGATAGGGCCGTACCATCTCGTTGCTGATACGTGCTGGCATGATGCCTTTCTCATAGACGTCCTGAGAGTAGCTTTTATACAGCCACGGCTCGGTCCAATGCGCCTCAAGCGTGGCTGCGGTGATATCGCGCAGGTCCTTGTCGCTATAGGTGCGCATATATTCATAGTAGTCACGCCTTTTCGACTGGCAGGTGTCAAGGAACGTAACAATCTCGCGCCAGTTGCCCTCGCTCTTGCGCACGAGCTCCCAAGCTTTGTCAGGCGCCACGTCGGGATGCACACTTACCGGATAGTCAAGCATGTCCAGGACTTTCTCATACGAAGGGAAGGTGGCGGTGTAGGCGTTGCGCAGCGAGTCCTCATAGGCCAGGCGCTTGGCGTTGGCGGCAATTTCCTCCTCGGTGGCCGTCACCTTGGGTTCGCCAGCCTCGGGAGGCACTATATCGAAGTCGGCCATCATGCTTGATATACTGCGACCGAATTGATTATGCGGTTTGATGGTCAGCTCGGTTTTCTTGCGGACATCGAGCTTGGCGTAGTTCCACCGCTGCTGGCCATCGGTAGCCCAGATGAGCAAGGTGCCCAAGCCCGTCGTCAGCGACGCCTGACCCTCCTCGTCTGTGGTCACGGTGGCGAGGGTGTAGTATTCGGCATAGTTGTAGAGCTTGAACATCACCTGCGCACCCACCAGCGGTTGGTCGGTCTCGTCGTCCAACACGGTGACGGTAACCGTGCGTGTGGGAGCATAGTGCGACAGCAAATTGAGCTCGGAGAAGAGGTTCGTGCGGCGCACCACCTCCTCGTCACCCTTGTATTTGCCAAAGGCTTTGGTGTGCACCATCATGCAGCGGGTCGAAGGTACGGAGAACCAGCCCATATTGAGCCGCGGGTCGGGCTCACAGGCGCCAAGGAACTTCCACTCTCCATCCACATAGACTTCCACCCATGCGTGGTTGTCGTCGCAGTGTGCCCAGCGTGGTGTGTAGCACTGGCGGGCAGGGATGCCCACAGTGCGCAGGGCTGTGACGGTGAAGGTACTCTCCTCACCGCAGCGGCCCAGCGAGGTGCGCATCGTGGCCAAGGGCGAAGAGGTGCGGCTGTCGCTGGCTCTGTAGGCCACATGCTCGTGGCACCAGTGGTTCACCTCCAGCGCCGCCTCCTCTATC
>CAMJJD010000050.1 GCA_946406015.1 uncultured Bacteroidales bacterium | reverse complement strand
CGCGCCGGCTACGACCTGCTGAAGAATGCCGCCGGCAACATCTACTTCAACGACAAGCCCACGGGAGCTGTCGTCGGCCAGCAGCCCTTCGGCGGTGCCCGCGCCAGCGGCACCAACGACAAGGCCGGCTCCTACCTCAACCTGCTGCGTTGGGTGAGCCCGCAGGCCATCAAGGAAACCTTCGACCCCGCCCGCGACTACAAGTACCCCTTCATCAGCAGCAAGGAGTAGCGGTAAGGTTTACAGTTTACGGTTTATAGTTTACTGTAACAGAAAGAGGGGCTGGTGCGTTGTATAGCATCAGCCCCTTTTAATACTTCTACAAGAAAATAGGCTGGCGCAGAACTGTGCCAGCCTAATTCATTTAACCGTATAACTCTTTTAGAAGACAAACGAGAGTCCGGCAGAGGTGGGGGTGGCGTTGAGACAGAGACCCCAGTCGGGTTCCATGGTGGGCTGCTGGAAGAGGTCGGCATGTCTGCGGTGGCTTCTGCGATGACCGCCACGGCGGCCATGACCACGACGACCGTGCGACGAACCGCCATCGGACGACACGAGCCAAATGCCGGTACCCACCAGGGCGGCACCGGTGACGGTACCGATGATGCCTATGGTCTTGACAGTATTGCCGACAGTCTGAGCCATATCTTGTCCCTGCTGGAAATCGGGGTCGTCCTCGAAGCCCGACATCTGGCCGGCTTGCTCAGCGGTTTTGTTGAACATGCCGCCAAACAGCCATACCGAGGCGCCGCTGAGCATGGTAATGCCGCCGGAGACGATGCAGAAGATGCCCCAGCCTTGGCGCGATGCGTATTGCTGCGTGTTGAATTGATTGTTGACTAGAAGGTCGGATTCAGGCATGGGGAGCGTGTAGATGCTGTTCAGGTCGGACTGAATGTTTTCAGTAAGGCTGAGCTGCATTGGGGAAACGGGGGTGGAGGCCAAAGCCAGGTCCTGAGCCTTCATGGTGTTGCATAGCACCAGCGTTGCGGCGATTAGGAGAATTGCTTTTTTCATCTGTTTATGTGTTATTGTTAATGTTTTTGCCATTATTAATTCGAGTGCAAAGTTACTTATTTTTTTCTAATTGCTGGCAATTATTTTCTATTCTGTTTGTAGCCTGTTTGTTATGTGTGGTAATTAGGCGGGGCGAGTATTTGTTGCGTACTTCTACACATATATAATAACCCGATTTTTGGACATAAAATTACAGGCTCCCTCTTTTTAACTTTATTTATGATTTGGTGCGCTAGTCAAAGAAGCACCAGGTGAGTCCCCATTGTAGGCCAAACTTCTGTCCCGGGTAGTGGGGCAGGAGGAAGTAGGTGGCCGGGTTCTCCCAGAGGGCGTTGATGTGGCCGGCCTTGAGATAGATGCTGGCACGCTTCACCTGCAGGTTGATGAATATATCGCCCCAGAGGTAGTTGCCCACGGTGATGGCATCTTGTTGTAGGAAGAGACCTGTGGATGGGTCGTAGCAAGGGGCGTGGTAGGCTGTGTGATAGCGTAAGTCGATACCCGTCTGTGCTCTCAAGGTGCCGTGGAAGAGCGGGAAGTCGGCGTAGAGCGAGTTCTTGGTGGCCCACAGCGGTACGGGCAACTGCTCGGTATCGGTCGAGTGCTGTAGCAGTTGCTGCATGTCGAGGTGTATCGGTCCCACCGTGAGCCGCAGCAGCAGCGAGGCCTGCAGCAGCCAGAGGTCGCTGGCTCCTTCGTGAAGCGTCAGGGCGGTGTCGTACCAAGTGTTGTGGCTCAGGTGGCTGGCGCTGGCGTTGAAGTTGATTGTCTCACGGTGTGTGAAGTGCAGCGAGTAGCGCTGGGTGACGATGTTGTCGGGTAGCTGGTCGGCATGTTGATTCCGATGGTCGTATACAAGGAGCAGGTCGGGTGCCTTGTCCTGCAGCACAGCGGCGACAGAGAGGAGGGTATGTCCAGCCGAGTCGAAGGGCATGGTGAGCGATGCTTCCAAACGGCGGTCACGTCCATTGTTCAACCAAGGGTTTTCGTTCTGCTCGCCTTCGAGACCTAGGGTCGCCTTCCATAGGGCCACCTCGGCGTGGACGAAGGGGTTAAGCCAGGAGTAGCTGCGCAGGGTGTCGCCCAGGATGACGGCACGCAGGTAGCGTGGCTGGAGGCCGACGGTCACTTTCAGCGGGTTGTGCCAGCGGTGGGCGGCATAGGCGTCGTTGGTCCAGAAGAGGGTGGCCGTCTGTTCGCACCAGAGGGTGCTGTCGGTGAAGACGCGCTTCTGCCGATCGTAGTTGAGTTCCAACCCCACGACGCCGGGGTTGAGCACATGGGGGTGTCCCTGCGGGATGGTGTCGACGAGGTCAATGGTGTCGAGCCGCGTGGTGCTGTCGTTGACCTGTACCAGAAGGAGACTGTCGCGATGACGGTAGGCGTCGCTCTGCCGTTCGAAGTTGTAGCTGACGCTTCCCATGGCGGCCAGGTTGCGCTGAAGGGTGCCGCGGTTGCTCATCACTACGGGAATTCCGGCGCGGTTGCTCTGCAGCTGGTGGATGAAGATGTCGTCGTTTTGCAGGCCGCCGTTCTCGTCGATATTGAATGCCTGCCAGATGAGGGCCGCCGAGGCTTGCAGACGCGAGTCGTAGGAGAAGTAGTTTGTTGTGGCCGAGAGGTAGTTGTTCAGCGCGCCCGACGAAGTGTACACCCCTTCGGGATTGAAGAGGCGGTAGTTGAAGGCTGCGTTCCAGCCGGGCATGATATTCTGCGTGTGGCTGATGAGGAGGCTGTGGTCTTTGGCCAGCGAGCCGCCGTAGCTGAGGACGCTGAAAGGGGTGAGGGTCTGGTAGAAATCGATGTTGCCCATGGTGTAGGCGTAGCCGGCATAGAGGTCGGGTTGCAAGCGTCTCCGAAGTCCGTCGGCCGGGGTGGGGAAGAGGCCGATGTGGGGATGTCCGAGTGAGCCTTTTCCGAGGTAGTAGTTCCCGTTGAGGGCATCCAATGGGTCGTTGAACTGAGCTCCGGTGGGGTCGAGGGTGGGGTTCCACACCTCGTCAATCCAGATGCGGGCGGTGCGGTGATGGAAGAGGAATACCTTCTGTCGCAATACCGAATCGGGCACTTCTTTGTTGTATACCAATCCTTTGGTGGCCGAGGTGTCGTTTTGCGTCTGTGTGCTGTCGCCAGGGAAAGTGTTGCTGTGTCCCATGGGGTTTTGAAGAGCGCCGGATTGTGGTGTACCCGCCCCTGTGAGCACGGGCATTTCGCCACCCGACGTCGGTCTGGTGCGCACCTGGGCTTGGGAAAGCGAGGCGTGGGAAATGAAGAGCAGCAGTAAAAGCAGGGAAAGGAAATGTCTTCTTTCCTTGCTTCCTGACGCCTTATTTCCTTTGTTGGTCATCTCAGTTTTCCTGCAGGAAACGTTCCACATCCATGGCTGCCGAAGCCCCTTTGCCTGCAGCCACGATGGCCTGACGATAGTTGGGATCACACACGTCGCCTGCGGCGAAGACGCCCGGCACGTTGGTGGCGGCCGACGGGTGCTTCACCTTGATATAGCCCTGCTCGTCAAGCTCCACCTGCCCGCTGAGGAAGTCGGTGTTCGGCTTATGGCCGATGGCGATGAAGACGCCGGTGACGTCGAGGGTACGTTTGGCACCGGTCTTGGTGTCTTCCAGCTCGATGCCTGTGACGCCGTCGAGGTCGGTGCCCAGTATCTGTGCGGGACGGCTGTTCCAGCACATCTCAATCTTGGGGTTGGTGAGCACGCGGTGCTGCATGGCTTTGGAGGCGCGCAGCTCGTCGCGACGGTGTATGAGATATACTTTGCTGCAGAGGCCAGCCAGGTAGTTGGCTTCTTCACAGGCGGTGTCTCCGCCACCCACTACAGCCACCTCTTGGTTGCGGTAGAAATAGCCGTCGCATGTGGCGCAGGCCGACACGCCGGCACCATAGAACTGACGTTCGCTGTCCAATCCCAGCCAGCGGGCGCTGGCGCCGGTGGCGATGATGACCGTCTCGGCTTCCAACTCGTTGCCGTGGTCGTCTTTGCAATGGAAAGGACGCTGGCTGAGGTCGATCTCGCGGATGTAGCCTGTGCGTACATCACAGCCAAAGCGCTGGGCTTGACGTTTGAGGTCTTCCATCATGGCGGTGCCGGCAACCCCCTCGGGGTAGCCGGGGAAATTCTCAATCTCGGTGGTGATGGTCAACTGACCGCCGGGCTGCTCACCCTCGTAAAGGACGGGTTTGATATCGGCACGTGATGTGTAGATGCCAGCCGTGTAGCCGGCAGGACCAGAACCAATGATAAGGCAACGTGTGTGTTCCATTTATTCTATGTGTTTACAGTTTACGATTTGGTGGTTAAAGGATTTCTGATTCCTTATTTCTTGTTCTCCTATCTCTCCTTTATTCCTTTAACTCTTACGTTTAATTTTTAACGTTTAATTTTTAATTTTTAATTTTTAATTCTCTCCTCCCATCTTCCGGGTTTGTTGGCGTTTCTTTAGGCTGAAGTAGATGAGGAAGGCGGCGCCCACGGTGATGACCACTGCCTGCTGCGAGCTCCAGAGCATCCATCCACAGGCAGCGCCGACCTCCATGGGAATGCCGTAGATGTCGAGGGCCAGCTGCACCAGCACGGGATAGACGCCGATGCCGCCCTGCGAGAAGGTCATGCCCACCGAGCCGAAGAGGTACACCACGAAGGCGGCGGTAAAGCCCAGCCATTTCGTCTCGTCGAAGGCCTGGAAGATGATGAGGCCACCAAGGATATAAAGCAGATAGATGACTACGCTGTATACGATGAATAGCGCTGTGCGACGGCCGCCGAGGTGGAAGATGCTTTTCACCCCGTCAATCATGCCTCGCACCAAGTCGTCCACTTTTTTGAAGAATTGGATATGTAGCAGCCGCTTCCAGAAGAGTTTGTAGAAAAGGAATGCTGCTATGGCCAGCGCCACTAGCGTGCCGCCGATCATGAACATGTTGGGCAGCGACGTGAAGCGTTCCGACAAGGTGTCGTACAGCCAGTCTTTGGCTTTGCCGAACATCGCCAGCAGACCCACCACCACCACCAGCGCGAAGGCCAGCATGTCGATGAGGCGCTCGGTCACTACGGTGCCCAACGACTTCTCGACGGGTATGCCTTCGCTGGTGCGCAATGTGGCGCATCGCATCACCTCTCCGGCACGCGGAAAGGCGAGATTGCCCAGATAGGCCACCACCACCGAGCCGAAGGTGTGCGTCAGCGACGGACGCAACCCTATGGGATGGAACAGCAGCTGCCACCGCAGGGCACGCACGAAGTGGCTCAGCAGCGCACACAGCATGGCCACCGCCACCCACCAGTAGTCGGCCTCACGGAACGACTGCCAGATGGCGGCTTTCTGCTCAGCGTCCAGCTTCAGCAGGAACCAGTAGATGAAGAAGACGCCGACGCCGAGGAACACGACGAGCCTCAGCACGTCGCCCCAGCGGCTGTTCTTCTTTTTTGTGGCGTCGCTCACAGCTGGTTGTTTTTTGGGAAAATGACGGTGGGATGCCATGTGGCGGCCTCGTCGGGCGTCATCTGTGCATAGGAGGCGATGATGAGCAGGTTCCCCACCATGGCCTTGTGGGCGGCGGCACCGTTGATGCCTATCACGCCCGTCCCGCGTTCGCCGCGGATGGCGTAGGTGGCGAACCGCTCGCCGTTGGTGATGTCGTATATCTCCACCTTCTCGTTCTCGATGATGCCGGCGGCTTCCATCAGTGCTTCGTCAATGGTGATGCTGCCTATGTAATCCAGGTCGGCTTCGGTCACCGTCACACGGTGTATCTTCGATTTAAGTACTTCGATTGTCATTGTTTAAAATAGAATCCAGTAAAGTAACAGGCAGACCAGCAGCGCGTAAAGCATGATGCGGCCTGCAGGGATGGGTTTCATGTAGTTGGTGTCGCTCACGTCGAAGCGGCGTTTGATATTGGCACCCCTTTTTTTGAAGCTTGCCAGATGTTCGCCGGTACCTTCCTCTTCTGTCTGTGCGAAGCGTGGTTGGTAGTTGAACTTCGGCATCTCGCGTTTGCGGAAGGCGTCTTTCCAAGTCAGTTTGTGGCTCTCCGAACGGTCCAGTTCACGCACGCGGCGCTGGAAATACTCGAGGTCGGCATTCCCTTCTCCGCTTTCCGCGATTCCCTTCTCCAGTTCCTCTTTCTCCCGCTCGTCGGCATACTTCTGCTTCAGCGCCTCCCACTTCTCCTTCTCGGGGTCGTAGAAACGCGGCTTGTATTTGAATTGGCGCGGCTTGGGGGTGTAAAACATGGGCATGGCAATGTCCGGTGTTTATTGGTTAGTGTTCTGTGATTATTCGGTCCATCTTCACGTCATGCGGCTCCACGGGTATCTCGTCGAGCATCTGGAAATCGTAGGCGATACCTATCTTGAGGGCGCCCACTGTGCTCTTGAGCATGCGGTCGTAGAAGCCGCGTCCGCGGCCCATACGGTTGCCGCTGCGGTCGAAGGCTACTCCGGGTACGATGATAATCTGTATGGCGTCGAGGTCTGTCCAGATGGGTCCCGTGGGCTCCCCGATGCCGAATTGCTCTCCGGCCACCAGGCACTCGGGCCCCGTGTATTGCCGCAGCACCAGGTCGTCGCCGTCGACGCAGGGTAGGAGCAACACCTTGTCCTTGTACCATCTGTTCACAAAGTCGTGCGTCTGTACCTCGTCGGCCATCGACCAGTAGAGCAACACCACGCGGGCGGCGTCCCACTCGGGTAGCTGTTCCAGTTGGCGTAGTATCGCCTCGCTCCGGCGCAGCTTCTCTTCGGGCGGCACAGCACGTTTCAGCTCGCGCATCCGCTTCCTGACGTCAGCCTTGTCCATAAACCTTGAACTTTAGAACGGCAGGTCGTCGTCGCCCGAGGCGGGCATGGCGGGAGCCGAAGCAAAAGCGGCGGGTTGGGCGGCAGGAGCGGCGGGAGCGGCAGGCTGCTGCGGGGCGACACCCTGTGCGGGAGGCTGGTTGCCGGCCCAGGTGTAACCTGTGGTGGCGGGAGGCATCTGGCCCGGTACGAAGGGCTGGATGTTGGAGCAGCGCAGGTCGGTATACCACTTCTCGTTGAACTCGCGGCTCTCGGGGGTGAAGGTCACCTGCACCAGCTGGCCCATCGGGATGTTTTTCACCATCGCCACCCGCTGTTCGCCAAAGGCGGTGAAGGCCACCTTGCGGGGATAGTCGTCACCCGTCTCGATGACAAAACCTCCGCGAATCCACGGACCACGCTGCGACTCACCCTGCACGTCGGGCAGAATCTGAATAAGTTTACCTGTAATTTCCATCGTTATAATTATATTTATTATTAATAATCAATCTCTTGCTCCTGTTCCGGGAGCTTTTATTGAATGACAAAAGTACACTTTTTCCACGACTCTGCCAAATCTTATTTATCAACAATCTGTGAACTCGCCTCCTCCCGCTCCGCCGACCGTCCCGGGTGCGACGTCTCTCCAATGTCAGTCGGCCCCACCTCGTAGCAACATCGGGCCAACCCTGCACCGACCTCGGCGGTGATATGTTGAAAACTATTTTGTGTGTGGATGGCAATAAAAAGGGATGGGTCGCGTTAAATGTGTTATGAATTATGTAAAATATCTGTTGGCGGCCTTAATGCTGCTGTGTCTGTCCGGCGCGGCTGCGGGACAGGACAAGGCACGCATGGCGGCCCATCAGCAACGCCTCACCGAACTGCTGGGTCGTGTGGCTTCGGCGCCGACCGACAACGAGCGCTACCTGGCCTCGGAAGAGGCCGTCGATGCGTTGCGTGACGCCCTCGACGAGCCGGGGTCGGAACGCTGGCGTTGGACGCTTCCCCTGTCGGCTTCGGTGCTCACCTCGCCCGACGGACGCCTGCGCCTCTTCACCTGGGCGGTGGTGCGCGACAACGGCGAGTTCGAGTGTTTCGGTGCCGTTCAGTTCTTCAACGAGCGTACCGGCGCCTACGAACACGAGGTGCTGCACGACAAGAGCGAGGACATCATGAACCGCGAGGAGAGCCTCCTCTCGGCCGACAACTGGCTGGGCGCCATCTATCAGGATATCATCCAAACCACTGCGGGCGACCGCACCTACTATACGCTCCTCGGCTGGAACGGGGTCGACAACCTGACCGACCGCCGCATCATCGAACCCGTCCTTATGCGGGCCGGAGTGCCTCAATTCGGAGCCCCCGTGTTCCGCCGCGAGCGCAACCTGCGTCGCGTGGTGCTCGAATATCGCGGCGACGCTGCGGTGCAGATGGCTTACGACGAGCAGACCGTCGAGGTGGTGACACGCGAACGCGTGAAAGAGAAAGGCCGCTACCGCACCGTCGAGCATCGCAAGGAACACAAGGAGAAAGTGATTATCTTCGACGAAGTGACCCCCCAGATTGAAGGTATGGAGGGCCTCTTCCAATACTATGTGCCCTCCGGGTTGGAACTGGGTTATGCGTGGGTCGACGGCAAATGGGAACTCCGCTACGGCACCCAGGGACGCCTGCAGGACAAGAAGCTGAACAAATCTTTTGCACCGTTGCCCAAAGCGGCCCCTAGCTACGAATACAAATGAGACTGAACGAGATAGAAACCCCTGCTGACTTGCGGCAGCTGCCTGTGGACAAACTGCAGGACGTCGCCGACGAGTTGCGTGAATACATCATCGACACCCTTTCCACACACCCCGGCCACCTGGCCTCGAGTCTCGGGGTGGTCGAACTCACGGTGGCGCTGCACTACGTCTTCAACACCCCCGACGACCGCGTCGTGTGGGATGTCGGCCACCAGGCCTATGCCCACAAGATACTCACCGGCCGCCGCGAGGCCTTCAACACCATACGCACCTACGGCGGCATCAGCGGCTTCCCCAAGCGCAGCGAGAGCCCCTACGACGCTTTCGGCACCGGCCACAGCTCCACTTCCGTCAGCGCCGCCCTCGGTATGGCCACCGCCAGCGTCCTGCAGGGCAACATACAACGCAACCACATCGCTGTCATCGGCGACGGCGCCCTCACCGGCGGCGAAGCTTTCGAAGCGCTCAATAACGTGGGGCAGTCGAAAGCCAACATCCTCATCGTACTCAACGACAATGGCATCTCTATCGACAAGGCTGTCGGCGGACTCGACCAATACCTGACGCGCATCACCTCTTCGCGCCGTTACAACAAGCTGAAAGAGCATGTGTGGCACAAGCTCGACGGCAGCGAAGGCTGCCGTCGGCACAGCCGCTTTCTCGACTTCTTCCAGCGACTCACCTCCACCGCCAAGACGATGGCCGTCGGCGGCAGCAACCTCTTCGAGTCGCTCGGCATCCGCTACTTCGGCCCCATCGACGGACACAACATCGGCCAGCTGGTCGACATGCTGCGTCGCCTGCGCGACCTCGAAGGTCCCAAACTCCTCCATATCGTCACCACCAAAGGCAAAGGGATGCGGCAGGCCGAGGAAAATCCTGTGGTGTATCACGCTCCCGGCAAGTACGACAGCCACACCGGCGAGCAGATTGTCTCGTCGGAGCCAGGCAAGCCCATCCGCTATCAGGATGTCTTCGGCCACACCATCGTCGAGCTGGCCGGGCAGAACCCCGCCATCGTGGGCATCACGCCTGCTATGCCGACCGGCTGTTCGCTCAACCTGATGATGGAACGGATGCCCGAACGCTCTTTCGATGTCGGCATCGCCGAGCAGCATGCCGTCACCTTCGCCGCTGGCCTCGCCGCCGGCGGCATGATTCCTTTCTGCAACATCTACTCTTCCTTCGCCCAGCGCGCCTACGACCAGATAATCCACGATGTGGCCTTGCAGCACCTTCCGGTGGTTTTCTGCTTCGACCGTGCAGGTCTCGTGGGCGACGACGGCCCCACCCACCACGGAGTGTTCGACCTCGCAGCCCTGCGCCCTGTGCCGGGACTCACAATCTGCGCCCCGATGGATGAGCATGAGCTGCGCAGCATGATGTACACCGCCCAGCTGCCCGGCCACGGGCCCGTGGTGATACGCTATCCGCGTGGATGTAGCGAACATGCCGATTGGCAGTCGCCGATGAAGGAGTTGGATGTGGGACGCGGACGTCAATTGCGCGAGGGTAGGGGTAATGTGGCCATCGTTACCCTCGGCACCGTGGGCAATGACGCCCTCCGTGTGGCCGAGGAACAGGACGCCGACATGTACGACATGCGCTGGCTCAAGCCGCTGGACACCGAACTGCTCGACAGTATTGCCAGTCGTGGCTACCGCCGTATCGTCACCGTCGAGGATGGCGTGCGCAATGGCGGCTTCGGCGAGGCTGTGGTGGAATATTTCGCCGAGCACCATCCCGAGGTGGTGCCGACGATACGCATCCTGGCCATCCCCGACGAGTTCGTCACCCACGGGCCTGTCGCTCAGTTGAAGCACGACTGCCGCATCGATGCCGCCGCCCTCCGCAATGCAATCGCACAATAAAGATATTGAAGTTAAGTAGACAGTAGTTAAGTAGTTAAGACAAATGTTTCGGTTGGCCATCAATGCTTGAATATTTGATTGTTTGAATGCTTGAATGAGTTCCTGATCATTAAACAATAAACCGTAAACAGTAAACTGTAATTGAAAAAAATCCCCCATACCTTCACCATCGTCTTCGCCCTCATCGTGCTGGCGGCTGTGATGACGTGGGTGGTGCCTGCCGGCGAATTCCTTCGCCAGACGGTCGACGGCCGTGAGGTGGTGGTGGGCGACTCGTTCCATTATGTCGACCGAGCCCCGCAGACCTGGCAGGTGTTCAGCGCCCTCTTCAACGGTTTCGTCGACAAGGCCGACATCATCGTCTTCATCCTCATGGTGGGCGGCGCCTTCTGGATACTCAACAACAGCCACGCCATCGACGTGGGCGTGATGGCTTTCCTGCGTCGCGTGCAACGGCTGAGCCGCTACAAACTCATCCGCCGGCTGGGGGTGGAGAACATCATCATCACCCTTGTGATGCTCCTCTTCAGCCTCTTCGGCGCCATCTTCGGCATGAGCGAGGAGACCATCGCCTTCGTGGTGGTCTTCATCCCGCTGGCCATCCGCATGGGCTACGACTCCATCGTCGGGGTCTGCATGTGCTATGTGGCCGCCCATGTGGGCTTCGCCGGCGCCATGCTCAACCCCTTCACCATCGGCATCGCTCAAGGCATCGCCGGCTTGCCACTCTTCTCGGGCCTCGAATACCGCCTCTTCTGCTGGGTGGTGCTCACCCTTATCGGCATCGCCTTCGTCCTCTGGTATGCCCACCGTGTGAAGGCGAAACCCGAACGCAGCCCCGTCCACAAGCTCGACGACTACTGGCGTTCGCGCATGGAATCCAACGAGCAGTCGGCCCTCACCACGCGTCAGGCGCTCATCCTCGTCCTGCTGCTGCTCACCATCGTCGCCCTCGTGGTCGGCGTGCTCGTATGGCATTGGTACATCGCCGAGATATCGGCCCTCTTCCTCGCCATGGGCATCCTCGCCGGCATTCTCGACCGGCAGTCGGCCGACGACATCGCCAAGCTCTTCCTCGCCGGCTGCAAGGACATCCTCTCCGCCGCCCTCGTCGTGGGCCTCGCCTCGGGCATCATCTTCATCTTGAAAGACGGCCACGTCATCGACACCCTCCTCTACGGCCTCACCCGCAGCCTCGCGCAGACGGGCGAAGTGCTGTCGCTCGGCGTCATGTACCTCTTCCAGACGCTGCTCAACCTCGTCATGCCCAGCGGCTCCGCCAAAGCGGCCCTCACCATGCCCATCATGACCCAGTTCGCCGACCTCATCGACGTCAGCCGCCAAACCACCGTGCTGGCCTTCCAGTTCGGCGACGGCTTCACCAACATGCTCACCCCCACCAGCGGCGTCCTCATCGGTGTCCTCGGCATGGCCCGCATCCCCTACGGCACCTGGCTCCGCTGGGTGTGGAAGTTCATCCTCGCTTTGATAATTATAGGTTTCATCTTAATGCTCCCCACATTATGGCTCGACTTACCCGGCTTCTGAAAATAATTAATAATGAAGAATTAAGAATTAAGAATTGGCTACCGCAAATCTTTTGTGCTGTACTTATTTCAATTTTCACTTTTCATTTTTCAATTTCCTACGCCCAGGACAGCTCCTATGTGCGTCGTATCGTCTGCGACCTCGCGTCGCCGGCCATGTACGGGCGTGGCATGCAGCATCGGGGCGATTCCATCGCCGCCGACTACCTGCGGAGCGAACTGCGGATGCTGGGCGTGAAGCCTCTCTGCAACGACTACTACCAGTATTTCCTTTTTCCCCAGACGCGCACCAAGCCTCCCGTCGTCAATGCCGGCTACCGCTCGCAGAACGTCTGCGGCTACCTCCCCGGCGAGACCGACACCATGATTGTCTTCACCGCCCACTACGAGCATCTGGGCATGAACGGCGACACCATCTTCTACGGCGCCCATGACAACGCCAGCGGCACCGCCGCCGTGATGGACCTCGCCCGCATGCTATCCGCTCAGTCACTCAAATACACATGTGTGTTTTTATTCTTCGGCGGCGAGGAAAGCGGCCTCGTCGGCAGTCACCATTTCGCCGGGCACCCGCTGATTGACTACGGCAAGGTGAAGCTGCTGGTCAACATCGACCTCTTCTGTGGCGGCGACGACGGCCTCATGGTCGTCAACGCCAACGCCCCGGAGACCAACCCCTATGTCGAAAGGCTGGAGCGCATAAACGACAGGCATCATTATGCCGCCAAAATCGCTCGTCGCGACAACGCCCGCAACAGCGACCACTACTACTTCACCGCCCATTGTCCAGCCATCTTCATCTACACCCTCGGCGGCCCCTTCGGCGGCTACCACAGCCCCACCGACACCTGCAACGGCTGCGGCCTCGCCAACTACCACCGCCACATGTCCCTCCTCCGCACCTTCCTCGAACAATTGGATAAGTAGTTAAGTAGACAGTAGTTAAGTAGTTAAGACAAATGATTGAATGTGTTAGTGTTTTAGTAGTAAAGTAGTTAAGTAGTAAAGACAAATGCTACCGGCTACCCGCTACCCACTACCGGCTCAAAATTTTAATTTTTAATTTTTAATTTTTAATTTTTAATTTTTAATTCTTAATTCTTAATTCTTAATTCTTAATTCTTAATTCTTAATTCTTAAAGCTATGGGTATCATTATCACAATTCTCATCGGTGCGCTGGCAGGCTTCCTGGCTGGCAAAATCATGAAAGGTGCCGGCTTCGGCTTTTGGATTAACCTCCTCGTCGGTATCGTCGGCGGCTTCATCGGCGGCAACGTCCTCGGCTGGCTTGGCATCCATTGGGGCGGCACCCTCG
>CAMJJD010000049.1 GCA_946406015.1 uncultured Bacteroidales bacterium | reverse complement strand
ACACGCTCAACTGCGACTGCGTCACGCAGGTGCTCGACTATGTGAAGGCGAGCCCATACGTCAAATCGATATCGTTCAACTTCCACACTCCCTTCCCCGGCACCGAGAGCCTGACCCTGCCGCAGGACAAGCGCGAGGAGGTCATCGACACCATCATCCGCTACAAGAAGAAAGGCTACCCGGTGATGAACACCAAGGCGGGCCTGACCCGTATGAAGCGGCTCAACTTCAAGAAACGCTGCTGGATAACCAACTATATACTCCCCGACGGCTCGAAGCACCCGATACCGGTATGCGGCGAGGCTGGCGGCTGCGAGCATTGCGGCTTCTCGATGGCGGGCGAGATGGACGCCGTGTTCCATTTCTGCCCCGAGACCATCCTCGCTGGCCTCGACCTGAGAGTCGAATAAAGGTTAACGGTTAAAGTTTAAAGTTTAAAGAATGCTGACGCGGGTCGCCTAATTCCAGTTATAGGTGCAGCACAATAATTCCGTACGATTGACGTTATACAAATGATTAATCCATAATTTCCTAGAACAATGAATAAATACAAATGCACCATTTGCAAGTATGAGTACGACCCGGCGCAGGGCGACCCCACGCAGGGCATAGCCCCTGGAACACCTTTTGAGCAGCTGCCTGCCGACTGGAAATGTCCGCGCTGCAAGCAGGGCAAAGAGAAGTTCGTGCCCGTTGAGGAGCCGAAAGCCACCAATCCTTACGCCGGCACACAGACCGAGAAGAACCTGCACGCCGCCTTCGCTGGCGAGAGCGAGGCCCGCAACAAGTACACCTACTTCGCCTCGAAGGCCAAGAAGGAGGGCTTTGAGCAGATTGCCGCCCTCTTCCTGCAGACCGCCGAGAACGAGAAGGAGCACGCCAAGCTGTGGTTCAAGGAGCTGAACGGCATCGGCACCACCGCCGAGAACCTGGCCGCTGCCGCCGCCGGCGAGAACTACGAGTGGACCGATATGTACGAAGGCTTTGCCCGCACCGCCGAGGCCGAGGGCTTCCCCGAGCTGGCCGCCAAGTTCCGTGGCGTGGCCGCCATCGAGAAGCACCACGAGGAGCGCTACCGCGCCCTGCTGCACAACGTCGAGGCCCAAGAGGTCTTTGCCAAGAGCGAGGTTAAGGTGTGGGAATGCCGCAACTGCGGCCACATCGTGGTCGGCACCAAGGCCCCCGACGTCTGCCCCGTCTGCAACCATCCGCAAGCCTACTTCGAAATCAACAAGCAGAATTATTGATAAAGGTTAAAGGTTAACGGTTAAAGTTTAGCTTCGCTGACATTGCTATGGCTCGGGATAGAAAGCGAGCTCTCTCTCCTCTCGCCTTGCGCAATGTTAAAGAGGGCTGACGCGGTTTGCTTTAACTACATTCCTTAAATCGAAACGGCGAAAGCCGAGGACAGCAATTGGCCTCGGCTTTCTATTTGCAGTTAAGAATCTTTGTGTGACAACGCTATTGGTTATTTGCCAGTCTTTTCTTCTTAGCCTCTTTCTTGCCGTGGGTCTGCTGGGCTTCCATCTCGGTGCGTCCAATGCGCCAGGTGAGACCGAAGCTGACGTAGCGGCTTTCTGTGGTCGATTCGCTGACGGAGGGGTTGTAGGGGTTGACGCTGCTGCCACCGGTGCGGACGGTGCCGAACACATCGTTAACATTGACGAAGAGCGACAGGCGACGGTCGAAGAGGTCGGTACTCACGCCGCAGTCGAGGGTGAAGTAGGGATCGACCTCGGCCAATGGGGTCTGTGTGCGACTGCGATAGACAGCGTTGGCGAAGAGTTGCAGGCCGTCGAACCATTTACTCTCCGTGTGCTCCCACAGCTTTGTCCAGAAGTTGAGCCGCAGCGAGTAGCAGAGCATCTCGCTCTCTTGCCACATTCCGGGACGGTATTGGATGCGGTAGTAGTCGTCGAAGATGTTGGCGTAGAACCTGATATTCATAAAGTCAAGCGGACGAAGCGTTGCGTTGAGGCTGATGCCGCCTTGCCGTGCGGAACCGATGTTGGCCGACTGGCTGAAGGCGACGATGCGTCCGAAGCGGTCGCAGTAGGCCACGTCGGTGAGGGTGCCGGTGCGGTCGCGGTCGGAGTTGAACCAGGCGCTGAGGCCGATGCTGCCGAGGTGGTTGAAGTAGCGTTCCCATCCCAGTTCCAGATTGTCGGCGTAGCCTTTCTTGAGGTCAGGGTTTCCGGTGGTGTAGCTGTCGTATCCGTAGACGGTGAAGCGCGTGAGCTGTGTGGCGGTGGGCGGAGCTACATAGTGGGTATAGCTGAAGGTGAAGTTGTGCATCGACTCGGTGCTGTAGGAGGCGTGGACGGTGGGGCTGAAGGTGAGGTAGTGACGGCGCACGTCGCCGCTGTCGGCCCCGGCATAGTCGAGATTGTACCAGGCATTGTCGCAGCTCAACGAGGCACCAAGGGTGAACCTACCAAAATGATGTTCCGCACCGGCATAGAGCGAGAGTTCGTAGGTGCCGTTGGTGTAGGCATAGCTGCGAAGCGAGTCGGTGAGGCCGTTGGCGGTGGCATCGGTCTCTTTCCGCTCCGGGTTGAGGCTGGCCATCAGGCCGAAATCCACTTCGCCCTGTTTGCTGTATGGGAGCGCGACATCCGCGGTGATGCCGTGCCACTGCGAGGGGTTGTAGCTGATGAGACGGCGGTCGAAGTCGAGCGACGTGAGGCTGTCGTGCTGTCGCAAGTCACCGCTATACGAGCGGGCGCGTGTCAGGGTGCCGGTGTAGTCGAGGAAGAGCATCCCGCCAAGGGTGTCGAGTTTCTTCTCAAGCATCACACCAAAGGCGGCATCCATCATTGCGCTGCCGTTGTGCAGAGCCTCGTTGTAGAAATAGCGGCCGGGGCTGTTGATAAACTCCGTGCGTTCGGTGCGGCCATCGGTGGCGGAACTGTCGTGCGAGGCGGTTGCCCATAGCCAGAAGTTGAGCGTAGTGTTGGTGTCGAGGTAATAGTCGAAATCCACACCGAAGTTACCGTTAAGCGTGCGATTCCTGCTATGTCCCTTTGTCGAGATGACGGACGAGAGTGAGCTGTCGGGTGCCAGCAGACGGCTGTCGCTGCTCGCATCGCCGTCGTATCGGTCATGGTCGCCGCTGACGAAGAGGTTGAATCGCACTTTCTCATTGGCCCACACATAGTCCACCCACGGCCCCACCTGCGGACGGCTGTTGGCATTCAATCCCAGACACAGCAACTCGTTGCGCTTCACCTTGGCGGTGGTGATGATGTTGATGACGCAATTCTGTGTGTGATACTTTGCCGAGGGGTGGGCGATGACCTCGATGCGCTGCAATGTGCCGGCCGGGAGCGACTTGAGGTACTGCTTCAACCCCTCGGCCTTGAGGTGCGACGGCTTGTCGTTTATCCAGATAGAGACCTCTGCCCCACCACGGTACTTGATATTGCCTTCAGCGTCCACCTCCACACCTGGAGCGTTCTGCAAAGCATCGGTGGCGTTGCCGCTCTGCACGCTGGGGTCGTCGCCCACATTGTAGTATACCTTTTCTCCGTCGGCAGAGTAGAGTGGACGGCTGGCGGTGATTTGTACGGTTTTGAGCATCGTGGCATTGTCGGCAATTTCAATAACGCCAAGGTTTGTGTCGTGGTCTATCACAATGTCCTGCCACCAGGTCTCGTGCCCCACAGCGGTTATCCTTAAAATATAGTCGCCCTGCCTGATGCCCGCCAGCGAAAACACGCCGTCAAGGTCGCTCGTCGTGCCATAGGCAAAGGCGCTGTCCTGACGTTGCAGCAGGACGCAGTTTGTAAACATCATAGGTTCCCCCTTGCTGTCTTTCAGCAATCCCTGCAGGGAACAGGTAGTTTGTGCTACCAAAGCACCGGCCATACTCATAGCGAGTATCGCCAAGAAAAATCTTTTCAGCATTGAATGTTGATTGTTAATAATGAATACAGGGGGCCGACATCAGCCAACCCCATTAACACCAATGAAGACTACGGTGTCACGGTGCCCTCAGCACCTCGTGGAACGTCTCCGCCTCATTAGACATTGCGGGAACATCGGCTCCTGGCATCCATTCGGCACGTTCCGCACGTTCATTATTAACTGCAACAAGCATTTATCCAAAGTATCATTACATGGTTTCAAAAACAATAACGTCTAATCCTCGATTTTATTGCTCGTACCGGCCTGTATCCATTACACTAATGTGGCCTCAGAAACTGAATGTGACCACCAGCGGTTCGGGGTAGCAGCTGAAGAAGAAGAGTGTGTAGGTGCCGGGCTCGATGCCGTGGAGGTCGAACTCGTTGTCCACGTCGCACATGCAGTCGGCCTGCGGGTTGTTCTCGTCCTCACGCTCGTAGATTTCAATGGACTGTCCGCTGCGGGTGGCGCTGACGATGATTCCGCCCTCCATCGCGGCGGTGCCGCAGTTGACCATCAGGTTGTGGTGCGTCACATGCAGCTGCTGATTGGCGGCATCGTAGACCACGCTCGCCGAGTCGGGGCTGTAGAAGCCTTTGGCTTCCTTGTCGGTATGACTTAGACACTTGGTGTGGCGGGAGTAGTTTACTTCCACAGGTTCTTCTTCTTTCTCGCACCGGAAAGCCATCAGCAGCACTGCGCCCATGACCACTGCGGCCATCAGTTTGAAAGGATTTGTCTTCATGATGCTTTTTGGGATGTTAATTTATTGAATTATTGTATTTCGTTGTATCATATAACCTCAAAACTCTCCACTTTTCACTTTATATGACGCACCGAGGTGCAAAATCTTACACATTTTTTCGAAAAATAACTCACAAAAAATGGAATACAGAATTAAATTGTTTGATCATTCTTTAACGGCACGATACGGTTTGATTGCCGTTCCATACCCCTATGCTTCGATATTGAGTCCTATGCTGAAGGCGGGGCCGCTGTGTTTTAAATGGATGAATGGTTTAGTATATGCAATGAAGACATGGCCTGTGCTGTAGCTGCGGTCACACTTCGATCATCTTCCGCTCGAAGCCGGCCAGCGTGAGCTCGTCGGGGCTGACGAACCACAGCAGGTCGTCGTGCTGGAAAATCGTGTGGCGCGACGGATTGACGATACGTTGACCGTCGCGTTCGATGGCAATCACCATGGCGTGGTGCTTGGTGGCCAGCGACGAAGTGCCGATTTCCAATCCACACAGAGGTCCGCCGGCTTCCACGTGGTAACGGTACATGTGCATCTCATGGTCCGAGTGGTCGTGCACCAGCAGGTCGGCTTCTTTCTCAATGTCGCCGCGGATGGCGGCCACCTGCTCTTCGGTGCCTATCACCGTCAGCACGTCGGCCGGCATCATTATCTCGGTCTTGGACGGCATGTCGATAATCGTGTCGCCACGCTCGATGGTGACGATATTGGCGCCGTAACGTATACGTATGTCAGCCTCCTGCAGCGTCTTGCCCGCCAACGGCGACGCCGGCGTCATGCGCAGCCGTTCCATGGCGAACTCGTTCTCCATGCCTGCGGGAATATGGAACGACGCCTGCGCCTGGCGCGAGTTGAAGTTCTTCGTGAAGCGCTCCTCTATCTGTCCATAGAATCCGTCGGCCTTGCGCGTGAAGAGCACCACGGCCACCACGATGACGGCTATCACCATCAGGAAGCCGGCTGCCACGTCGACATATCCCGCCACAATCATACCCACCGAGAACAGCGCCACAAAGTAGCGCAGCAGCAATATGGGGATGACCACGGCCAAAGAGAAGCGGTAGGTGTCGATCATCTCCCTTATTTTCTTCCGGCTCACGTCCTTCACCGCCACAGCCCACAGGAAGGGCGACATCAGCGCCAGGGTGGCCACCAGGCCTATGATGCGGCTCCATATCTGGGGAATCTCCAAGTCGGCGAACAGCCGGTCGAGGAAGGGACGCAGCAGCGAGATGGAGAGCAGCAGGATGGCCGCCAGGATGGCACCGTAGAGCACGATGTTGGTCAGGTGCTTGCGGATGAAGCGCCCGATGGAGGCGCGGCTGTCGTCGTCGCCGCCCGAGTGGCGGCTGTACTGCTCAAGTCGTTCCTTGACCTTGGCGGGAATCTTCGGCTCCAGCCAGTTGTAGAACGGCGTGGCGCCCTTGATCATATAGGGGGTGACGAAGGTCGTCAGTATGGACACCGAGACGATGATGGGGTAGAGGTTGCTGTCGATGACGCCGAAACTGGTGCCCAGGCCGGCGATGATGAACGAGAACTCACCGATTTGGCAGAAGCAGAAGCCGCTCTGCACGGCCATCTTCAACGGTTTGCCGCTGAGCAGCACACCCATCGTGGCTGCGGTGCTCTTGAAGAGGATGATGCAGGCGGCGATGACCACCACCGCCAGCCAGTGCTTGCCCAGCACCGCCGGCTGAATCATCATGCCCACCGACACGAAGAAGACGGCGCTGAAGAGGTTCTTCAGCGGCGTCACCAGCCGGTGTATGACGTCGGCCTCAATGGTCTCGGCCAGGATGGCACCCATCACGAAGGCTCCCAGAGCCGTCGAGAAACCCGCCTTGGCGGCCAGCACCACCATGCCGAAGCACAGCCCCACCGCCACCAGCAGCAGCGTCTCCTCGGTCATGTATTTGCGCATCCACCGCAGGAACGTCGGTATCAGGTAGATGCCGAAGACAAACCAGATGACCAGGAAGAAGGCCAGCTTCACCATGCTCATGGCCAGTTCGCCGCCATTGAACGACTTGCTCACCGAGACGGTGCTCAGCACCACCAGCAGCAGCACCGCCACCAGGTCTTCCACCACCAGCACCGCCGTCACCGTCGAGGTGAACTTCTGCTGCTTCAGCTTCAGGTCGTCGAAACTCTTCACGATGATGGCTGTCGACGAGATGCTCAGCATGCAGCCCAGGAAGATGCACGACATGTCGCTGAACCCCAGCAGGTGGCCCACCGCATTGCCGATGATGAACATGATGGCCAGTTCGGTGAGGGCCGTGATGGCGCCCGTGGCACCCACCTTCTTCAGCTTCTTGATGCTGAATTCCAAGCCCAGGGCGAACATCAGGAACACGATGCCGATGTCGCTCCACACATGGACGCTCGTGGGGTCGGTCACCACCGGGAACCACTTGAAGTAGGGGCCGATGAAAAATCCGGCCAGGATGTAACCCAGCACCAGGGGTTGCTTCAGCCATTTGAAGACTACGGTGATGACGCCGGCGGTGATCAGTATCAGCGCCAGATCCATGAACAATGCGGGTAAGCTTTCCATAAGTTAGTTTAATATCGAGGGGACTACAAACTTGACAGCCTTGGGCAGGCATACAACCTCAAAACGGTTGCCCATGATCAACTCGCCGTCGACAACAATACTGAACTCGCGGTCGTATTCGAAAACCAGCTGACGGGCACGCCGATGGTGCACCACGTCATGCAAATCCACGCGGTCCAAGTGTTCCCCGTGCCGGTAGGGGCCAATCATCTTCAAGAATCGGACGATGTTCAGTGAATTGACAGACAGCGCTTCGAGCCATCCGTCATCGACCACTGCCCGCGGGGCACACTGGTAGCCGCCGCCCACGTAGCGTCCGTTGGCCGCCGAGCCCATCAGCAGGTCGCCACTGTGCCAGGCCTCGCCGTCGACCGTGAGGCGACATGGATTGTGGCGCTTGTGCAGCATACAGTGCAGGATACCTGTCACGTAGGCCATCTTACCGCCCAGCAGCGGCCATCGCCGTACATGGTCCATCGTGCGGCACACCTCGGCCTCAAAACCGAAGTTCATCACATTCACACAGTAGCGGTCGCCCACCTGCAACACGTCGACCGGCACCGCCGTCCCCTCTATCTGGGCTTGCATATTGCAGAAATCGATGCCTGGCCAGTTCCTCACATAGTCGTTGCCGCTGCCACAAGGGTAGCAGCCAACCTCCACATTCGGATGGCCCATCGCTCCGGAAACCACTTCGTTCAACGTGCCGTCGCCGCCGCAGGCATAGAAACGCAATGCCTCGCCCGAAGCACTCCGCTCTGCCACATAACGAGTGGCATCGCGCGGCTCCCGCGTGACATACACCTCTGTTTCGGTCACTATACTTTTCAGTTGTTCAGCAATATATGCGCTCTTATCATGCCCCCCGGCCTGGGGGTTCACCACAAAAACATGCTTCATTCTTATATTTTATTCGTAGCCATATAACGCAAGCATCCGCTGTTTATTGCATATAATTAGACTATGTTGATAAACAAAATGTTTGCCATCAGTTCGACTCACGTTCTTCTCGAATTCGAGTAGAACGTGAGTTAAACGTGAGTTGAACTGATATACAAATCACAAGGAAACAGCAGTTTGCAATCCCGCATTGTATGGACGCGGCGTGCCGCGTCGGCAAAATCCGGACAGGCTCTTTTTCAGCCATTTACTATCTGTTCTTTTATTGTTCTTTTGCTGTTCTCTTAGAAAAGTAAAAGAACAGAAGCTAAACAGTTGATAGCCAATAGCCGTTTTGAGGATGTCAACACCCTCCTTTCTCTGCTGTTTCTTCGGTACTTCTTCGGTATTTCTTCGCTTTTCCCCGAAGAAATACCGAAGAAGTACCGAAGAAGTACCTTCAAAAGATGCTGGTTTCCCCCACTCTTTTTCTCTCCCTTCTCACTTCTGTTTGGGTGGCGTTTTTCTGTTTCTTCGGTTCCGAAAACCTGATAGGCAAACCACTTTTTTTCATGTATATAATATTTTATTTGTATATTTGCAAGTTTAAACAGATATACAATGCGATTTAAAGATATTGCAGGACAGAGAGATGTGATTAACCGGCTGACGGAAATCATCGACAGCGGGCGCGTGAGTCATGCCCAGTTGGTGCTGGGGCCGACCGCTGACGGGAGCCTTCAGATGGCGTTGGCCTACTTGCAATACCTGTGCTGCGAGCACCGTGTGCACCACACCGAGGGCGACCTGCGGGCCGACTCGTGCGGCGAGTGCCCGAGTTGCAAGAAGGTGTCGCAGCTGATGCATCCCGACCTGCACCTCTTCTTCCCGACGGCCACGACGGCACGTATCACGTCGACGCCGCGCTGCGAGGACTTTGCGGCCGACTTCCGCGAGTTTGTGTTGGAGAAGCACGCCACGGGGACACTCGACGACTGGTATGCGTGGCTGGATATCGACAACAAACAGGGCCTCTTGCGCGAGGCCGACGCGTCGGCCATCGTGCAGTCGCTCTCGATGAAGGCCTACGAAGGTGGGTGGAAGATGGTGGTCATCTGGATGCCGGAGAAGATGAATGCTGCCGCCGCCAACGAGTTGCTGAAGACCCTCGAGGAGCCGTCCGAGAAGTCGGTCATCCTGCTGGTGGGTGAGAGCGACGAGCGGCTGCTGCCGACCATCCGAAGCCGTGTGCAGACGGTGCGGCTGCGTGTGGAGGACGGCGGCCGGCGCAGGGAGAACGGCTCTGAGCAGTATGCTCCGCTTTTGGTGGAATGGCTCCGAATGCTGTTCAAACTGAAGATGAAGGAGCTGGGTGCCCAGGTGGACAAGATGGCGACCATGGGACGTGAGCAGCAGAAGCAGTTTCTGGCCTATGCCCTCGACGTGATGCGCGACTGTTTCCTCAAGAGTGCCGCCGGGATGGAGTGCTCGCTGAATTCGGGCGACCAGAAATTCGATGCCATGTTCCCCAGCATGGTGACTGTTAACAATATAGAGCTGATAGACGAGGCTTTCAACGACGCCCTGTTCGCCATAGAGCGCAACGCCTACGGCAAGATAGCGCTGATGGAACTCTCGTTCCGTATCAGCAAGGCATTAAAGAAAAGATGAATGTGTCAATGCGTTAGTGAGTCAACGTGTTAATGCGTCAGTGAATAATAGAAGATAGAAATGGAAGAAAGCAAGAATAACGAATTGGAGAAGCAACCGCAGGAGCCTATCCTCGACAGTGAGGAGACCATCGCTTCGGCGGAAGATATAGAGGCATTTATGCGCGAGCGCCGCAAGGCGCGCGCCGAGAAGAAGCCCTCTGTGGAACGGGAGAACCCCGAGGTGGAGGAGTATATGAGCGAGGAGAACGCCCTGGATCCCTACCTGGACCCCGACCCCGAGATACCGTGGGTGAAATACGAGGAGCCGGTGTACCTGAACAGGGGTTGCCACAAGTGCCCCAAGTGCTACGTGCCGGTGAGCGCCATCGAACGGCAGAGCTGCTCGAAGGTGACGGCCACCAACTGGCTGAGCGGCATCCGACAGCCCACCGAGCGCCCCTTCGACTGTGTGGAGGTGCGCTTCAAGAACAACCACAAAGACTTCTACCGCCTGCCCGACGGGCTGGAGGTGACCGAGGGCGACGTGGTGGCCGTGGAAGGACAGCCCGGACACGACGTGGGCATCGTGAACCTCACTGGCGAACTGTGTCGCCTGCAGATGCGGAAGCACCGCATCAACCCCGACTCGGAGACAATCAAAAAGGTGTTCCGCCGCGCCAAAGAGAACGACATCGAGCGCTGGTCGGGTGCCCTGCGCGAAGAGCACAGCGCCCTGCTGCGCACCCGCCGCATCGTGCTCGACATGGGGCTGGACATGAAGGTGAACGACGTGGAGTTCCAAGGCGACCACTCGAAGGCCATCTTCTACTATACCGCCGACGAGCGTGTGGACTTCCGCGAGCTCATCAAGGTGCTGGCCGAGGAGTTCCATGTGCGCATCGAGATGAAGCAGATCGGCGTCCGCCAGGAGGCTGGCAAGGTGGGCGGTCTGGGCACCTGCGGCCGCGAGCTGTGCTGCTCCACATGGCTGACCAACTTCAAGAGTGTCACCACCAGCGCCGCCAAGACGCAGCAGATCATGCCCAACCCGCAGAAGCTGGCGGGTCAGTGCGGAAAACTCAAGTGCTGCCTCAACTTCGAGTACGAGGTCTATGCCGACGCGCTGAAGAAGTTCCCGCCGGCGGGCCACGCCATCCGCTTCCAGAAAGGACTGGCGTTGTACAAGAAGACCGACGTGTTCCGCGGCATCATGTGGTATGCCTACGAAGGTGAGAACGAGCTTATAGCCATCAAGGCCGAGGACGTGAAGGCCATCATGGAGATGAACCGCCAGCAGCAGTATCCCGAGAAGTTGGAAGACTACCAGGTGGAGCTGATGTCGACTTCCGCTCTGGTGTCGGAGGCCAACAGCGAGGAGGTGGAGCGCGAGATACGCCGTCTCTCGGAAGGCGGCAACGGCGTGGTGGGTCAGGAAGAGGCCCCGCAGAAGCAGCCCCAACGCAGCCGCAACGACCGTCCGCAGCATGGGCGCGGCGAGCGGCCCCAGCAGGGCGAGCGTTCCAACCGCGACAAAGGGCAGCAGCCCCGTCGCCAGGGTGGCAACAACGGTAACAATAACAACAAGCCCCGTCGTGAGGGTGGCGACCGTCGCAACGGCGGTGCCAATCGCGACCGCAGAAACTCATGAGAAGACTGTCCACATACCTGACCGCGCTGGTGCTCCTGGCTGGCCTGAGCTCGTGCAACCGCAATGTCTTCTACGCCGAAGACCGTTCGGTCGACGAGCACGGCTGGCTGCCCACAGAGGACCTGGTCTTCGACGTGGAGGTGCCCGACACCGTCACCGTCTACAACTTCCTCATGGAGGTGCGCAACAGTGTCAGCTACCCCTACTCCAACACCTTCCTCTTCGTCACCACCACCTTCCCCGACGGCAGCCTCTCGCGCGACACGCTGGAGTTCCCGCTGGCCGACCCTTCGGGGCGCTGGATGGGCAAGCGCACCGGCCGCTATGTCGACACGCGCTACTTCTTCCGCCGCAACGCACGGTTCCCGATGGAGGGCCGTTACCGCTTCGCCGTCACCAACGGCATGCGCGACAGTGCTGTCGCCGGCCTCAAGAACATCGGGCTTCGCATTGAATACAGCAACATGAAATAGACAACCATGGCAAAACAACAGAAGAACGGAAAACCCAAATATGTCAAGACCATGTGGCTTGCCTTCGGCGGCCTGTGGCTCTTCATCTTCCTCTTCTTCACCCTGCTCTCGATGGGGTGGCTGGGCTTCATGCCCTCGTTCGAGGAGTTGGAGAACCCGCGCAGCCTGCAGGCCTCGGAGGTCATCAGCGACGACGGCGAGGTGCTGGGCTTCATAGGCCTGGAGAATCGCAGCAACGTCACCTACGACCAGATATCGCCCAACCTCATCAATGCCCTTGTGGCCACCGAGGACGTGCGCTTCTACAAGCATTCCGGCATCGACCGGCGCAGCCTCTTCCGCGTCCTCTTCAAGACCGTCATCGGGCGGCACGGCTCCTCGGGCGGCGGAAGCACCATCACGCAGCAGCTGGCCAAGAACCTCTTCCCCCGCGGCAAACGCTCCAAGCTGGGCGTGGTGTTCGTCAAGTTCAAAGAGTGGGTGGTGGCTGTCAAGCTGGAGCACAACTACTCCAAGCAGGAGATTCTGGCCATGTACTTCAACACCGTCGACTTCGGCAGCAACGCCTATGGCATCAAGACCGCCAGCAAGACTTTCTTCGACAAGACGCCCGCCGAGCTCGACGTCGACGAGGCCGCCCTGCTGGTAGGCCTCCTCAAGGCCCCCACCTACTACAGCCCCATCCTCAATCCCGAACGGGCCCTCAACCGTCGCAACACCGTCCTCAAGCAGATGAACAAGTACGACTACCTCAGCGACGAGGACTATGTCATCTACCACGAGAAGCCCATCGACATGAGCCGCTACTCGCCCCAGAGCCACAACGACGGCTTGGCCACCTACCTGCGCGAGTACCTCCGCACCTACATGAAAGACTGGTGCAGACACCACCGCAAGAAGAACGGCGAGTACTACGATGTGCACCGCGACGGCCTGAAGATATACACCACCATCGACAGCCGCATGCAGCGCTACGCCGAACAGGCCGTGCGCAAGCACTTCAGCGAGGAGATACAGCCCGCCTTCGAGCGCGAACTCAAGGCCCGCAAGGGCAACCCCTTCTGCGACATCAGCAAGGAGCAGCAGGACAAGTTCCTCACGCAGGCCATGAAGAACAGCGACCGCTACCGCGCCCTCAAGGCCGCCGGCATGAGCCAGAAGGAGATTCGTGCCAACTTCGACGAGAAGGTACACATGCGTGTCTTCTCCTGGAAAGGCAACCGCGACACTGTTATGTCGCCTTGGGACTCGCTCATCTATTACAAGAAGTTCCTCAACGCCGGCCTGATGAGTGTCGAACCCGGCACAGGCTACGTCAAAGCCTATGTCGGCGGCATCAACTACCGCTACTTCAAGTACGACAACGTGCAGTCACACCGTCAGGTGGGCTCCACCTTCAAACCCTTCGTCTACACCATGGCCCTGCAGGACCTCGGCATGTATCCCTGCACCGAGGTGCCCAACTC
>CAMJJD010000048.1 GCA_946406015.1 uncultured Bacteroidales bacterium | reverse complement strand
CAGATTCACAGTCTCAAGGGGTTAAAGAGCAGGAAGTTGGAAGTCGGAGGTCGGAAGTCGGAGACTCAAAGACTCAAAGTCTCACAGACTCACAGTCTCAAGGGGTTAAAGAGCAGGAAGTTGGAAGTCGGAGGTCGGAGGTCGGAGACTCAAAGACTCAAAGTCTCACAGACTCACAGACTCAAGGGGTTGAAGAGCCGGATGCCGGAAGTCGGAGGTCGGAGGTCGGAGACTCGAAGTCTCGAAGTCTCGAAGTCTCGAAGACTCAGGGAGCCAAGGACGGTGGTGCTGCTCTCGTCCAGCCTCACTACGACAATGTGCTGTGGGCTCCCAACATCATAATGCCGATGGCCGATGCGGAGGAGAACCGCGTGTTCAGGGTGAAGTCGACCAGCGCGGTGAGCAATTTCCGCATGGTGGTCTACAGTCGTGACGGCCGCCCGGTGTTCAGTACGAACGACATCGACCAGGGCTGGGATGCCCGTCGCGACGGTTCCCCGGTGCCGCAAGGCACCTATGTGTGGATTGCCCGTTTCCGCGACAGCGCCGGCTCCATGCGGCAGGAGAAAGGCACCGTCACGGTGGTGCGCTGACCGTTTCTGCGCCGGGAAGGTATGTTGCAACGGACTGTCCGAGTGTCCGTTGCAACATATTTTTTATGTATTGTAAAAATATTTGTACTTTTGCACCCAAAAAACAGCGAGGGTCGTTCTATCGCTCGGCCTCGTCGACAAGATGAAGTGTCAGTGTCTGGGTGACTGGGTGGCTGAGTCAATAAGTCGAAGAGCACTTAAAACTCAAAACTTAACACTTAACACTCAACACTTAACACTTGTCTTGTCGGGGGGCTGAGAGGAAAGTCCGGGCAGCACGAGCCACCATGCTTCCTAACGGGAAGGCATCGCACCGAATGCGTTAATGCGTCAATGCGTTGATGCGTCAGTGGGGTGACAGAGAGCGCCACAGAAAAGATACCGCCCCTGAGGGGAGTGGAAAGTTGAAAGTTGAAACTTAACACTTAAAACTCAAAACTTAAAACTCAAAACTCGACACGGGGTAAGGGTGAAAACGCGGGGTAAGAGCCCACGACACAGCTTGGTGACAGGCGTGATGGCAAGCCTCATGGGCTGAAAGACCATGTATACCGGCAGCATTTAAAGGCAGGCTCGCCTGAGTAGAGATGCCGGAGGGTAGGTTGATTGAGACCGTCGGTGACGGCGGCCCTAGATTGATGATAGGACACGACAGAACCCGGCTTACAGACCTTCGCTTTTTGTTATGACCGTTATGAGAAAGAAGACAGATAGTTTGATAGTTGTCGCGACGGTGCTTATGGCCTTCGTGACGGGTTGCTCGGGCCAGTACAAGGGGATGCCCCGCGAGGAGGTGCTGGCCTACCAGACCCACGCCACCTATGGTGAGTTGCACGCTCTGGCGGTGGCCTATGCCGAAAGCATCAACGCCGCCGTCAAGGAGGATACGTTGCATCCAGGCATGTATGCCGACTACGGGGTGACGCTGGCCCTGATGGGGCGTCGAGGCACCGCATGCCGCATGTTCAACGCCGAGGTGCGCGCTTTCCCTGAAAGTCGCGGCATGGTGCGTCGCATCAAGCAACACCTGTTGTCCGACATGATGGACGACACGCTGGCGCAGTTGCATGACACGGCCAATATCGGCCAACTGATGGGCTGGGCTTACGACTCGCTGACGGCTTTGAGACCGTTGCCGTGGGTGGCTTCGATTGTCGACAGCTCCGACACCGCCTGGATACGCAGGCAGACGCCCGTCGACTCGGTGCAGCGCGAGATACGCCTCACGGCAAACCAGAAGCGTGAGCTGCTCGAGGAGCAACAATCCGCCGCTGCCCGCGCGCGCCAAGCCTATGCCGACTCGGTTGCTGCCGCCAAACAGGCCAAGATGGACGCCCGCAAGCAGGCCAAGGTGGAGAAGGAAAAGGCCAAGAAACAGAAGGAAAAGGACAAGGCAAAGGCCGACAAGGAGAAGAAACAGCTCGAGAAGCAGAAGCAGAAAGAGAAGGAGAAACAACTGGCTGAGAAGAAAAAAGAGCAGGAACGTCTGGCCGCAGAGAAGAAGAGACAGAAAGAGCAGGAGGCAATAGCGAAGCAGAAGCAGCGAGAACAGGAAGCCGCCGAGAAAAAGGCCCAGCGTGAACAGGAGGCTGCCGAGAAAAAGGCCCAGCGTGAACAGGAGGCTGCCGAAAAGAAAGCCCAACGTGAACAGGAGGCTGCCGAGAGGAAAGCGCAACGTGAACAGGAGGCAGCCGAGAGGAAAGCACAACGTGAACAGGCGAAAGGAGGTGTGGAATGAAGTCAAGAGGTGTATTATTGCTGTTGCTCCCGTTCCTAATGGCCGGTTGCAAGGGTGAGAAGAGGATGACTCAGTATGGCGAGATGTATCGTGAGCGTCCGGCGATCCTCTATATTGCTCCCGTGGTTGACAAGTCGGAACGGCGTGCCGTGCGTTCAATCGAGGACTCGGTTTATAATGCCGCCGTCAATGCCGCCGTCAAGCAGTTGTACCTTACCGCCTCCAATCCGTTGGTCTTCAATGGGTACTATGTCCTCGGACCTATGGCGTCGGCCCAGCTGGCTGCCACCGAGAATCGCACCGTCAAGCAGCTGCGCAACGAGAATATCAACGACTACTATGATGACTTGGGCATCGACGCGGTGCTCTTCCTTACCGTCAACAGTTGGAGTTCGACCCACAACAGCTGGACGGTGGAAGTGGAGTATACCCTGCGCTCCACCCGTACCGGCAGCGAAGTGATGCACTCTGTGGTAAAGGCCACCAAACTGCTGCCTACCGACTTCAAGGGACGGCCGTTGCCATTGGGCGAAGACCGTGCCTTTGCCGAGAAATATGGGTGTGACCTTGAGACGGCCCAACGCTGCCGTCTGGTGGAGACGCTGAACCTGTTTGTGTTGAAAGACCTTCCCGCGGGTAACCGTGCGCGGCCGGTCAGCATTGAACGTTATGTGCCCACCCATGCCGAATATTATAATTTGCAGATTAATCCCGACGGGAGTGTGATGATTGTCCCAGACGACGAAGAACAATGAAGATAGAAGTATCGCTCACTCCGCTCCTGTATCCCTACCGTACCCTTGCCACCCCTCATGTGACGGTGGCCATCGATGTGCTGCGAGCCACTACGGCGGTGTGTGCCGCTTTCCAGGCAGGTTGCGAGGCCATCGTGCCGCTGGATACGCTGGAGGGTATCGGCCGATTCCGCGCACAAGGCTATGCCATCGCCGCTGAGCGCAACGGCGCGAAGGTGGGGGATGCCGAGTACGGCAACTCGCCGACGGAGTACCTTCGGCACGATATGCGTGGTATCCGGCTGGCTTACAGCACCACCAACGGAACCATCAGCATACTCCGTTCGGCTGACGCCACTCTTTCGTTGGTCGGCTCGTTCGCCAATCTCAATGCCCTCTGCGACCGTCTGCGACGCGAGGCGATGGATGTTGTGCTGCTCTGTTCGGGATGGAAAAACGACTTCTGTCTGGAGGATACGCTGGTGGCTGGTGCCGTCGTTGAACGTCTGGCCGCTGTGGCTGAACCCTGTGGCGATGCTGCCAATATGGCGTTGACGCTGTGGCTGATGGCCAAAGGGAATCCTTTCGACTATTGCCGGAAGGCCACCCATGTGCACCGCCTCGGACGGATGGGAGCGGCGGCCGACGTTGAATTCGCCTTCCGTCAGGACACCTGCCCGGTGGTGCCGGTGCTGAAAAACGGATTGTTGACCCTATGAAACGGCTGCTGCTCATACTGATGCTACTGATGCCGCTGGTGTCACAAGCCCAGCGTGACACGCTTCACCTGCGCACTGAGCCGTTGGTTGGGGCGGTGCTCTTCTCGGGTGCCACTCTGGTCTCTCTCCAGCCTGAGTTGCATCAATATGAAATCAGCCTTTATGACCATTTGGGACTGGCCGGGGTGCCGCAGCAGCCGTTCGACAATGTGCTGCAGTTTGTACCCATTGCCACTCCGATAGCGCTGAAACTGGCAGGTCTGGAGAGCAGACACTCCATCGGTGAGATTGCCCTTTTGTCGGCCACTGCCAGCCTCATCAGCTTTGCCGCAGTCGAGAGCGCCAAGCGCTTGTACCAAGTTGAGCGGCCTGACGGCAGGTCGTTTACCAGTTTCCCCAGTGGACACACAATTATGGCATTCACCGGAGCCGACATCATACGTCGCGAATTCGGTGCTCAGTACCCTTGGCTTGCCGTTGCTGGCTACTGTGTGGCGGCACTGGTCGGCGTGATGCGGGTCTACAACAGCCGTCACTGGCCCAGCGACGTGCTGGGCGGTGCCGGCGCTGCTCTTCTTACGGTAAGCTTAACTTATTGGTTATATGGAAAATAAAAAACATGCTATGATAAAGACAAACAATATCAAAGGCGACCTTTTCGGCGGCGTGACTGCCGGTATCGTCGCATTGCCGTTGGCCCTTGCTTTCGGCATACAGGCTTTCAGTGGAATGGGTGCCGAAGGTGCCCCCATCGGTGCCTACGCGGGTTTGGTGGGTGCCACACTGCTCGGTTTCTTTGCCGCACTCTTCGGTGGCACACACAGCCAGATTAGCGGCCCTACGGGTCCCATGACTGTCATCACTGCCACTTTGGTTACCGGAGCCTTCACCGCCCCGGGGGGCAGCCTCTCCACAGTCTTGGTCTCCATGGCGATGGCGGCCATCTTCTGCGGCCTTTTCCAGATTCTGTTCGGCGTCATCAAGATAGGCAAGTATGTACGCTACATCCCGTATCCTGTGCTGAGCGGTTTCATGAGCGGTATCGGCGTGATTATTATCCTGCAGCAGCTCTATCCCTTGATTGGACAGAGCAAGGGCGGCTCGATGATCGACCTGCTGGCGGGACTGCCTTCCGCTGTGGCCGCCACTTCGCTCACCGCTCTGCTGCTCGGTCTGGGCACGGTGGCTATCATCTATCTGTTCCCTCTTGTGACCAAGAAAGTCCCCTCCACACTGGTGGCGCTCATCGTGATGACCGTTGTGTCGCTCTTCATCGACATGGAGGGTGTCCCCACCATAGGTGAAATACCGTCGGGGTTGCCGATGCCGTTCTTCGCCAACGACAAGGTGAGTCTCGCTGGGTTGCCATGGGGCGATATTGTTGTCGCCGCCCTTATCCCCGGCCTGACGCTGGCCGGCCTGGGTTCCATCGACACGCTGCTCACCTCGGTGGTGGCCGACAACATTACCAAGACCAAGCATAACAGCAATCGGGAACTGATAGGACAGGGCATCGGCAACGCCGTCGCCGGTCTCTTCTGCGGCCTTCCCGGTGCAGGTGCCACCATGCGCACCGTCGTCAACGTGAAGAGCGGTGGACGTACCCAGCTCAGCGGCATGGTGCACGCCCTCTTCCTGCTGGCTATCATGCTAGGCCTCGGTTCGGTGGTGAAATATGTGCCCCTGTCGGTACTGGCTGGCATTCTGATAACCGTGGGCTGGGGTATCATCGACTTCCGCGGATTCAAAGACCTGCCCAAGATACCGCGTGCCGACGCCGTGGTGCTTATCGTGGTGTTCCTGGTCACTGTTTTCGTCGACCTGCTCACCGCCGTGGGCATCGGTATGGTGATTGCATGCGTACTCTTTATGAAACGTGCTTCCGACCTGGTCGAAGGTGGCTACAGCAGTCAGGAGATGACGGGATTCGACAAGGAAAGCCCCTGGAGCGATGAGGGCGGCATGCCCGATACCGTGGCGCACAAAATCTATATCCAGCGCCTGAACGGTCCCATCTTTTTCGGCACCATCAACAAGTTCAAGCAGGTCATGACCGATGTGCCCGCCGACGCCAAGATTGTCATCATCCGTATGCGCCTGGTGAGCTTCATGGACCAGAGCGGTCTCTACGCCATGGAGGAGGCCATCAAGGACATACAGTCGCACGGCACACAGGTGCTTATGACCATCATCCAGCCTCAGCCGATGTACATGCTGACCACCCACAAGGTCATCCCCGGTGTCGTCCCCGAAGAACACACCTTCAAGACATTCGAAGAATGTACCGAATATCTGCGTAATCAATTAGAAAACAAATAATACAATGGGAAGAGCATTTGAATACCGTAAAGCGCGTAAGCTGAAACGGTGGGGTCACATGGCCCGCACATTCACCAAGATTGGTAAGGAAATCGAACTCGCCGTCATCGCCGGCGGTCCCGACCCTTCGAGCAACCTGCGCCTGCGTCTGCTCATGCAGACTGCCAAGAGCGAGTCCATGCCCAAGGAGAACGTGGAACGCGCCATCAAGCGCGCCACCGAGAAAGACAAGTCGGCCTACAAGGAAGTGGTCTATGATGGCAAAGGGCCTCACGGCACCGCCTTCGTGGTGGAAACCGCCACCGACAACCCCACCCGCACCGTGGCCAACATCCGTGCCGCTTTCGTGCGCGGCAAGGGCGAACTCGGCACCATGGGCATGAACGACTTCCTCTTCGAGCGCAAATGCTCCTTCGTCGTCGCTTGGCGCGATGATATCGACATGGACGAGCTCGAACTCGAACTCATCGACTGCGACATCGACGAGGTCTTCCGCGACGAGGACGAGATACTCATCTATGCCGACTTCAAGAACTATGGCCCTATCTCCAAGTTCTTGGAAGACAAAGGTCTTGAGATCAAGAGCTTCAAGTTCGAACGCATCCCGCTCACCATGCGCGAACTGTCGCCCGAAGAGCAGGAAGATGTCAACGGCCTCATCGAGCGTCTGGAGAACGACGACGACGTGGTCAACGTCTTCCACAACATGGCATAAGGGGAAACTTAAGTCTGCATAAAATCAATGTTTTATATAGGCGTTCTTCTTACGTTCTTCTTGATTTTAAGAAGAACGTAAGAAGAACGCCTAATGATTAGTGAAAGAAACCAAGGAGTTGGAACCTCTCTAGAGACGACGTCCCAAGCGGGGGGTCATAGCGGCTTTCCAAGCGGTATAGTCGCCTTCAATAATGTGTTTGCGGGCTTCGCCGACCAGGTTGAGGTAAAACTTCAGGTTGATTATGGAACAAATCTGTAAACCAAGTATTTCTTCTGCACGAATCAGGTGGTGCAGGTAGGCGAGAGTGTAGTCTTTGTAGATGGTTTCGAAGCAGGTCTCCCACTTCTTGTTTTTGATGTTGATGGTTCCTTCTGCAGTGAAAAGGAGTCCGTTGCGGCCGTTGCGGGTAGGCATCACGCAGTCGAACATGTCGACTCCGCGTTCGATGGCTTCCAAGAGGTTCTGTGGAGTGCCGACGCCCATCAGGTAGCGCGGCCGGTCTTTGGGCAGTATGGCGTTGACGACTTCAATCATCTCGTACATCACCTCGGTGGGTTCGCCGACCGCCAATCCGCCGATGGCACATCCTTCTGGTTCTTTCGAGGCGATATATTCGGCCGACACCCGCCTCAGGTCGGCATATTGGCAGCCCTGCACGATGGGGAAGAGTGCCTGGTGGTGGCCGTAGAGGGGCTCGGTCTCGTTGAAGCGGGCGATGCAGCGGTCGAGCCAACGGTGCGTCAGCCCCATCGCCTTCTCGGCATAGCGGTGGTCGCTGTCGCCGGGGCAGCATTCGTCAAAAGCCATCATAATATCCGCCCCGATTACCCGCTCAATATCCATCACGTTCTCAGGCGTGAACAGGTGCTTGCTGCCGTCGATATGGCTGCGGAAGGTGCAGCCTTCTTCCTTCAACTTGCGGTTGGCCGCAAGCGAAAAGACCTGGAAGCCACCGCTGTCGGTCAGCAAGGGACGGTCCCATCCGTTGAAGCGGTGCAAGCCTCCGGCCTGCCGTAGGATGTCGCATCCGGGCCGCAGGTAGAGGTGGTAGGTGTTGCCAAGGATAATCTGAGCACCTATGTCGTCGCGCAGTTCATGTTGGTGGACGGCTTTGACGGTGCCGGCAGTGCCTACAGGCATGAAGATGGGCGTCTGGATGTCGCCGTGGTCGGTATGGATTACACCTGCGCGGGCGTCGCCGCAGGTGGCTGTCAGGTCATATTTTAAGGGCATAAATTCCTATATATAAATATTATATGTTGATGGGCGATGATTCTTCGTCACTGCAAAGATAGGAAATAAAAAGAACTTTATTTTCCCATGTGCGGAAAAAAGTGTAATTTTGCACATTATTTTTAAAGATGACACATAAGTTAAGTACAGAAGAGATGGGCCGATTGTCGGTGGAGGAGTTTCGCGCCAGCGAGAAGCTCCCGTTGACGGTGGTGCTCGACAATGTGCGGAGCTTGAATAATATAGGCTCCGTGTTTCGCACTTCTGACGCTTTCAGGGTGGAGCATATCGCCCTCTGTGGCATCACTGCCACTCCACCGCACCGCGAGATACACAAAACCGCTCTTGGTGCCGAGGAGAGTGTGGAGTGGAGTTACCACGAAGACACGGTTGAATGTGTGCGTGCTCTTAAGGAGAAAGGTTACCGGGTCTATGCCGTCGAGTTGGCGCACGATAGTCTGAAGCTCGGCACGGACACTGTGGCTACCGACAAGCCGGTGGTGCTTGTGTTGGGCAACGAGATAGATGGCGTGCAGGAATCGGTGATGGAACTCTGTGACGGTTTTCTGGAGATACCACAGTCAGGTACCAAGCACTCGCTCAACGTCAGCTGCGCCGCCGCTATCGTGATATGGGAGATGTTCAAACAGTTAAGAGTTAAAAGTTAAGAGTTATGACCAAGGAAGAGAGAATGGAGAAGGCGCGAGCCTTGCACAAGCAGGGCTGCAACTGCTGTCAGTCGGTGGTGATGGCATGGGCCGACAGGTTGCCGATAGGGGCCAAGGACGCCATGAATGTGGCCGCTCCCTTCGGTCGCGGCCTCGCCGGCACCCGCGAAGTCTGCGGCTGCGTAAGCGGCATGGCGATGGTATGCGGACTCACCGGCCACACGGCCGACGTCCGCACCCTGATAGAGCGATTCCGCGAGAGCAACGGCGATATCGTCTGCGGCCGCCTTCTGGCACAAGGCAAGAAACCCTGCGGCGAAATGGTGGCCGAGGCGGCTGGTTTGTTGGTCGATGTAATCAATTAATAAAAACTATACGATGAAAAAGCTGTTTTTATCTTTATGCGTCCTTACAATTACAGGAGCGCTCTCCGCCCAACGTATCGATTTCCACATGGGCGACAATAGCAACAATAAGGCCTATGCGCCGACCATGATTCAGATTGCGGAAGGTGTGCAGGAAGGCCAGTTACTCATAGTGGAACCTGAACTGAAGGCAGTCACCGGTCCATTGACGAATCCCGTGAAGGCTGTGTCGGTACGGTTGTGCGACATGGAATGGAAAGACGTAAAGAAGGTGACTCTCGATGACACCAAAGGTGATGTGATACAGAAGGCTTTCCGTTCGGACAATCGCCTGCATGTATTGGTTAGCCATAGTGACAAGAAAATCCTCAAACTGCGGCATGTGGTCTTTGACGCACAGAGTCTCGATATCGTGACTGACAATGCATTGGTCGACGTGACTCTGCAAAAAGGTGATGAGGGCGCTGTGTGGACTGCCGATTCTCCCAACGGACTGTACCACGGCGTGGTGTATGTCGTATGGAGCAAAAAAGAACAGTCGACGGCGGTGGCTGTGTTGTACGACAAAGATATGAATAAACTCTGGGAACGTGAGTTGGCATATAGTGACATACTTAATGTCGTTGTCTGTGACAACGCTACAATCGCCACCTCTCGTCTCGGTATGATTGAGGATAACAAAGACCTCACTGCATTCCGTATCAACCTTGCCAATGCCGACGGTGAGAAACACGGTGAGTTTGTACTGGATGCCGATGTGAGCGATATGGCGCTGATGAACACCGACGGACATAATGTTCTGGCTGTGGCCTTGGAAGGCAAGGGCGGTTACGGGGTGCTCCGTATCGGCTCGCTGGGTACCCGCTCTTACACAGGAGTGTGGGGTTTGGTGTTCGACCTCGATGCACAAAGAATAACTGTCGGCAACCGTCATGCCTTTACCGATGATGATTTGTGCCTCTTTGAGAACCAGAGTGCCGGCACAAAAATGCTGTCCCATAAGACCGACTATGTGCGTCTGCTCGACCAATGCACCACACCGCAAGGAGGTGCAGCGCTCTACCAGCGGGCTTGGAAAGTGGAGACGCGTAACGCGAGGACGGGCATGACCACAAGTGAAACGGTCCATAGCATGGGTATCTTGATGGTGCAGGCCGATATGCAAGGGGTGCTTACGATAAACCGCATCCCGCAGAACAACCAGAACGCCGACTGGCCTAAAGTGGGAGCCGACGTGTTTCCTCACAACGGTAAGGTGTATGTGCTTACCAATGAGTCCAAACATGAGACCGACGAGTATACACCCGGCCAGCCTGCCCAGCGCAGCAAGAGCCTTTTGATGGCCAATGCGGCCCTGTCCCTTTACTGGTTCACCCCCGACGGACAGGGGGCCAAGCAGATGCTCGAGAAAGAGCGCAAAGCCATCTTGTATGCCCCTTCCTATGCTGCTGGAAATGGTAAATTCTATTTCCTTGCAGGTTCCATGAAGCCCTGTTTGTGCAGTATTACCCTTCCGTAAATAAGATATGACCAAACGCAAGATAATCAACGACCCCGTGTATGACGGGTTCCTCTCGATAGAGGATCCCGTCATACTGCAGGTCATCGAGCACCCCTACTTCCAGCGGCAGCGGCGCATCAAGCAACTGGGGTTGACCTATCTGGTCTATCCCGGCGCCATGCATACGCGTTTCAGCCACATGCTGGGGGCTCTGAACTTAATGAAACGGGCGTTGGAGACACTGAAGCAGAAGGGTGTGGAGATTACCGACGAAGAGTGCCGCGGGGCCAAGCTGGCCATCCTGCTGCACGACATCGGCCACGGGCCGTTTTCGCACACCAGCGAGCGGGTGCTGGTGGATGTGCCGCACGAGGAGATTACGCTGCTCATGATGCAGCGGATAAACGAAGAGATGGGTGGCAAACTAGATACCGCCATCGCCATATTCTCAAACACTTACCACAAGCACTTCCTGCACCAGCTGGTGAGCAGCCAGCTCGACATGGACCGCCTCGACTACCTGGGACGCGACTCCTTCTTCACCGGCGTGAGCGAAGGCATCGTGGGTACCGACCGCATTATCAGCATGCTCAACGTGCACGACGACGAGCTGGTGGTGGACGAGAAGGGCATCTACAGCGTGGAGAAGTTTATCATCAGCCGCCGCCTGATGTACTGGCAGGTGTATATGCACAAGACCGTCATTGCCGCCGACCAGCTGCTGCTCAGCATCCTGCGACGTGCAAAAGAGTTGAAACTTTCAACTTTCAACTTTCAACTATCAACTTTCGACCTCGACCGCTTCGCTGAGGTCGACGACGACGACATCATGGTGGCCGTGAAGCATTGGCAGCACTCGGACGATGAGATACTGAGCACCCTTTGCCGCAACCTTGTCAACCGTCGCCTGCCGGCCATCCGCTTCAGCAACACACCCTTTGAAGGTGTCGAGTGCGACTATTTCCACGGTACCGGCGAGCTTCACAATCGCTCCTACGACTTCAACGACCAGGAGATAAAGGTGCTCTACAAGGACGGCCGCTGCCTGCCCATCAGCGAAGCCAGCGACCAACTGGATCGCCATTTCCTGGAGAAACAAGTAACCAAATATTATCATTATTTTCCGAAACAATGAGAGTACACTTTATAGCCATAGGTGGCTCGGCGATGCACAATTTGGCCATCGCGCTGTGCCAAAAAGGGATTACCGTCACAGGGAGTGACGACGAGATTTTCGACCCGGCGCGGGGACGGCTGGAGAAGTACGGTCTGCTGCCGGAGTCGTTCGGCTGGCATCCCGAGAGGATTACGCCCGACCTCGACGCTGTGGTCCTGGGCATGCATGCCCGCATCGATAATCCGGAGTTGCTGCGCGCGCAGGAGCTGGGGCTGAAGATATATAGCTATCCAGAGTACCTCTACGAGCAGAGCAAGGACAAGCTGCGCATCGTGGTGGGCGGCTCGCACGGCAAGACGACGACGACGGCGATGATACTGCATGTGCTGGCGCATTGCGGCATCGAGGCCGACTATATGGTCGGTGCCCAACTCAAGGGCTTCGAGGTGATGGTGCGCCTGAGCCATACGGCCAAGGTGATGGTGATCGAGGGCGACGAGTACCTGACCTCGCCCATCGACCGCCGCCCCAAGTTCCACCTCTACAAGCCCAACGTGGCCATCATCACCGGCATCGAGTGGGACCACATCAATGTCTTTCCGACGTTCGACATCTACCGAGACCAGTTTGCTCAGTTCATCAACCTCATCGAGCCGCAGGGCACGCTGATTTACTGCGATGAGGACGCCGAGGTGCATCGCGTGGCGGTGGAGAACCAGCGCACCGACATACAGAAGCTGCCGTATGTCTGCCCCGAGCATGTGGTGGATAACGGCGTGACTTACCTCCGCACTCCGAATTCCGAACTCCGAACTCCTTTGATGGTCTTTGGCCACCACAACCTGCTCAACCTTACCGCCGCACGGTTGGCTTGCCGACAGGTAGGCATAAGCGATGAGCAATTTGACGAAGCCATCAGCACCTTCGAAGGGGCCTCGAAGCGCCTAGAGCTCGTCAAGAAGAGCGACAGCTGCGCCGTCTATAAGGACTTCGCCCATGCGCCCTCGAAGCTCCGCGCCACCATCCACGCCATGCGCGAGCAGTACCCCGACCGCCGCCTGGTGGCCTGCATGGAGCTGCACACCTTCAGCTCGCTGACGCAGGAGTTCCTGCAGCAGTACGCCCACTCGATGGACGAGGCCGACGTGCGCTATGTCTATTTCAGCCAGCACGCCCTGCAGCTCAAGAAACTGCCGCCCCTCGACCCCGAGGAGGTGAAGAAGGCATTCGGGGGCAACGTGGAAGTCTTCACCGACAGCAAGAAGCTGGTGGAATGCGTTATAACGTTATTCCGTGATAACGAAAATAAAAACCTCCTGATGATGTCCAGCGGCAACTTCGACGGCATCGACTTCGCGCAGCTGGCCGACGAGATAATATAAAACATGAATCCCCACGAATTATTCATAAATTAATTAATGGTTAATTGATGGTAATTCGTGTAAAAACACAAATGACATGGCACAATTTGAAATAGGCGACAAAGTGAAGTTCCTCAACGCCGTGGGCGGGGGAATCGTAAAGAAGATACAGGGCGGGCAGGTGTTCGTCGAGGACGAGAGTGGCTTCGACATGCCGTTTGCGCCCAATGAGCTTATCCGCATGGCGGAGCAGCAGGGTGTCGGTAAAGTCTTCAATGACGAGACCATCGGCCAAAGCGCCGAGCAGAAGGCCAAAGCCGAGCACCGCGAGCCCACGCAGCTGGAGCTGATAGAGGAAAATCGCAAGCTCCGCAGCCAGAACGCCAACCTGCAGGATCAGATAAAGCAGCTCAAGAGCCAGGTGCTCTCGCTGCAGCGCACCATCGCAAGGA
>CAMJJD010000047.1 GCA_946406015.1 uncultured Bacteroidales bacterium | reverse complement strand
GCCAGCGCGCCGGCGAATGCTCCAAGACCCTCTACTGCGGCAGCGGCCGCATCGCCTAGCGGCGAAGGCGCCGAGACTTGTCGGCAGAGCCGACGGCACACCACGGGACCGTCTACCACGTTCGCGAAATCTTGTAAATCTTGTAGATTATGCCGCCTGCGGCGGATTGCCCGTAGGGGGTACATGTAATAGCAGGGTCACCGCCAATCTTTATAAGGAGTTCCGATGAGGAACCCCTTATTTGTTTTAACAGTTTGATTCTATGCAATAAATGGTCGGAGATGTCGTTATTAAAGGCAAATGTACAATAATATGGCAGAGAGTATCGGTAAAACAGCATTGCGATTCCTGCTATGGTGTTTGTTTTATTGTGCAGTGACTGTTGTCGGTAGCATTGTAGAAAGTGTCACCAATAGTGATGTAATCATGAGTTGGACGATACTTATAGGTTTTATCCTGATGACAGTCGGCTATCTCTGTAAACACTATGTTGAGTTGTCGTTTGGCCGCATTGAGAGACGTATGGTATGGCCTGCTATGGGAATGTCTGTCTTGATTGCCGTAGCGTATGTGCTTGTCCTAGTTTCTGTTTTCACTTTGATTGACCTTGAGCATCTTTTCCCGAGTGAGGTTGAGTCTTTGGAGAAAACGGGGGAACATCTATTCCCGGGAATTGCAGGATTGCTTTATGGTTGCATCTTTTGTCCGGTATTGGAGGAGATTGGCCTTCGGGGTATTCTTCTTGGTGGCTTATTAAAGTCGCGTTGCCGTCCTTGGATGGCCATCCTGATTACCGCTGTGATTTTTGCATTGTTTCACGGAGTGGGCGTGCATTTCCTCGTCTCGTTCGTATTCGCAACCATTATCGGGTGGCTCTACTGGCGCACGGGTAGCATTATTCTGTGCATGATAATCCATATTATCAACAATTCTCTTTCTTTCATTGAATTGGATGGTCAGAGCAAAGTTGTCATACTTCTGATTTTTGCCGGCAGTATGATGCTGCTTGCCTTGGGGCTGTGGTGGTTTGCGAAAAAGTGTACTACAGAAACCGCCACCCTGGCGGATGGCGGTCAGAGTCTCTCCTGAATTATCCGGGCTTATGCCTTCTGGACTGGTTTTTTACATCATTCTTGCCAGGAATCGCTCAGCTGCTCGAACAGCACGGGTATTCTTGTGGGGCCGCTGTTGCTCCGGCCGATGCGCACGATGACAAGGTTCTTGTGTGGGTTGACGTAGAGCACCTGCTCACAGATACCAAGGGCGTAGTAGCCGGAATACTGCGGGCGGTCGTAGTCTTCGTAGTTGATGTTGTACCAGTTGAAATGGTAGCCGTGATAGCTAGTGTCGCAGTCGGCGGTTTGGCGCACCCAATCCTCGCTCACTATGCGTCGTCCGTTGCACAATCCATTGTTGAGGTAAAGCTGTCCAATCTTGGCTAGGTCGTGGATGGTGAGCGTGATGCCGCCGAAGGAGTGCGCAAAGTCGTGTTTACGGCTGTCGATGTTGACCAATGCCTGATGCTCCATGCCCAGGGGCTTCCATACGCGTTCACTGAGGTAATCGGCATAGCGCTTACCAGAGGCGCGTTCGATGACCACGCCGAGGATGGCCGACGTCATGCTCTCGTAGCGGAATTGGGTGCCCGGTTCACAGCGGAATTTCAGCCCTCGGATTTGCCGCATAATGTTGTCTCCGTAGTTCAGCCTCGCCATTGCGTTGATCATCTTCAAGTCCTTCAGCGTGGTGAACTCGTAGGTGTCGTCGAAATCTATCCCGCTACGCATGTCCAGCAGGTGACGTATGGTCAGCTTCTGCCACATCGGGTCTTTCCTTTTCAGTTCCGGCAGGTAGTCGGTCACGGGGTCGTCGATGCTGCGGATGTAGCCGTCGTCGACGGCGATGCCGCAGAGGAGCGATGTGATGGACTTGGATATGGAGAAGATGGTGGCCATGCGGTCGGCCGAGAAGTCGCCCCAGTAATGCTCATATACGATGCTGTCGTTGTGGATGATGAGAATACCCTGCGTCTGGCTTTCCTTGGCAAAGGCCTCCCCGAAGGTCATGGGTTCGCATGGATGAGCCTTGTTGTAGAAATAGGTGGTGTCGAGCCAGTTGACTTGCTTTTGTGCGACAGGGAAGTGGAAGACGGCGTCGCCATTGGCGATGGTGTCGTGTTTCTGTTTCTCAAAACTGAAGATGTTGGGGCCGTCCTTGCCATCGGTTCTCAAGCCCCGCACGATGGAGCAGGACGAGAGGAGGGATAGGCAAATGACGAGCGGCAGCGTTTTGACTATTGGTTTCATTGGCTTTGTCATCGGGGGGGAGGGCTGCCATTATAACGCGGTAGTCGCTTGTTTATTGCACGAGCTTGCTGATTTAATAAAACAGGACGACGAGACGGCGAGTGACTGGGTGACAAGGTGACTGGGTGGCTGAGTCGCTGGGTCACTGAGTCGAAAAGTCAAAGAGTCGAAAGGTCAAAAAGAGGAAGAGTGGTTCTTTTTAAATCTTTTAAAATCTGGTTGAGTTTTAGAAGAGGCTTGGGGCAGGCTAAAAGGAAATGGCGACGTACGTTCGTATGTCGCCATTCTGTTTCGGTGATTGTCCGGGGTTACGCCGAGAGCATGTCGTCGACTTCGTCGCGGTGTTCATAGAGTGTGCATCCTCCGGTGTGCTGCCAGGCGAGGGCGCTGGCGTCGCGTAGTTTGGAGAACAGGGGCGAGCGTAGGGCGGCACGGAGGCCGTCGCGTGCGGCGTTGGTGTCGCTATGGGGCGAGAAGGGGCAGGGCTCGGCGGCACCGTCGGGGCCGATGTGGAAGAATCCACGGCCGGCGGCCATGCAGCCGTCCAGCAGTTTCTCGTCGCCGGGGAATGACACGAAAATCATGTCTTTGACGCCGGTGCGCAACTCTTCCACCCGCTGCTCCATCCATTGTACGTCGGCGTCGCCGAAGGCGAGGTGCTCGGTGCCGGCATCGATGGGCACATACTCTACATAGAAGACCAGTTTGCACCCCAGCTCGTGCAGGCGGGCGACATACTCGTCGGAGGTGACGGCATGCTTGTTCTCTGTGGTGACGGTGATGGAGGTGCCGAAGAAGAGGCCTGCCTCCTGCAGCATCTGCATGCTGAGCAGTGCCCGCTCGTGGACGCCGTGCCCGCGGCGGGCGTTGGTGGCCATCGCGTCGCCTTCGAGGCTGATGACCGGCAGCATGTTGAGGTGGCGTTTGAAGAACTCTACATACTGCGGCCCAATCAGGGTGCCGTTGGTGAAGATGGGGAAGAGCATGTCCTTGACCTCGGCGATGCCTTCCAGCAGGTCGCGTCGGGTGAGAGGTTCACCGCCCGCCAGCAGGCTGACGCTGAAGCCCATCGAGGAGGCTTCCTCGAAGAGCAGGCGCCACTGGTCGGGCGAGAGGGTGGGCTTGGTGGGTGTGTCGCCGGCGATGCCGCCGGCGCGGGCGTAGCAGCCTTTGCATTGCAGGTTGCAGGTGGTGGCGATGCTGCATATCAGGAAGGGAGGCACAGCCAGCCCTTCCTTTTTCAGTATCTGTCTGCGTCGCCAGTCGCCACGCGCCATGGTGCGTTGCAGCTGCAGCGCGAAACGGGCTTCGCGGGGGTTGTTGAGCACCGAACGGTAGCCCGTCTGCACCAGTTGGCGCAGGTTGTCGGTCATGAATTGGGCGAGGTCAATCATTGGATTTCAGAGTATCGATCATCTTGTCAAGCATGTTGACAAAGGTTGTAACTTCCTTGGGGTTCAGTGGTTTGTCTTGCCAGCTGTTGGCGAGGCATTTGGGGATTTCTGTTGCCTGCGCCTCCAGATGACGGCCTTTCTTGGTAAGGGTCACCAAGGTCTGGCGTCCGTCGACTATGCCGCGCGAGCGCACAATCAGCCCGTCGGCCTCCATCCGCTTCAGCAGCGGGGTGAGGGTGTTGCTGTCCAGCACCAGCCGTTTCCCAATCTCGTTGACGGTCATGTTGTCGCGCTCCCAGAGTACCAGCATGACGAGGTACTGCGGATAGGTGAGCCCTAGCGGGTCCAGGAGGGGCCTGTAGGCCTGGGTGATGAGACGTGAGGCGGTGTAGATGCGGAAGCAAAGCTGGTTGTCCAATTTAAGTTCTTCGTACATGGTGATTGACGGTCTTTAAGGGTTAAAGCATTTCTTCGATGGCTTTTTCGAGATTCTTGGGCTCTTCGGTGGGTGGGAAGCGCTTCACGGTGGCACCGTCGCGGGCGATGAGGAACTTGGTGAAGTTCCATTTGATGTCGCTCGGTTTCTCGACACTTTTGCTGATGGTCTTGAAAAGTGCGGCCGAAGCTTTGGCTTTCAGTCCGTTGTATTCCTCGGATGGGGCTTGCTCCTTGAGCCAGGTGAAGATGGGGTGTTCGTCCTTGCCGTTGACGTCGACCTTCTTCATGATCTGGAAGGTGACGCCGTAGTTGAGGCGGCAGAAGCCCTCGATTTCGTTGTCCGAGCCGGGGTCCTGCTGGGCAAACTGGTTGCAGGGGAATCCGATGCAGACGAGGCCGCGGTCACGGTATTTCTCGTTGAGCTTCTCCAAGCCGTCGAACTGGGGGGTGAATCCGCACTTGGATGCGGTGTTGATGACGAGCAGCACTTTGCCTTCGAAATCTTTGAAGTCGATTTCCTTGCCATTGCTGGCGATAGCTTTGTAGTCGTAGATTGTATTCATGGTCATTGATTATTTAGCGGGTTCCCATTTGCAGCGTACGGGCGACACGATGGCGCCCTTTTTTTTCAATTCGGCGAAAGCCTTGTCGACCTCTTTGCGGTCGGCGTTGAGCATCTTGGTGATGTCGCCAGCGGAGACGGGCTTGCCGGCTTCGCGCATGGCCTTAAAAACTTGGTCTTTCATTTTTTTGTGTGTTGAAGGTTACATCATTTTCATAAGCCAATTCTGATAGCCGATTTTCTCGATTTTGTCGAGCTGCTCCTCGCTCCAGTACAGGTCTTCCTCCTCATCGGCGAGGTAGGCCTTGGTGATGTCGTAGGTGGTGGGGTCGGAGACCAGGGCGGGCATCATCTGGTAGAGGCTCTCCACGCCTTCGCGCTGTATCTTGAGGTCGGCCTCGACATAGGCTTTGGCATCCTCAATCAGCTTGCACTGCTTGGTGAAGTTGACTTCGGGAGTGCAGCCCAGGTCCATCATGCGGTTGGCATACTTTGCGACCCACTCCATCTCCTCGGTGTAGTGGTCAAGGTACTTCTGGCCGAGCTTCTCGAAGCCTTGCGATTTGAAGAGCAACCCTTGCATTTTGTGTACATAGGCACCCGTCGAAAGTTCGTTTACAATCATCTGAGAGACTTGCAATGTTGTTTTAAAATCCATAGTGTTAGTGTTTTATTTGTTATTAATTAAATCGTTCACGATGCAAATATACAAACTTTTTTTTGATTACAAGCAAAAATACAATATTTTAACACTATTTATAATTAAATCGTGCACGATTTAATTATGCGGTTGGGTGGTTGTCTGAGGCAGCTGAGATGGTGGTAATTAATGATGACACACCACCGAAAGCACGCCGACTCTGCCCGGATGTCCACAGATGAGCATGACTGCATTGGGGAAAAAGCGGAGACGACACGTGGGTTGTTTCGAAGATGTTTCGAAGATGGTGTGGGGTAAATATAATGAATCGCGCGCGATTCAATTAAGAGACTTTGTGCTGGTCACGAAGTTCCCAAAAGGCGACGGCCGCCGCTGCGGCGACATTAAGCGAGTCGACGCCGCGTTGCATAGGAATTCGGGCCACGTGGTCGGCTTGTCGCAGGACGGTGTCGCTCAGGCCGTTGCCTTCCGTGCCCAAGAGGATAGCCATCCGGTCGAGTGATTTGAGCAAAGGGTTGTCGATGGAGACAGAGTGGTCGGTGAGCGCGAGGGCTACGGTGGCGAATCCGCTCTGCCGCAGTTGGTCGTAGCTGTCGAGGAAGGTCCAAGGCAGTTGGAAGACGGTGCCCATGCTGACGCGGCAGGCGCGCCGATTGAGCGGGTCGCAGCAGGAGCGGGTGAGGAGCACCGCGTCGATGCCGAGAGATGCGGCGGCGCGGAAGATGGCGCCAGTGTTCTCCGAGTTGACCACCCCGTCGAGTACGGCCACGCGGTGGGCATTGCGCAGCACGTCGGGAGCTGTGGGCAGCGATGGTCGCCGCATGGCACAGAGGATTCCGCGGCTGAGGGCGTAGCCGGTCAGGGTGCGCAGCAGTTCGCGGTCGGCGGTGTAGATGGGCGCTTGGGTATCGGGTACTTGTGATAGGAATTTCTCCTCGCAGAGGAACGAAACGGGCTGCATACCGTGGGCCAATGCCACGCGTATCACTTTGAGGCTCTCACAGATGAAGAGTCCTTGCTCAGGATGTAGGCGGTTGAGGAGCTGCGCCTCGGTGAGACGGGCATAGGGTGCCAGGTCGGCGCTGTCGAGGGTGGAGATATGAACGGTTGTGCTCAGGGCGGATGGTGGTTAGTGCTTGATGATTAGTGCGGTCACGCGGAGGGCAAGGGTAAGGATGACCGGCAGCAGGGCAAGGGAGAGGCCACAGGCAATCACCCAAACAAGCGCTACGGCGAAGCAACCCTCTTGAAGCCACAGTGCCCAGGTCTTCATGACTTCGAGTTTGCGGGACTTTGAGTCATTGGATTTTTGGCTTTCCGGCTTTCCGGCTCTTCGACTCTTGATGTCTTGTATGGCTATCAGTATCAGCAGCGGCGAAGCCCAGAGTATGTTGAGGTTCCATGCGGTGCAGTAGTGGTCGGTTCCAAACCACATGAACAGCAGTGCAAGACCGAGGAGCCCGGCGATGATAAACAACAGTCGGTCGGCCCAGTGGGGCCAGAGTTTTTTCCATGTCAACAGGGCCACGGCAGCAAAGAGGAGCCCGAAAACGACCAACGGTGGGAAGCTTCGTTTGAGCGGAGGACGGTGGTCTTGCAGCCACTCGATGGTGGGGGAGACGAGCGGTTTGGCCGAACAGACGTTTGCTCCGCTCACGGTTGAGCGTGTGGCACTGCTGTAGAGCCACATCATGGCCATGGGGTAGAACATGGATTCCGAAATGTCGCAGACATGGTCGGCCGACAGGCCCAGCAGGAGGTCGACGCCGAGCATCCACCATTCAAGGTGTCCGCCGGCGGTGGCTTGGTGCAGCCAATAGCGGTAGCTGTGGTCTTTCCAGTCGCGACCATATTCTATCTTACATTTCCCGTTGGCGGCCTCGACCATGTCGCGCACGCGTGTGGCGCAGTTGTCGCGGAAGAAGTCGTAGCGGTAGTAGCGGTTTTCGGGCAGGTAGTTCCATTCGAGGGCGTAGTAGAGGTTGGCGACTTCCTGTGGCGTGAAGTTGAGCGGTTGCTCCCATACGGCGCGACGCTCGTAGTCGTAAGCGGCAATGAAATGTTGGAAGGTGGAGCGGCTGAGGCAGTAGTTGAGACGTCCACGTGCGAACTTCCAGTAGAAGTGGGGCGTGTCGAAGTCGAATGTGCCGTAGTTGTATACGAAGTCGATGCCGCGAGCGGTGTCCTGGATGCGAAGGGCCGAATGGCAGAAGGAGTGGTAGAACTCGTTGCCGGCGCCACAAGTGATGACGCTAGCAGTGGCCGTCTCGCTCAGCGGCAGCTGTTGGGTTTGGGCCGGTAAGGTGAATGGAGAGAGGTGAAAGGTGAAAACCATCACCGCCATCAACATTGTTTTTATCTTATTCATTGCTATGTGATTCTTTGGGTGACTGGGTGGCTGGGTTACTGAGTGTCTGAGTTACTGGGAGGCTGGGTTACTGAGTGACTGGGTGGCTGAGTCGAAAAGTGGAAGAGTGTTTCTTTTAAAATTTGATTGAGATTGAGTTCGAGGCGTCGAGACGACAAGATTTCAAGTTACTGAGTTCTTGAGTTGCTGCTTTTTGACTCTTCTATTTTTCTACTCTTTGACTCCTCACATCGTTATGCGCCTTCTCCCATGGATTCTTCTTCGGTGATCTCTTGATGGGCTTCGGCGGTGCGGTGCGCCATGAGGAAGGGTTCGTTATCCTTGCCTTGATGCACGGTGACCTGCGGGAAGGGTATCTCGACGCCGGCGTTGTTGAAGGCGATGTAGATGTCTTCGCGTATGTGTTTCCACACCTCCCAATAGTCCTCGACTGTGGTCCATACCCAGACAGAGATGTCGACAGAGCTGTTGCCCAGGTCGCTGACAGCGATGACGGGTTCTTTGAAGTCGTGGCGGATGAGGGGCTCGTCGGCAATCACCTGTTGCAGCACGGCTTTTGCCTTGTGCAGGTCGGTGCCGTAGGCGACCGAGGCCACCACGTCGAGGCGAATCTGAGGCTCCTTGGTGTGGTTGATGAGGCTTTTGGTGGCCAGTTCGCTGTTGGGGATGATGATGGTGCGGCCGTTGAAGGGGCGCATGATGGTGTGGAAGATGCGTATTTCCTTGATGTAACCCTTGTATTGTCCGCACTCGATGTAGTCGTCGACTTTGAAAGGTTTCATGAGCAGGATGATGACGCCGCCGGCGAAGTTCTGGAGGGTGCCTTGAAGTGCCATACCGATGGCGAGGCCCATGGCACCGAGGAGGGCGATGAAGGAGGTGGCTTTGATGCCGATGACGTCCATCGCCATGATGACAATCATGGCTTTCAGGAGCACGTCGACCAGCGAGGAGAGGAAGGTCTTAAGGCTGGGCTCCGCACCGCGACGGTCGAGACCCTTTACGATGACCTTTTTGAGCATCTTGGCCAGCTTCATGCCAAGCCAGAGGATGAGGATGGCGACGATCAGCTTGGGGACGAAGCTGACGGTGAGGTCGGTGAGGGCCCGGAGGCCATCTTTGATGATGGTGTTCTCGCCCGTGACCACGGCCTTGATGTCGGTGAGATTCATGTTCTTCAGGCTGTCGCTGACGGCGCGTGTGATGCTGTCCTGGGTATGCACCATCTGGCCAAACTCGTCTTTGGGTAAACTGTCGGGGTGGGGCGTGGCGGCCGCAGCCAGCAGTACGGGTGTATTGTCGTCTAAAAGTATCATTACTTTGATGATTTTAAGCGTGCAAAATTACAATATTTATTTGAATTAAATAAAAAAAATGTATCTTTGCAGTTCCTAAACGACAAAATGGTATGTCTATCGACCTAAGCACCATAGAAATACACGACTGCCCAGAACTGATGGAGGCGATACAACAGATTGGCCTTGTGCCGTTGCTCGACAGCGGCATTCCTGGATTCTCGGCCGACGAATTGGTGGTCCCAGAGTGTCGCTATGTGGTGACCGACGAGGGATGGGACTGGCCGCTGTGGGACTGGAAAGGTCCGATGGTCACCGAAGGACACTATGCCTACGGCAAGTTCTTCGGCGGCAAGGCGGGCTTCGTCACCATGGAGTGGTGGCCCGACCTCTGCAACTACCGGCGCGCCAAATACCCGGAACCCGAATCGGACAGCATCGAAGGCACCATCCTGGAAGTGCTGCGTGTCAATGGCAGCATGATTACAAGGGAGCTACGCACAGCTTGCGGCTTCGACGGCCCCAAGATGCGCTCGCGCTTCGACGGCTATGTCACACGCCTGCAGATGGCCTGCCGCGTGGTGACAGAAGACTTCGTCTACCCCACCGACAAACACGGCAACCGCTACGGATGGGGCTGGGCGTTGCTGAATACGCCGGAGCGTCTCTTCGGACACGACGCATGCCTGTGCGACCGCACACCGGAGGTGAGCCGCAAGCGCATAATGTCACACCTCGGCAAACTATTGCCTAAGGCTACCGAAAAGCAGATTGCAAAACTGATAGGCTGACCTAATCCTCGTCGTTTTTTGCGTTAGGAACAAAGAACACCACCGTCAGCGCACCCACAGCTCCAGCCACAGGCACTATGATGCGGGCTGCCGAACCTGCGGGGATGAACACAAAGGTGGAGAGCAGCACCATGACCGTCATCACGCCTACGGCGCCGGCCTTCTGCGTGGCCGTCATTCCGCCGCGCCGCTGGTAGCTACGTATATACTTGCCCAGCCACGAGGTCAGAAGCCATTGCTGTAGCCGCGGCGACGAGCGGTAGAACAGCCACGACGCCAGCAGCAGGAACGGCGTCGTCGGCAACCCCGGCACCACAACCCCCAGTGCGCCAAGTCCAACGGCCAGGCAGCCCAATCCTACATAGAGATATTTCTTCATCTTGATGACAGAGAGCGGCTGGTTTGTGTTGTTATTGCACGGAGGGCGATGTTGCGGCGGAGGACATCGCTAAAGAGTGATATTTCAAGGCAGTGGTAATTACCCTCGCAGCCGATGAGTGGCAGCATGTAGTCGTCGCGGGTGTAGCCGTCGATATGCAGCAGCAGACTCGTGGTATCGAGTGTGACGGTGAGGGTGTCGCCATAGCGCGGGTCGATGAGTGTGGCCGGCGCTGCGTCGGTGCTCCAGCTGACTGGATTTATGGCCATGAGGTTGCCGTCGCTTAGCAGAGGAACGGCACAACTGTTGTCGCGCACCGAGTTATAACATATTGTCACACCCAGGTCGGCGCTGTCTTGCGCCGGACGGATATGGGCATTGGTGTCGGTCACCTTATAGCCGAGGACATAGGCGGCCACCAAGCGGCTGTAGGTGCTGTCGGCCATCTCGTTGAGCAGATCCACAACAGCCATAGCCCCTTGGCTGAAGCCCGCGAGGATAAAAGCCCTTCCATTGTTGTAGTGTTCCAAATAATAGTCGAAAGCCTTCCTTACGTCGCCATAAGCCAGCGGCATACGGGCATCGACCAGGCTGTCGCTGGTGTAGGTCTTCATGGTCACCTGTCGGTAGTAGGGCGAGTAATAGTTGAGCTCACCGGCCAACAAGCGGTCCACGCCCACCATCTCGCCATACAGCAACGTGCGGATGCTGTCGTTGCGAGTGTCGGCATAATGCATGGGCTTGCCGCCCAGCGTGTAGTCGTCGCACTCGGTGGAGACGATGTAGAACACATCCACCGCCGCACCGCGGTCGGCGATGTACCACTGGGCAGTATCTGAATAATCCGGCTCGTCAGGGACAATGTCTTCCTTTGACGTGCAACCAACGAAAAGAACTACCGTCAAGCAAAATAGGATTGCCGACTGCTTCATTTATTTTAAGGGGCATAAAATAGGGCATACCGTTGATGGTATGCCCTAGGATAATTAACTCTTAGCAGAGCTCGTGGATCACGAGGCCGGAGCGCAGCTTGGGCTCGAACCATGTGGTCTTCGGGGGCATGATGTTGCCGGTGTCGGCAATATCGATGATCTGCTTCATGCTGACGGGATAGAGGGCGAAGGCGACTTTCATCTCGCCGCTGTCGACGCGACGTTTTAGCTCGCCGAGGCCACGGATACCGCCGACGAAGTCGATGCGCTTGTCGGTGCGGAGGTCCTTGATGCCGAGCACCTTGTCCAGGACGAGGTTGCTGAGGATGGTGACATCGAGCACGCCGATGGGGTCGTTGTCGTTGTAGGTGCCGGGCTTGGCGGTCATCTTGTACCAGTGGCCGTCGAGGTACATGCTGTGCTCATGCAGCTTGGCGGGCTTGTAGATGTCGGTGCCCATGTCGGTGAGGTCGTAGCTCTCGCCGACGGCTTTGAGGAACTGCTCCTTGCTGAGGCCGTTGAGGTCCTTGACCACGCGGTTGTAGTCGATGACGTTCAGCTGGTTGTCGGGGAAGATAACGGTCATGAAGTAGTTGTACTCCTCCTTGCCGGTGTGGTGGGGGTTCTGCTCCTTCTTCTCCTGGCCCACGAGGGCGGCGGCGGCGCTGCGGTGGTGGCCGTCGGCGATGTACATGGCGGGAACCTGCTTGTCGAAGATGTCGACGAGCTCGGCGATGGTCTTCTTGTCGTCGATGACCCAGAAGCGGTGGCCGAAGCCGTCTTCCTTGGCGATGAAGTCATAGATGGGCTTCTTGGCGGTGATGCCGGCCACGATCTCGTCGATGCGGGCGATGGCGGGGTAGGCGAAGAAGACGGGCTCCACGTTGGCGTTGGTGATGCGGACGTGTTTCATACGGTCCTCTTCCTTGTCCTTGCGGGTGAGCTCGTGTTTCTTGATGACCTTGTTGACATAGTCCTCGCTGTAGGCGCAGGCCACGATGCCGTACTGCCACTTGGCGTCCTTGTCCTTGGGGTTCATGCTCTGGGCGTAGATGTAGAGTTTCTCCTCCTCATCCTTCACCAGCCAGCCGAGGTCCTTGAACAGGTTGTAGTTCTTGACGACCTGGAGGTACACTTCGGGCGAGTGCTCGTCGGTGCCTTTGGGGAGGTCGATTTCAGCCTTGGTGACATGCAGCAGGCTGTAGGGGTTGCCCTCGCATTCCACGCGGGCCTCTTCGGAGTTCAGCACGTCGTAGGGACGCGAAGCCAGTTTCTCGACGATGTCCACCGGGGGGCGGAATCCTTTAAAAGGTTTGATAACGCTCATATTTGTGTCTTTTTAATTGTTGATTTATACATTAAAATGGAACTGCAAAGATACACATTAAATTTGACGTGGACAAATTATTTTTCTTCCGTGCGGAAAATCTTGTAGCCCAGCATGGCGATGGTGATGGACGTCAGGGGCGAGATGATGTTGAAGAAGCAGTAGGGCAGGTAGGTGAGTGTGGGGACATGCAGCACCAGCGACTGCGTCATGCCGCAGGTATTCCACGGCACGAGCACCGAGGTCACGGTGGCGGAGTCCTCCGTCGAGCGGCTCAGCAGGCGCCCCTCATAGCCTTTTTCTTTGTATAGCTTCTTGAAGATGTTGCCCGTGAGCACGATGCTGAGGTACTGGTCGCCGGTGACCATGTTGGCGAACAAGCCGGTGGCCACCGTGGTCGACACCAGCGAGCGGCGGCCGCTGATGCCACGTGCAAGAGCCGATGTGAGGCTCTGTATCATGCCCGTCCCCGTCATGGCTCCGCCGAAGGCGGCAGCGCAGAAGATGAGGAACACCGTGCTGAGCATACCCCGCATGCCGCGTGTCTGCACCAGGTTAGAGAGCACGTCGTTTCCTGTATCCAGCGAGGTGCCGCCATAGTAGGAGAGCATCAGGCCTTTGAAGGTGTTGCCGTCGCCCACATGCTGCACGATGTCGGGTTGTGCGATGAGCATCGCCACCCCTGCTACCGCCGCCGAGAGGAACAACACGATGGTGGCTGGCATCCGTAGCGCGATGAGCACGCCCGTGGCTATCGGCACCAGGAACAGCCACGGGTTGATATTGAAGACGCTCTTCAGACCTTCGGCAAACTGGGCCGACTGCACGCCGCCCTGCTCTGCATGCACCAAGCTTGTCACCAGGAAGATAATCAACGCGATGGTGAACGACGGCACGGTGGTGATGAGCATGTAGCGGATGTGCTTGAACAGCGGCACCTCACCCACCGACGAGGCCAGCACCGTGGTGTCGGAGAGGGGTGATATTTTGTCGCCGAAGTAGGCGCCCGAGATAATGGCGCCCGCCGTCCAGCCCACGCTGTACCCGTGGGCCGTGCCGATGCCCATCA
>CAMJJD010000046.1 GCA_946406015.1 uncultured Bacteroidales bacterium | reverse complement strand
GCGGGAAGAGGAGCACGTCCTGGATGCTCTGGGCGCCGGTCATCATCATCACCAGACGGTCGATGCCGATGCCCATGCCGGAGGTCGGCGGCATGCCGTATTCGAGGGCGCGCACGAAGTCCATGTCGATAAACATGGCCTCGTCGTCGCCCTTCTCGCTCAGGCGCAGCTGCTCCTGGAAGCGGCCCAGCTGGTCGATGGGGTCGTTCAGCTCGGAGTAGGCGTTGGCCAACTCCTTGCCACACACGAAGAGCTCGAAGCGTTCGGTGAGCTCGGGGTTGTCGCGGTGGCGCTTGCAGAGGGGCGACATCTCGATGGGGTAGTCGGTGACGAAGGTGGGTTGGATGAGCTTGCCTTCGCATTTCTCTCCGAAGATGGCGTCGATGAGCTTGCCCTTGCCCATGGTCTGGTCGGTCTCCACGCCGAGGCGCTTGCAGGCCTCGCGGAGCTCCTCCTCGCTCATGGGGGCCACGTCCACGCCAGTCTCCTCCTTGATGAGCTGGCACATGGGGGCGCGTCGGAACGGCGGCTTAAAGTCGATGTCGTTGCCCCAGACGTTGACCTTGGTGTCGCCATGCAGGGCTTTGGCGATGCGCTCCAGCATGTTCTCCGTGAAGGTCATCATCCAGTTGTAGTCCTTGTAGGGGACGTAGATCTCCATGGCCGTGAACTCGGGGTTGTGGGTGCGGTCCATGCCTTCGTTGCGGAAGTTGCGGCTGAACTCATACACGCCCGCAAAGCCACCCACGATGAGGCGCTTGAGGTACAGCTCATTGGCTATGCGCAGGTAGAGGTCGATGTCGAGGGCGTTGTGATGCGTCACGAAGGGGCGCGCGGCAGCGCCGCCGGGAATGCTCTGCAGCACCGGAGTGTCAACCTCAAGATAACCCTGCTCGTTGAAGTAGGTGCGCATCTCGTTGACTATCTTGGCGCGCTGCACGAAAGTCTCGCGCACCTGCGGGTTGACGATGAGGTCGACATAGCGCTGGCGGTAGCGCAGCTCGGGGTCGTTGAAGGCATCGTACACCACGCCATCCTTCTCCTTGACGATAGGCAGGGGGCGGAGGCTCTTGCTGAGCACCGTGAGACTCTTCACATGGATACTGGTCTCACCCATCTGGGTAACAAAGACATAGCCTGTCACGCCGATGATGTCGCCAATGTCGAGCAGGCGTTTGAAGACGGTGTTGTAGAGGGTCTTGTCCTCGTCGGGGCATATCTCGTCACGCTTGATATAGAGTTGGATACGGCCGTAGCTGTCCTGCAGCTCCACAAACGAGGCGGCACCCATGATGCGGCGGCTCATAATGCGGCCGGCGATGCTCACATTTTGGAACAACGTGGATTTGTTCTCCGCTTCGCTATCGGAAAGTCCACTGGACTTTCCTTCGTCTTTGGGAAATTGCTCGAGGATTTCCGTGCTTTTGCAGTTCACCTCATAGAGGGCGGCGGGGTAGGGGTTGATACCCAGCTTCTTCAGTTCGGCCAGCGAATTGCGGCGTATTTGTTCTTGCTCAGTTAGTTCTGCCATTATATGGAATGTTTTGTCTCTATAAATTAATTTGCAAAAATACACATTTTTCCCGACATGGGAACAAAAAAGTTTCCTCAAGGTGTAAACCGTCGTTTGACAGCAGAGGGAGGCGGTGGGCTTCCTTTTTTCTCAGGTAGGGGTGACAATGGGTGGTAGAAATGACGGATAAGCTTCCTGGTGGGGATGAAAATTGTCCCGGATTTGGTGTTATGTGTGTGGGATAAACGGACGTTTTGCCGATTTTCGTCCCTAAAAACGGTATTTTAGGCACCAAAACGGTTGTTTTTGTCCCTATGGCCGGATGTATGGAACATTTGCGTGTTGGGGGACGAAAAATGACTGTACTTTTGCAGCCGAAAAACGAAACAAACGCTGCCTTATGAATAGAATCGAACCCCCAGCCCGACTGTTTGACATCATGAACTTGCGTTCTGTCCGCCGTCCCCGCCGCCCCTATTTCTGCTACCGCGACGAGGAGATGTCCGCCGACACTTACCGCCGTATGGCCGACGCACTCAGCCATGCCCTCTTGCTGCGTGGCATGAAACGCGGCGAGGTGGTGGGGCTCATCTCGGAGAACCGGCCGGAGTGGAATGTTGTAGACATGGCCGTCATGCAGGCCGGCGGTATCCTGCTGCCCCTCTGCAAGGGATTGAGCGCCGAGGAGTATACCGAATGCCTGGCCAAGGCGCAGGTGCGCCTCCTGTTTCTGGAGGATGAGGAACTTTACAGCCGTTTCCGTCTCATTCTGCCTCAAGTCGATACGCTTGAGTATCTGCTTTCAATCGACCCTGTCGAGGCGGCCACGCCCTTCTCGACGCTTCTTGTCGAGGGGCGCGTCAACGCCAACGACGCCGAGCTCCAGCGTCGCCGCAGCCTTGTCACCACCGACGATGTCTGCACCTTGGTATATTCCGGCGGCGGCACCTACCGCAAGGTGACGCACCGTTCATTGATAGAGGATGTTATGGAGCAGGTTGCCACCGATTTGGGACGTCGTAAGGCCGCCTTGGGCAACAACGCCCTCTGCACCCTCTACGGACGCACGAAAAACTATGTCTGTCAGCTGGTTGGGTGTACGGTGAACTACCCGTCGCCCGAGATGGAGCAGATGCGGCGGGCAGTGGCCTAGCCGACCACCCGTCGGATGGAATGGAGCGCATGCGAGTAAGTATGCGCTTTTTCGTTGTAAATACCCTTGCTATCAAGCAAATCGATACGCACCTGGCCGGAGGCGTGGATGATGTGACCGTCTCCCATGCAGATGCCTACATGCACGATACGGCCCTCGGGGTTGTGGAAGAAGGCCAGGTCGTCGCGCTGTACGTCGCACAGGCACACTTCGTTGCCACAGGTCACTTGCTGCGAGGCGTCGCGTGGGAGCCAGATGCCTAATGCTTTGAAACAGACCTGGGTGAGGCCGCTGCAGTCGATGCCGCCGGTGGAGCGTCCGCCCCAGAGGTAGGGGGTGTCGAGGTAGAGGCGCTCCGCCAGGTCGGCGGCGCTGTCGAAGGGGATGTATTGCTTGTTGTCCACCCAGCCCCGGTAGCCGTCATAGATGCATTGAACGTGCGACCACTTCTCCTGGCGTTCAATGACTTCCACGGTGTCGCCCAGCAGCAACTGGTTGACCATCTCGGAGCGGTCGCTGCTTTCGGCCCGCATGGGCACGGATGATAGAAAGCAATATCCTTTCATGGGGTTGGATGTTAAAGGGCTATAGAGTTAAATGGTGGATTTACAGTTGTTCCCGGTCGATGGAACGGCAGATGCGGTCGATAAGGTCGTCCTTCTTGTTGTGGTAGGGGTCGAAGGTGTCCTTCAGGTTGTAGCCGAAGAGCTTGGCAAGAGTCTGATACAGGCCGGCCCGCAGCGAACCGCGCAATTCGCCCACGATGTTGTAGGCTGTACGGTTGGTCTCGCGGTCGATGAGCTTGATGAGCACCAGTCCCTGGGAGAAGGTGTAGTTGGAGAGCTCGCCCTTGTAGTCGCGAAGCAGCTCTTCCTCAGCTGTTTTGATGGCTTTTTTGCGCTCTTTGCGGGGCAAGGCGGCGATCTGCACCTCCAGCTCGTCAAGACGCCGTTTGCCCTCGAGGGCATAAGGACGCATTAGCTTGACATTGCGGATGAGTTTGCGATTCTGTTGTATCTCCTTGGGGGTGAGTAGCATTCCGTCGGCATAGACCTTCACTTCCTTAATGTAGTACAGCGGGATGGTGTCGCCGTCGATGACGGCGGCGAAGGTATAGTGCCCCTTGTTGAGCATGGGGTGGATGGTGGTGTCGACTTGGACAGGTCTGATGCGGCTCGCTACGATAGGCCCTTCGAGCGACTTCTTTATATCTAGCTGACCTATGGCCGGTTGGCATACTGACAAGACTGCCAGCAGCATCATGGGTCGGAGGGTGAGGCGCTTCATCATGGTGTAACTTTTTGAGTAAGATAACTGAAAAAGCATATATTTATTATGTCGGTCCCCAAAAAAGCCCTCGTGTGGCCTATGGGAAGGCTTTGGAAAAGTTAAATAAGTCGTGCACGATTTGTTCATAAATACACCGTGAATGCTCCGAGGATGGTCCGATTTCAGTCGGACCATCCTCGGAGTTGTATCGGAGTTGTGTCGGAGTTGTGTTGGAGAAATGACGGGGGTGGTTCTTGCTTGTTGTTGATTTTTAGATTGTTGTGGTTGCATTAAAACGCTTTCTGCTTCTAAATCACCACAGATAGGTCTTTTGCGGGGGTGGGGGAGGAGTGTGAAAAAACAGCAGTTTGGTCGTGCACGATTTATTTCCGGGGAGCACATTGAAAGGGAAGGAAAGGAGGTGGAGAGAGGACAGCTTGGGTTTCGGAAATAATCTTAAAAGGAGAAAAACTGCAGTGTGAATCGAAAAAAAGTCGTATCTTTGCACTCGTTTTGTGCGTCGGAAAGACAGGCGCGGACGGCTGCAACGGGCTGTCGTTCATGCGGGTTGCGACGAGAATGCGGATATGGCGTAATTGGTAGCCGCGCAAGACTTAGGATCTTGTTCCGAGAGGAGTGGGGGTTCGAGCCCCCCTATCCGCACCAAAGTGAAAGTCGAAAGTTGAAAGCAGAAAGAAGAAACACGGTTATGCTGGGGTCACGGCTGAAAGGCGTGGGCGTGGCGCTGTTTTTCTTTTTTTTATGCGCGCAGGCGCACGCAAGTTATCTGCTTATCCCGATGGACGAGGTGCAGAAGAATCACCTGAAGGCTTACGGGGTGGCGTACTGGACGTTGCAGCATGAGGCCGAGGTGACATGGTTGCTCAACTACCGCGGCGGCGCTTTCATGACGAAGTATGCCGACCTGTTGGAGCGCGAATGCCGTCTGCGGGGCGTGACCTGCGAGGTGATTGCCGACGGGCAGAGCAGCGCTATTTTGAGCCATATCGCCGACCCCGGGGTGAATATGGACGCCGTGAAGCTGCAGAAGGCTCCCCGCATCGCTGTCTACTCGCCCAAGAACAAGCTGCCGTGGGACGATGCGGTGACGCTGGTGCTTACCTATGCCGAGATACCCTACGATGTGGTGTATGACGAGGAGGTGATGAGCGGAGTGCTGCCTACTTATGATTGGCTACATCTTCACCATGAGGATTTTACGGGTCAGTATGGCAAATTCTGGGCCAACTACAGGAGCCAGCAGTGGTATGTGGAGGATGTGCGTCTGCAGGAGGCCATGGCCGCCAAGCTGGGCTACGGCAAAGTGAGTCAGTTAAAGCTGGCTGTGGCACACAAAATCAGAGACTTCGTGAGCGGAGGAGGCTTTCTCTTCGCCATGTGCTCGGCTCCCGACAGCTACGACGTGGCGCTGGCCGCCGAAGGAGTCGATATCTGTGATGTGATGTTCGACGGAGATCCGATGCAGCCCAACGCGCAGGCGGCATTGGATTACAACAAATGTTTTGCCTTCAAAGACTTCCGTATCAGCACCAATCCTGCCGAATATGAAATATCGACCATCGATGTCGACGACCGTGTCCGTCAGCGACAGGTGAACGAGCGGAACGACTTCTTTGTGCTCTTCGACTTCTCGGCCAAGTGGGATTGGGTGCCCACCATGCTGACGCAGAACCACACGCGGGTGGTGCACGGCTTTATGGGGCAGACGACGGCTTTCCGCCGCGAGGTGGTGAAGAGCAGTTGTGTGATATTGGCTGAGAACAAGGAGTTTGGCGAGGTGCGTTACCTGCATGGCGACTTCGGCAAGGGCACATGGACCTTCCTTGGCGGACACGACCCCGAGGACTACCGCCACTTCATCGGCGACCCGCCGACCGACCTCTCACTTTATCCCAATTCTGCTGGATACAGATTGATATTGAATAACATATTGTTCCCCGCTGCTAAAAAAGAGAAACACAAGACATGATGAAACATAAAGCAATACTGACACTCCTGCTTTGCTTCAGCGCTTCGCTGATGGCACAGCCAAACGGAACGTGGACGGTCTACAACACCAAGAACTCCGAGATTGGAGGTAACAACATCTCGGCCCTCGCAGCCGACAACAAAGGCGTGTGGGTGGGTACCTACCAGGGCCTCTGCCGCCTGAACGGTGGGTCGTGGCTCGACTATGCCATGTTCAACGAAAAGCTTAAGGACCAGTCGGTCAACTGCCTGATGGTTGACAAACGCGGCGTGGTGTGGATTGGCACCGACGACTACGGCGTCATCGAGTTCGACGGCACCCACTGGACTGAGTATGCCACCGAGACGCGTCGGCTGAAGATGAAGTTTATCAAGGAGATAACGCAGGACAAAGACGGTGTGTTCTGGATTGGCGTGACGCTGGGCGGCTTGGTGAGCTACAACGGCTACACCTGGGAGAAATACACGCCGGAGGACTGCGGTCTGCTGAGCGATTTTGTGCTCGACTTGGCGGTGGACCGTGCCAACCGCAAGTGGATTACCACCAATGCCGGTGTGAGCGTGTTCAACGACCGCCGTTGGGTGGGTTACACCGTGGAGAATTCGGGTCTGCCCGACAACATCGTGCCTGCCGTGGCCATTGATAAGAATAACGTCAAGTGGTTCGGTACCCTCAATGGTCTGGCCAGTTTCGACGGCGAGGAATGGAAGATATGGAACACGGCCAACAGCCCGCTGCCCTCCAACCAGGTGAACGACCTGGTCTTCGACGATGACGGCATGCTGTGGATTGCCACCGCCGGCGGTGCCGCTGTGTTCGACGGCGAGAGTCGTTGGATGGTCTTCACCTCGAAGAACAGTGACCTCCCGTCGGGCAATATCTACAAACTCGCGGTCAGCCGTCAAGGCGACGTGTGGTTTGGCAGCGACACCAAGGGTGTGGCCAAGCTGAGCGGCTTCACGATGCCTGTGCCCGAGGTGGCGGCGCCGGTGGCCGAGGCCGAGGAGAAGCAGGACGAGGCCCCCGCTCCCCAGCAGCAGGCCGGCGAGGAGCGTGTGCGCATCAACCCGCACCTGAGCGAAGGCTATATCACCATCACCATCGAGAGCCCGACAGCCACGGTGACGTTCACCAACAAGGTGGGCAAGGTGGTCAAGACGGTTACCAACTATCGTAATAACCAGAAGATTATGATCAATAAGCTGGCCAAAGGCATGTATGTGGTGGGAGTGGCTACGGCTCGCGGAGAGAAGAAGATTAAGTTTAATTTGAAGTAAAGTTTACGGTTTACAGTTTACAGTTTACAGTTTACGGTTTAGATATACAGATTGCAGAATATGAAGAAGTTCTTTTTATTGGGTTTGATGTGCCTCATGGGCAGTTTTGTCTTCGCCCAGCAGTTGGATCCCGCCAAGTGGACCTACAGCGTCAAAGAGACGTCAGCCACCGAGGCTGAACTTGTGTTCACTGCCAAGATTGACGACGGCTGGCACCTCTATTCGCAGTATACCGATCCCGCCGGTCCGCTGCCTATCGTCTTTGAATTCACCAAGAGTGCCGACTACGAGTTGGTTGGCAAGGTGCAGGAACCCAAGCCTCACGAGGAGATGGATCCCTTGTTCGACTGTGTCGTCAAGTCGTTCAGCGGCACTGTGGTGTTCCGTCAGAAAGTGAAACGCCTCAGCGACAAGGATTTCACCGTCAATGGCGTGCTCAGCTACCAGATGTGCAACAATGGCAGCTGTATCGCTCCCGAGGATCGTGACTTCAGTTTCAAAGTAAAGGGTGCCGAAGTGGTGGAAGAGGCAGTGGCTGAGGTTGCTGAAGACACGGTGGCGGTGGTGGACGACTCGTCAGTTGTGGCGGCTCAGTCCGCCCCGTCTGACCTGTCGGACAGCCCTGCCAAGTCGGAGAAGAAAGGGCAGAGCCTGATATGGATATTCCTGCTGGCCATCGGTGGCGGCATTCTCACCATGTTCACCCCCTGCGTGTTCCCGATGATACCGATGACGGTCAACTTCTTCATGCACAACAGTGACGATAAGCGCAAGAACCGTCGCCAAGCTTGGATGTTCGGTTTTTCGATAGTGTTCCTCTTTGCCGTGTTGGGTGCCATCCTGGCCCTCATCTTCGGCCCCGAGGCACTATACTTCATCGGCACCCACTGGCTGCCCAACCTGTTGTTCTTCATCATCTTCTTCGTCTTTGCCCTGAGTTTCTTTGGTCTGTTTGAAATCAAGATGCCCGAGAAGTGGATCAACGGCAGCGACGAGCAGGCCGACAAGGGCGGCTGGCTGGCTCCGTTCTTCATTGCGCTGACCACCGTGCTGGTGTCGTTCAGCTGCACCGGTCCCATCCTCGGCGCCGCCTTGGTGGGTCTTACCACCTCGAGCACCGACCGCTGGGTGTCGCTGGTTACCATGCTGGGCTTCGGCATCGGCTTCGCAGCCCCCTTCACCCTGCTGGCTATGTTCCCGCAGGCGCTGAAGAATATGAAGAGCGGTTCGTGGCTCAACACTGTCAAGGTGACGTTCGCTTTCCTTGAGCTGGCCTTCGGATTGAAATTTCTCCAGCAGGCCGACCTCTACTGCAACTGGGGTCTGCTGCCGCGCGACACATACCTGGCCTTGTGGATTGTCATCTTCGGCCTCCTGGGCTTCTACCTGCTTGGCAAGCTGCGCTTCAAAGGCGACGACGAGGTGAAGCAAATCAGCACCCTGCGTCTCTTTATCGCCATCGCCGACCTGGCCTTTGTGGTGTGGATGATTCCCGGCCTGTGGGGTGCTCCGCTCAAGGGCATCAGCGGCTTCTTGCCTCCCATGGAGAGTCAGAACTTCAACATAGAGAAGATAGTGGCTGAGAACACCCCCGCCATCAGTGCCGGTACGGTGCAAGTGGGCAAGTTGCCGGCCGACCGCAAATATGCCGACCAGCTGCATGTCCCGCTGGGATTTGAAGCCTTTTTCGACCTTGACGAGGCCAAGATCTATGCCCGACAGCAGGGCAAGCCCGTATTCATCGACTTCACCGGCAAGACCTGCGCCAACTGCCGCGAAATGGAACACTATGTGTGGACCGACCCCGAGGTGAAGCGTCTGCTTAACGACGAGTTCATCATGTGCTCCCTCTATGCCGACGAGAACACCATCGAGCTGCCGGAGGAGGAGTGGGTGGTCGACGAGAAGGGTCGCACGCTGAAGACTCTCGGTCGCAAGAACCTGAACTATCAGAAGACCGAGTTCAACATGAATGCCCAGCCCTACTATGTCATCGTCAATGCCGACGGCAAAGTGCTCACGGCAGAGAACTACAAGTATGACCGCGATGTGAAGAAGTTCGTCGCATGGCTCAACGAAGGAATTAGAAACAACAAGTAACAATCGTATAGATGAAAAAGACGACTGCTATTGCCGCAATGCTGCTGATGGGCGCCCAGCTGATAGCCGCACCTGTCAGCGAGACCACCGCCCTGCGCGTGGCGCTGAATTTCTGGAACACTTACCGTCCGCAAGAGGTGAAGACTGTCACTACGATGCAGACACTCTCTTTCCCCGAACTGCAGCACCTCTATGTGTTCGCCAACGGAGCCGATGGCTTTGTCCTTGTCGCCGCCGATGACCGTGTGCGTCCTGTCGTGGGCTATTCGTTCGACAGCCCTTTCCCTACACGGTTACATCCTGAGCTGCGCTACTGGCTCTCGGGCTATGAGCAGCAGATAGCCTATGCCGCCACCACCGAGGGGACGGCGGACCGGCGATGGGCTGCCCTGCTTGAGGATGAGGTGCCGCCTGTGCCGGTGTCGTTGACCAATGTGCCGATGCTCTGCCAGACCCGTTGGGACCAGGGGTCGCCGTATAACAAACTGTGCCCCTATGACTCGGTCTACATGGACCGTACCGTCGTGGGCTGTGTGGCCACTGCCATGGCGCAGATTATGAAGCGTTGGAACCACCCCTCGTGCGGCACCGGAAGCCACACCTATGAGTATAGCCATTTCGGCCCCCTTTCTGCCAATTTCGGCAACACCACCTACATGTGGGAGAGTATGCCTAACTATGTTGCCATGTCCACCAGACCAGAAAGTGAGGAGGCTCTCAGCACGTTGAGTTACCACTGCGGAGTGGCGGTCGATATGATGTACGGCACCCATGCTGTCGGCGGGAGTGGAGCCTACTCCAGCTGTGGCTGGTGGGCTAGCGCCTGTGCCGAACACGCCTTCTACGAATATTTCAAGTATGATGCCGAGCTACTTCACTATCGTGAACGTTACCAGTACAGCGACAGCGCGTGGTTGGCTATGATTGACGCAGACCTGGCGGCCGGTCGTCCGATGTACTACGACGGCTCTGATTCCACTGGCGGACATGCCTTCGTCCTCGACGGCTCCAACCTCGACACCTGCTACCACTTCAATTGGGGATGGAGCGGCTATGGCGACGGATTCTATGCCATGAACGACCTTGCACCCCGGGTCGGCGGCACTGGTGGCAACGCTACCTATACATTTAATAACGACCAAGGTGCCATCTTCGGCATCCAGCCTGTGCCCGAGGTGTTCGACACTATTGTGGAGTATGACACCATCTGCTCCAACTACACTACCTATGAGAATCACGGATACACCCTCCCCGTGGCCAACAACGACACAAACCTGCGACATCTTGACACCATCTTTGCACTTCACCTCCATGTGATAGGGTCGAACGTGGTTTCCTACTCGTCCAACACGGGTCTGACCAGCGCCATCGACGATTACCTCTTCTGTCCGGTTGACGGCATCGTGCTGCTTGATTGCCCATTCACGCGCAACAAGTTCCACTTCATAGGCTGGAGCACCGAACGTGGCGGTACGCCGGATACGCTGTATCAGCCTGGCAGTATCTTCTACCACCAGGGCAATGTTACGCTCTATGCCCGATGGAAAAAAGACTCCGACGTGGCGGTGTCGGAAGTGGATGACGACGAGGTGGCTATTTGGCCCAATCCCACCAAGGAAGAAATTAACTTCTCGTTGACCGATGCCGACGATATTTCGGTCTATGTCATTGATGCATGGGGCCGTGTGGTGATTGAACGCAAAGTTGTGGCGGGGAAGGCTAAAATCTCATTGGAACGTCTGCCCGCCGGTACCTACACCGTCACCATCTATACCGCGGATGCGGTCTATAAGAAACGTATAATCAAGCAATAGAAAAATAATAGAAAGAAATATTTGGCGGGAAGGAAAAAAGTTCGTATCTTTGCACCCGATTTCAGCAATGAAATAAGAGAGTGCGGGGTAGAGCAGTGGTAGCTCGTCGGGCTCATAACCCGGAGGTCGTCGGTTCGAATCCTTCCCCCGCTACCGAGCAGGACAACTCATTAGGGTTGTCCTTTTTTGTTGCCCGTAACAGGTTGGTTTCGTTATCAATTTGTTCAAGTACGACCTTGTTTTTTGTGGTTAGAAGTATCAATACAAATTGAGATTCTGGAATTTTGGGTCGGATTAAAAGTTGAGGATTTGGAATTTTTGTGCAAAAATAATATTGAGAATTTGGAAATAATGTGTATCTTTGCACCGAAAAAATGAATGCTTATGCCCGAACAAAGAACATTTAATCGAAAGATATACAGACGGATGCTTCAATGGAAGCAAGATCGTAATGGTAAAACGGCACTATTGGTAAAGGGTGCTCGACGAGTAGGAAAGTCAACAATAGTAGAAGAATTCGCTCGCAACGAGTATGAAACATATATACTCGTCGACTTCTCCACAGCCGCACAAGAGGTAAAGTCTCTTTTTGACGACCTCATGGATCTCGATTATATCTTCCTGCGATTGCAAGCAATTTACAATGTTGTCCTCCATCAGCGCCGCTCCGTCATCATCTTCGACGAAGTTCAGAAATGCCCATCCGCAAGAGAAGCTATAAAGCATCTTGTCAAAGACCATCGTTATGATTATATAGAGACAGGGTCTCTCATCTCCATTCGCAAAAATACAGAAAATATCATTATCCCAAGTGAAGAGACTCGCATCAATATGTACCCCATGGACTATGAGGAATTCCGCTGGGCATTGGGTGACAATACCACCATTCCGTTGCTCCAACAGTTCTATGACAAACATATGCCCATGCAGCAAGCTTTGCGTAAGTCCCTGCGAGATTTCCGCCTGTATATGCTCATTGGGGGAATGCCTCAGGCAGTAAACGAGTATCTCGACACCAACAATCTTAGTCAGGTCGATATCGTAAAACGTGAAATCATAGAGCTCTATTTCGACGACTTCCTTAAAGTTGATCCTACTGGAAGAGCGTCACAACTCTTTCGAGCAATACCTTCGGAACTCTCCAAGAACGCTTCCCGATACCAAGTAAGCAGCATCCTCTCCGACAGTGAGCGCAAAAATATCACAGATGTCCTACAAGCCTTGAGAGACAGTATGGTTGTCAACTTCTCATACCATGCAAACGACCCATCTGTCGGTCTGCCGCTCAACAGTAATTTTGAGCAATATAAAATGTTTGTTGGCGACACTGGATTATTTGTCACTCTGGCATTCTGGGATAAAGACATCACCGAGAATATTATCTACCAGAAACTCCTCTCTGACAAACTTTCCGCTAATATGGGATATGTCTATGAAAATATCGTGGCACAAATGCTAACAGCCAAAGGCGACAATCTTTTTTATCACACATGGCCTACAGAAAACAACAAACACAACTATGAGGTGGATTTTATTCTATCCAGAGGCAGCAAGATTTGTCCGATTGAGGTCAAGTCATCCGGTTATAATACACATGCATCACTTGATGTGTTCTGCAAAAAATTCTCCCAGCACATAGGCAATCGATATTTGGTGTACCCAAAAGACTACCGAAAAGACGGTGAGACTATTCTTATACCAATATTTATGACCACTTTTCTATAGAATTACTTTTGGATGAAAAAAGACTTTGTTGGGTCGGGAATCCACTCACGCATCGCCATAGAAACAAGGGCGACCTGTTACGATCGCCCTTTGCTTGCGTATTTGAGTTCTTTCGGTTGTGCTATCTCATTACAACAACCTTTTGTGCTGGCAGGGTGCCGACCTTAACGATATACACGCCCGACGGCAAGGAATGGTTCTGCACCATGCGCCCAGTGATGTCGTACACCCGCACCTCTTCATTCGTGATGCCCTCGACGCAGATACGTCCATTGAATACTTTTATATGGATGTCGTCTTCTTCTACCTCACCGATGCCCTGTGTGCCACTCGAGACAAAATAGGCTATGATGGTGGTATCGGTAGTGACGGTCAGCGTATAAGGATTGTCGGTGCTGCCCGTGCTCCAGTGGTCGAAACGATAGCCGTCGGCTGGCACTGCATTTAGCACAGCGTTATGGTCGGTGCAGGAAGGCGCGGTCAGAACCTGCACGGTACCCATGCTTGTATCGTCCGACGCGGCAGAAAAACCAAACAGTGTTTCTACAAAGTTGGAGAAATCTGACATTGAGGCTACATAATATGCCAGCCTTCCACAGGGTATATACACTGGAATATTTCTCGGTATTCCTTCCAAACAATCAAAGTAATGTGGTCCATTACCAATATGTTGTGGCGGCATTTGACTCAAAAATGTTATTGATGTCATTCCGTAGCAATCATAGAAGGCACCATCCCAGATTCTGTTGACGTTTTTTCCAATTGTCACCGACCTCAATCCACTACATCCATGGAAGGTTCTTTCTTCAATTGTGGTGACGGAGTTGGGGATTGTTACCGATGTCAAATGGCGACACCCATAGAAGGCACATTTCCCGATGTATCTAACGGAGTTGGGAATTGTCACTGATGTCAATCCGTAACAAAAATAGAAGGCATTTTTCCCGATGCTGACGACGGAGTTGGGGATTGTCACCGATGTCAATTCATCACAATCATAGAAGGCATTA
>CAMJJD010000045.1 GCA_946406015.1 uncultured Bacteroidales bacterium | reverse complement strand
GTCTCACCGTGCAGGGCACCGACGTGCTCTTCCCGCAGATTGGCGAGATTATCGGAGGCAGCGTCCGCGAGGAGAACTACGACAAGCTGATGGGCCGCATCACGGAACTGAACATCCCCATGAAGGACATGTGGTGGTACCTCGATACGCGTCGCTACGGCAGCTGCCCGCACGCCGGCTTCGGCCTGGGCTTCGAGCGCCTCATGCTCTTCGTCACCGGCATGGCCAACATCCGCGACGTCATCCCCTTCCCGAGAACCCCCAAGACTGCAGAGTTCTAAAACAACAACATTTAATAATAAAACAAGGTGCGCCCAGCAAAATGTTGGGCGCACTTTTGTTGTCTTTTGTCTTACAACATCATTAAGCCAACAAGGACACCGGCAAGGATACTACCGAGAGTAACGGCCAAGGTAGTACGCATCACATCTGTTTCCTCGAAGGAAGCATCTTGCGGCATGCGATCAATTTTCTTTACAGGAGACGAACTCCCACATAAACTCTCATATTGTTTGGCATTAGACGTTTCGCAACCAGATGTGGCCACCTCGGTTACATAGATGAGATTCCCATTATTTTTTGCCTTGTAACTAACAGAAAATTGCATCGTACTGCCATCATCACTGGAGAAGCGGTAGGTGTCTGTGGTCACAAAATCATTGGCCATCTTGGAGCCATATCCGGTGTATCTTGAATATGATGTACCCTCTACATAAACATTGTTTTTTGTATCAGTACTGCTACCCGACGGAGCGTATCCCTGTTTGACAAGGTCAGATTTCACCTCTTCAACAGTCTTGTCGAATGTTTTTTTAGAGGTGACCAGTCTCGTGTTAGTGCAACTTGTAAGAGCGAAAACGCCTACTAAAGCAATGCAGATGATAATGTGTTTTTTCATTGTGTGGTAATTTTATAAGGTTTGTGCAATATTGCCTACTATAAAAAAGGTACGGATCATTCCGTCTGCCTTACAGGTTTACCACAACCTTCCTATCCGACGGATGTCCGTACCATAAAGCACAAACATCCCAATGGATAGGGAACAGGTCAACTCGAATCATCTTCAAGGTGGTAATTTGTAAGGCAATTGAGCTTCTTCTTGTCTTTTGCCATCTCTCGCAAATGACGGTGCAAAGGTACGCATATTTTGGGAACTGGCAAAATAAATTTCACCAATCCGTTATTTTGTTGTATCTTTGCACGCTGAAATGACGCAGCAGGAGATAGACATAATGTACATGCGGCGGTGCCTGCAGCTGGCCGCCAACGGGCTGGGACGGGTACGCCCCAATCCCTTGGTGGGGTGTGTCGTCGTGAAAGACGGCCGCATCATCAGCGAAGGCTACCACCAGGAATACGGCCACAACCACGCAGAGCGTAATGCGCTATTGCGAGAACTATCCACTTTCCACTTTCCACTTTCCACTTTATACGTCAACCTCGAGCCCTGCTCGCACCACGGCAAGACACCTCCCTGCGCCGACCTCATCATAGAGAAAGGTATCAAGCGTGTGGTCTGCTGCAACGACGACCCCAACCCGCTGGTGGCCGGCAACGGCTTCCGCAAGCTTGAGGCCGCCGGCATCGAGGTGGTGCGCCATGTGCTGGAGGAGGAGGGCCGCGAACTGAACCGCCGATTCTTCACCTTCATGGAGCAGCGGCGCCCATACGTCATATTGAAGTGGGCCGAGAGCAAAGATGGATATATGGCCCCAAGCACCCCCGGTTCCTATTGGCTCTCGACGCAGGTGCAGAACCGCCTCAACCACCGCTGGCGCACCGAAGAGGCCGCCATCCTGGTGGGCTCGGAGACCTACCTGCAGGACCATCCAAGCCTCACGCCGAGACATTACCTTGGGCCCGCTCCACAGCCTATCGTTCTGGACCGCCGCGGACGAGTGGCATTTTTTTCTCAATCAGAACTAAAAGAACAAAAAGAAAAATCTGATAGTTCTTTTCGTTCTGATTGCGATAAAAAGAAATGGCTCGTTCTACAGAACCAGACCATCCCCGAGGTGCTGCACGAACTTTACGAAGCCAAGCTGCAAAGCGTCATCGTCGAGGGAGGCCGCAAAGTGCTGGACGCCTTCATCGCCAGCGGCCTCTACGACGAGGTACGCATCCTCCGCAGCCCACAGACCCTCGGCAGCGGCCTCCCCGCGCCCGCCATTCCCTCCATTGGTTCAAACCGACTGACCATCGTCGAACCATAAAACACTCACGCATTCATACATTAACGCAATCACACATTCCCAATGTTCGACGATACATATAAGACCATCGCCTCCCCGTCGGAAGGCCTCTACAAGGAGAAAGGCTCCAAGTTCCTGGCCTTTGCCTACCCCGTGCATACCATCGACGAGGTGAAGGGCCACCTGGAACAGCTGCGCAAAGACTACTTCGATGCGCGGCACCACTGCTACGCCTACATCCTCGGACCACGCAAGGATGCCTTCCGCGCCAACGACGACGGCGAGCCCAGCGGCACCGGCGGCCGCCCCATTCACGGCCAGCTCCTCTCGGCCGACCTCACCGACACCCTCATCGTCGTCGTCCGCTACTTCGGCGGCATCCTCCTCGGTGCCAGCGGCCTGGCCAACGCCTACAAGACCGCCGCCCGCGACGCCATCGACCACGCCACCATCATTGAGAAGACCATCGACTGCCGCTACCGCCTCCTTTTCGAGTATGCTGCCATGAACGACGTGATGCGCATACTTAAAGACTTCGACCTCAAACCAGAACAGCCGCACTACGACCTCGACTGCTCGCTCGAAGTCAGCATCCGCCAGTCGGAGAGCGTCCGCTTCTACGACACTGTGGCCGACCTGCGCACCGTCCGCATCGAGACCCTCTAATTGCATCGCACACGATTTAATTAAGACTTTTTAACCCTCCCGCAAGGGCCTCCGCGACAACCTGCGGCCAGCGCCCCATGGGAGTGCAACACCATCGCTTTGTATAACAAGCAAATATAACAGCCTAATAACCAATATACAACATATCAAAAACAGGACCAAATGCAGTCTACACCGTAGTTTCTCCGTAACAACTCCGACACAACTCCGAGGTTAGTCCGACTGCAGTCGGAGAAAACACGGAGATGCCACGGAGCATCTGCGGGGCCTCTGCGGTGATAAATCGTGCGCGACCTATCGACGTCCGATTCCGTCCCTGTCGCCACCAGAAAAGGGAGTGGTAGAAGTTTTTTTTGGCCAATTCGGAAAAAAGTTGTAATTTCGTGCTTTGAAGCGACCCGCCCCCTGACCCCCAAAAGTCAGTGCAAGCGGTTGATATTTATATTGATACATTAGAGATAAAAACAGATACATATATATGAAAATGCTGAAAAAAGGTCTGTTGCTGCTCGTTGCAGCCCTGTCGATAGCCACCGGCGCCCAGGCGCAGAAGAGCATCGCCCAGAAGGCCGACGACCTGTTCGACCAGAACCGATTCGTCGAGGCACTGGACCAGTACACGAAGGCTTACGAACGCATCAAAGACAACAAGGCTGAGAAGAACCGACTCTATTTCCAGATGGCCGAGTGCTACCGTCTGATGTACGACTACCCGCGTGCGGAGCGCATCTACAAGCGACTGGCCAACGAGGGCTATGCCAACACGGAGCGCAAGCTGTACTTCAACCTGGCCGAGATGTGCCGTTTTGAGGAGAAGTTCGAGGAGGCCGACGAATACTACGGCAAGTATTTGGAGATGGAGCCGTCGGACAGCTATGCCGCCAAGCGCAAAGCTTCGCTGCTGTATGCCAACCAGCTGTCCATCAACCGCACACGCCACGAGATAGCCAAGATGGAGGAGTGGAGTAGCGACTACAACGACTGGGCTCCGCGCTTCATCGGCGAGGACACCACCAAGCTGATATTCACCACGTCGCGCTTCGCCGAGGGCGAAGGGCTGGGTGCCGACCCCTGGACCAACCAGGCTTTCTCCGACCTCTACCAAGTGTTTCAGGACCGTAACGGCCGCTGGACGAGCACTCCGGAACCGTTCGACAAGAGCGGCAAGATAAACACGATGGTCAACGAAGGCGAACCGTGCTTCTCACCCGACGGCAACACCGTCTACTTCACGCGATGCGACGTGCGTGAGAAAGAGACCCTCGGCTGCCGCATCTACACCTCCTCGCGCGCTGTGGCCGCCCCCGAGAAAAAGAAGAAAGGCCGCGTGCCCGCAGCAGGCAAGAAGACGACCGCCAAGGGGACCAAGAACGACACGACAGGAAAAGACGCCAAAGGCGCCAAGGGCAAGAAAGGCAGCGAGAGCCAACAGGCTTCCGAGACGCCGGCCGGCGAATGGAGCGAGCCCGTCATGCTGGTGCTGGGCGACACCGCCTACAACTACCTCTACCCTGCCGTGAGCAGCGATGGACTGACGCTGTACTTCAGCAGCGACATGCCGGGCGGCTTCGGCGAGTACGACCTCTGGAAAGCCACCCGCAAGAGCACGGCCGACGACTTCGGCCGCGCCGTGAACCTGAGCTCGATAGTGAACACCCCGGGCCGCGAGGTGATGCCGTTGCTGCGCACCGACTCGCTGCTCTACTTCTCGTCCGACGGCCATCCGGGCGTCGGCGGACAGGACCTCTTCTTCTGCCGCCTGCAGCGCAACGGCAAGTTCGATTTCCCGCAGAACATGGGCGTCCCCATCAACTCGTCGTACGACGAGATGTCGATTGTGTTCTATCCCGAAGTGGCCACCGGAAGCAACCTGCTGGAGCGCGGCTTCTTCTCGTCGAACCGCCCCTTCGCCGACCCGCACAATAAGAACATCGCCAACCAGAGCAAGAACAAGACGGCCCCCATCAACGACGACCTGTACTACTTCGAGCTGCCGGGCATGAACTTCTCGATTGAGGGTATCGTGCGCGACGAGAAGTCAATGCAGCTGATGCAAGACGTGCGCGTGCGCCTGGTCGGTTCGGACGGCACGGAGAAAGAGGTGCGCACCGACAAACGAGGCTTCTACAAATTCGACAGCACCGTGGTGCGACGCGACGTCATCTACAAGCTCTACCTCTCGAAGAAGAACTACTACAGCATCGAGGGCTCGGAGAGCACCAAGGGATACAACAACAACAAGTATATCAAGCACGACTTCCGCATGGATCCCGTGCCGCGCACGCCGGTGGTGCTGCCCGAGATACGCTTCGACCTGGCGCGTACCGAGCTCAAGGGCGAGTTCATGGACTCGCTGATGGACCTGCTCATCGTCATGGAGAACAATCCCGGCCTGGTGGTGGAGATACGTTCTCACACCGACTGCCAGCCTTATGTGGGCATGACCAACGACACACTGTCGCAGCGCCGTGCGCAGACGGTGGTGGACTACCTCGTCAACCGTGGCATCGAGCGTGAGCGTCTGGTGGCCAAGGGCTATGCCGACCGTGTGCCGCGTGTGCTCGACGAAGACATGACCGTCGTCCTCAACGGACAGAAATACACCTTCCAGAAAGGCACCGTGATGGAGTGCGACTACATTGCCTCGCTCAGCGGCGACCGTCAGCAGGCGGCCCACTCGCTGAACCGCCGTATCGAGTTCCTTGTGCTGAGAGACGACTACGTGTCGCGTCGCGAGATAGAGAACATGGCCAAGCCCACCGACGGCAAGGTGGTCAACCTGGTTGACAACGAGCTGGAGGACCTTGACCGCATACAGCAGCCCACCATCGTACACGACGAGAGCACCATCCCCGTCACCATGATCAACGCCACACGTGGCGAAATCACCTGCATCGTCAACAGCGCCATGCAGGTTCCCATGCTCATCGACGAGCGCTTCCCGGAGCCCTTTGCCATCTCGTGGGAAGAGGCCATGAACCTGCTCTATCAGCAGCGCATCACCAAGGAGGACTTCCCGCTGCGCGACGAGAGTTTCGACCCCGAGGGCAATATCGTCGACCGCGCCACGCTGGTCTTCAAGGAAATGCAGATTGGCGAGCAGCACCAGCGCAACGTCGAGGTGGTGGTGATGAAGGGTCTGGACTACAAGTTCATCATCAACCGTACCGGTCTGCGCCAGTTTGGCGAGTACGAGTTCGACAAGCAGCGCGCCAAGCTCATCTTCTTCGATGAGTAATAACAGCCTCACCCCCCAACCCCTCTCCTCAGAGGAGAGGGGAGCAGATAGCAATGAACACACGCTACTCCCCTCGAGGAGAGGGGTTGTGGGTGAGGCTCCTCTCATAACTATATTAGGGCCCACGGCGACGGGCAAGACAGCCTTGGCTGCCGAGGTGGCCTACCGGCTTGGCGGCGAGGTAATCAGCGCCGACTCACGGCAGGTGTTCCGAGGCATGGACCTTGGCACAGGCAAAGACCTGGCCGACTACGACCTGCACGGCACCCATATCCCCTACCATCTGATTGACATCTGCGACCCGCGGGAGGAATACTCTGCCTACCGTTTCGTGGGCGACTTCTGTCGTGCTTACGACGACATCACCTCACGCGGACGGCAGCCGATACTCTGCGGGGGCACAGGTCTCTATGTCGACGCAGTGGTGCGCGAGTACCGCCTCAGCGACGCCCCTGTCGACCCCTCCTACCGCGCCACCCTCGAGTCCTACAGCGACGATGAACTCACCGAGCGGCTGGCCTCCTACGGTCCCCTGCACAACCACACCGACACCGAGACACGTGAGCGGCTGGTGCGTGCATTGGAGATTGTGGAGTATGCTCAGCAGCATCCCGACAGCTACACACGACTGCCGGAGATGGAGCACCGTGTGTTCGGCATGGCGCTGGCACGCCAGCAGGTGATTGACCGCATCGAGCGGCGCCTGCGGCGCCGCCTCGACGAAGGGATGACGGCCGAAGTGCAGCGTCTGATTGACGAGGGAATACCCACCGAGCGCCTCATGCGCTTCGGCTTGGAATACCGCCACGTGACCCGCTACCTGCTGGGACAGTGCAGCCAAGAGGAGATGTTCCGCGACCTCTTCACCGACATACGACGCTTCGCCAAGCGCCAGATGACCTGGTTCCGCCGCATGGAACGCAACGGCGTCGACATCCACTGGCTCGACGCCACCCAACCCGTCGACACGCTGGTCGAAGAGGTGCTCCGTTGCTCATATCACCAATAATGGTGAGAAGGCAAGTGAATGATATTTCGTATCTTTGCAAGCAGAAACACTTAACTACATACTATGTTACTATCTGAACTACAGACAGGAGAGAAAGGCGTAGTGGTGCGCGTGGCGGGCCATGGTGCCTTCCGCAAGCGTATCATCGAGATGGGATTTATCAAGGGTGTCACCGTCGAGGCCATCCTCAACGCACCGCTGAAGGATCCTATTAAATATAGAATAATGAACTTCGAGGTGTCGCTGCGCCGCGCCGATGCACAGAAGGTGGAGATTGTCAGCGAAAGTGAAGCAGAGAAAGAGATTGCCCATCACGACGACTACAAGCCCTTGGAAGCCCCCGAGTGTGACGCCATGCACCACATCGCCGAAGAGCGGTCGAGGACTATCAATGTAGCCCTCGTGGGCAATCCCAACTGCGGCAAGACGAGCATCTTCAACATTGCCGCCCACGCCCATGAGCGCGTTGGCAACTACAGCGGCGTCACTGTCGACGAGAAGGTGGGTACCTTCCAATATGGCGGCTACACCTTCCATCTTGTCGACCTGCCCGGCACTTACTCCCTCTCGGCCTACTCGCCCGAGGAGCTCTACGTGCGCAAGCACATCATAGAGAAGAATCCCGACATCATCCTCAACGTGGTCGACGGCTCGAACCTCGAGCGCAACCTATACCTCACCACCCAGCTCATCGACATGGACATCACCATGGTGATGGCGCTGAACATGTACGACGAGTTGCAGCGAAGCGGCGACAAACTGGACATAGAGCAGCTGAGCACCCTGCTGGGCATGCCCATCGTCCCCACCACGGGCCGCAACGGCAAAGGCATCGGCAGTCTGTTTGACAAAATCATAGAGGTCTTCGAAGGGCGCGACGAAAAGACGCGTCACATCCATGTCAACCATGGTCCTGTCCTGGAACCTTGCATCAAGCGACTCCGCTCCGAACTCTACGAGCACGGATTCAGCGACTCGCTCTCCACCCGTTTCCTGGCCATCAAGCTGCTGGAGAACGACCATCAGCTGGAACAATATGTCGCCGAACGCGACCCCGACGGCAGTGTGATGAAGATGCGTACCCAAATTGCCGAGGAGTACTTAAAAAGCAACAGGCATACTGTGGACGACATCGAGCATGTGCGCGAAGCACACGCCAACGAAGCACACCCGCGCCAGGACATCGAAAGTGCCATCACCGACGCCAAGTATGCCTTCGTGCGCGGCGCCTTGGCCGAATGCTATGAGAAGAACGAGAAGAGCACCCTGCATGCGCATACCGACAAGATTGACGCCATCGTCACCCACCGCTGGATAGGCTACCCCATCTTCCTGGTGGTGATGTTCATCACCTTCTTCTGCACCTTCGCCATCGGGCAGTATCCCATGGACTGGCTTGAAAGCCTCTTCGGATGGCTGGGCGAACTGGTGGGCGGCGCCATGAGCGACGGGCCGCTGAAGAGCCTGCTTTGCGACGGCATCATCGCCGGCGTGGGTTCTGTGCTGGTCTTCCTGCCCAATATATTAATATTGTACCTATTTATCTCCTTTATGGAGGACAGCGGCTACATGGCTCGCGCCGCCTTCATCATGGACAAGCTGATGCACAAGATGGGATTGCACGGCAAGAGCTTCATCCCCATGATTATGGGCTTCGGCTGCAACGTGCCCGCCATCATGGCCACCCGTACCATCGAAGACCGCAAGTCGCGCCTGCTCACCATGCTGGTCATCCCCATGATGAGCTGCTCGGCCCGCATACCCGTCTACGTCATCCTCGTCAGCGCCTTCTTCTCCAAGTGGGCCGCCTTCGTCCTCATGGGGCTCTACCTGCTGGGCATGGTGATGGCGGTGCTGATGGCCAAGCTCTTCAGCCGCTTCTTCGTCAAAGGCGAGAGCCTGCCCTTTGTCATGGAGCTGCCCCCCTACCGCATGCCGACCGCCAAGGCCGTGCTGCGCCACACCTGGGAGAAAGGCAAGGAATACCTCAAGAAGATGGGTACCATCATCCTCGGCGCCAGCATCATCGTATGGGCGCTGAGCTACTACCCCACCAATGCCGACCGCCGCGTGCAGGCCGAGAACAGCTACATGGCCAAGATAGGCAAGACCATCGAGCCCGCCATGCGTCCTTGCGGCTTCGACTGGCGCCAGAGCGTGTCGCTGCTGGCCGGTGTGGGAGCCAAGGAGGTGGTGGCCTCGACTATGGCGGTGGTCTACGCCACCTCGAGCGATGAGGCCGAACTGCTGGAGGAGGACTTCGAAAGCGAAGAGAACGAGAGCCGTATCAGCGAGTTGATACGCAACAACATGACACCCCTCTCGGCAGCCTCGATGCTGCTCTTCATCCTGCTCTACATGCCCTGCGTCAGCACCATCGTGGCCATCAAGAACGAGAGCGGCAAGTGGAAGTGGGCCCTCTTCACGGTGGTATACACCATAGGGCTGGCCTGGATTGTATCCACCCTCTTCTTCCAGATAGGGAGCCTGTTGATTTAGGAGTCAAGACGATAGTTTATGCAGACCATCATAGTCATAGTCACTGTTGTCGCGGCGCTGTTCTTTGCCGTGCGGCGTCTGGTACGTATCCTCAAAAGAAAAGAAGGCTGCGGCTGTGGCTGCGACCACTGTCCCATGAAGGACGGTAAAGATTGTCATTGCTCCCCCAGGCTTCCCGACATCAAGGTGTGAGGGTCTTGCGGTAGTGGCAGTTGATGACCTCCTGGCAGTCGCCATGCCAATTGTGCATACCGTTCCCCAGGCAGTCGCGGAACTTGCGGCAGTCCTTGCACATGCCGCGTCGCGCCCATGAGCGGTCGCGGAAAGTCTCGAACCTGTTGTTCCACACCTCCCAGAGGTTGTCCTGATAGATATTGCCCTGTCCGAAGACTTCGCGGTCGATGTTGGGACAGGCACAGATGGTGCCGTCGATGAGTACCGAGGCGATGTTGATGCCGGCATGGCAGAAGAAGGGGTTCTGCCGCACCTGCCATTCGTAGCGCCCCAGATAACCTTCACAGCTGAAGGTTACGTTCATCGCACTTTCCGGTTTCTCCCTTTTGGCTTTGATGAATTCCATCAGCTCTACGAATTGGGCGTTGGTGAGGTGCAGCTCGGGATCTTCCTTCGCCCGGCCGATGGGGATGATGGTGAAGATGCGCCACTGACGCACACCGAGCGATGCCAGCAGGTCGTGCAGCTGCTGCAGTTGCGGCAGGGTACGCTGATTGACGCAGGTGACGACGTCGAAGTTGAGGCGCCGCTCGCGGGCGGCGATGGCGATGGCGTTAAGGGTGCGCTGGTAGCAGCCTTCGCGGCCGCGCATCCAGTCGTGCTCGGGTTCCAACCCGTCAAGACTGATGGTGAGGGCACCCATGCCGGCAGCCATCAGGTGGCGATGCATCGCCTCGTCGTAGAACCATCCGTTACTCACCATGCTCCATCCTGCGCCACGCTGACGTATGGCACGGCCCACCTCCTCGATATCGGGACGCAGCAACGGCTCGCCGCCGGTGAGAACGACGGTGAAGCGGGGCCCGATGGCGGAGCGGGGAATGGTGTCGAAGGCGCGGAGGAAGTCGTCAAGCGGCATGTCGGGACTGCTGCCGGGAGCGGTGCAGTCGCTCCCGCAGTGGCGGCAATGCAGGTTGCAACGCGTGGTGCACTCCCAGAAAAGATAGTTCAACTCATGGATGCGCGTCTCGTTCCAGCGGAACAGACGCCCCATATTATTACGCAACACGTTACTCATCAATCAAGCCGATGGAGAACAACTTCAAAAGTATCAGATATTGAATATCTATTGTATCCCGGGCCACCAACTGCTATGGTGTCAAGGACAATGTAGGATGAATCTTGAGCTGTAAAACGAAGCTTATCGGCATAGCCGTCGGTGAGATAAATATAGGAATCGGCTATTCCTAACGAATCTGTGTATCCGAGTAAACGCCAATCACTCGTTACTTGGTTGTGACGCGATGTACATACCCTCTGAGACTCCACTTTGACATCCTGCATGGGTTGACCATTATCTGCATCCGTTACACGTATCGTTATATCGCGGTAGTTTTCGGCATCCATCGACCCATAGCAAGCCTGGAAGACGAACATCGCTGCCGTGAGCGATATGCCGCCGAGAATTTTCCTTAATAGTCTCATATTATAGGTTTTAGTTCACCGGATGGAGAACGATGTCGATAGTGTCGGAGGATTGAGGAATGGCAAGACTGTCGGCCGCGACAGTGTCAGGAACGGTGTTATGGCTGATGATGGTGTCATATACGGCATATACCGAGTCGTCATCCGAGAAACGGAATTTTACATCCAAGCCGTTGCAATCCTCCACCCAGAGGTGAGCCAAGCCTGCCGAGTCGGAAACTCCTTGAAAACACCAGTCGTATACATAATCGCCATTTGACTGCCATTGGGAGCTAACCTTGATATTGGGGATGGGCGTGCCTTTGGTATCCACCACGCGAAAGTTGTACTCCATGGAAGGACAATAATAATCTGTGCCGTAGCAGGCCTGGAAGACGAACATGGCCGCCGTGAGCGAAATGCCTCCCAGTATTTTCCTTAATAGCTTCATATCGTTATGTTTATATGCAAAAGTAACTCCCTTTCAAGTTACAAAGATACGAAATAAATGTATACTGACCAAACATTTTTGTTTTTTTGCACCCCAATTGTCAGATTTGGGACAAAAACGGTGTATTATATTGGTAGATGGACCGCAATAGTGCATACTACGAGTTGCTGGAGCGTTACCGCCCGATGGTGTGGCGCCTCTGCTGGCGTCATGCCCGCGGCGACTGGGACCGTTGCAACGACTTGGTGCAGGAGGTGTCGATAGCGCTGTGGGAGCACTTCAGCCAGCTGCGCCCCAACGCCACGACGCAGGAGCAACGTGCCTGGGTGCGCTGGCAGGCACGCTCAGTGCTCGACCTGCAGCGCCGCAAGCAACACCTCGTCACCGAGCCGTTCACCGACGCCATGACCGAGACCTTGGTCGACGAACCAGAGAGCGACAAGGAGAAGGTGGCCGAGGTGATGGAGTTGCTCACGCCCGAGGAGCAACGGCTGGTGCGCCTGCAGTTGTGCGGCTACAACGCCGCCGAAGTAGCACAGATTATGCACCTCACGCGCGACGCCGTCTACCAGCGCATGCACCGCATCATCGCCAAGGCCCGCAACGCGCTACTGGTGGTGGCCTTGCTGCTGCTCACCACGACGCTGGCCGTAGCCGTGGTGCCGCAGTGGCGCCAGGCCGTCTTCGGCGACAAGCCCGCGGTAGTCGACAGCCTGCCCGACACTCCCCTGCCCTCCCCGAGAGGGGACGACACCGTGGCTGCGACGTGGGTCGAGGTCGACTGGGACTACCACGGCCTCTTCCCCTGGGGCGACAGCGTGTGGAGCGGCGGCTGGGCGTGGCAGCACGACCGCGAGGCCGGCACCGTCACCTACTACCGCTCCTCGGGCGGCCGCGTCATCCGCGCCGTGATACACAACCCGCCGGCGGCCTACTTCGACAGTCTCATTTCAAACAACGACACTATGAACACAGCATTGAAACAAGCCGCTTCGGCGGCAGTCATGGTGGCCCTGGCTACCGCCACACAGGCCCAGGTGGCGCACGACTTCCAGACCGTCACGCAGCAGGGCGACACCCTCTTCTGCACCATCACCGACTCGGCACAGCACCACGTCAGCGTGCGCGGCGACGAGAGCGTGTGGAACGCCCCCTACATCCACTACAGCGACACGCTCGTCATCCCCGCCACGGTGGAGCACGGCGGCGAGCAGTACACCGTCACCACGCTGGCCGACAGTGCCTTCTACAGCCACGGCGAAATCACGGCGGCGGTCATCCCTTCCAGCGTCACCACCATCGGACGTTTGGCGCTGGCCAGCACCGGCATCTTCGAGCTGGAGGTGCCCGACGGCGTCGACAGCATCGGGCTGAAGGCCTTCGACTTGATTGGCAACGTCATCTATCATGGCAATGCCGGCGGAAGTCCCTGGAGCGCGCTGACGGTGAACGGCATTGAAGAGGACGGCCTCGTCTATCCCGACAGCAACCGCACCGCCGTCACCGCCTGCCGCCCGTGGGTGACGCAGGTGGTGCTGCCCGCCTCGGTACGCGACATAGGCCGTTATGCCTTCAGCGTCAGCCAGCTGGAGAGCATCACCCTGCCCGAAGGCTTGGAGACGATAGGCAACTCGGCCTTCCAGAGTTGCAGCCGGCTGGGCTCTGTCGTCATCCCCTCGACGGTGACGGAGATTGGTCGCTATGCCTTCTACAACTCTTTCCGCTCCAGCGGCGAAGCCAAGGTAACCATCGCCGACGCCGAATGCAGCATCGGACGGGGGGCCTTCTACTTCTGCAAGATGAGCGCCATCGACCTCGGCAGCCGCGTCACCTCCATCGACCAAGATGCCTTCGCCTCGCTGGCACGTACCGACTCCATCATAGTGCCCAACAGCTGCACCTACCTCGCCGCGCGCGCCTTCTGCTACAACTACAACGGCCGCCTGAAGAAGGTGCGCCTGCCCGAAGGGCTCGACACCCTGCGCGACGAGCTGCTGCACGGCTGCACCGGCCTGCGGGAACTGGTCATACCCCCGACGGTGGTCTATATCGGCGAGATGGCGCTGGCCGAGCTCTCCCACGTGACGGAGCTCACGCTGCCCGCCGGACTCACCTGGCTCGGCCCGTGGGCGCTGGGCGACTGCTCGAGCATCAGCAATATGACCAGCCTCGCCGCCGTGCCGCCGCAGGCCTGCGACAACACCTTCGACGGCATGAGCACCAGCCTCACGCTCACCGTGCCCTGCCACAGCGCCGCGGCCTACGACGCCGACCCCAACTGGAGCCGCTTTACTAACATTGTGGAGGACTGTAGCGCTGTGCCTGAAGTGGAGGACGGCAGACCGACGGTACATGCAGCCGACGGCGCCGTGACCGTAGAAGGGGCCGATGGCGAGATCGTACGTGTCTACGATGCCGGCGGCCGCCTGGTGGCCAGCGCCACCTGCCACGCCACCTGCCGCCTGCCGTTGCCCGCCGCGGGCCTCTACCTGGTGCAGATCGGCGACCGCCCTGCCCACAAAATCACCGTGGCCGACTAAATCCGACTGAACGGCGGGAAAGACATCTTGCGGCTAACTGCCAAGTTGCTGTTTTCCACATATCTTACACCATCGTTCTTCTCACGTTCTTCTCGAATTCGAGAAGAACGTGAGAAGAACGATAGGGAAATGCAAGGAGAAATCAGCAGGGCAAAATAGAGGCGGGCTGAAAAAAATATTTTGCCAGTTGGAAAAATGTTCGTAACTTTGCACTCTCCAAAAATGGGGAATTGCACATTGTATACCCGTTCAATGTGCAGTTTCTCAGATTGATAAGTATGGAGGCCACTTATCCGTCGGCGGCCGAAATGCGATGCAATCGGAGGAGAAATCAACAAAAAGGAACATAAACATCATCGTTAGTAAATAAAAAAATGAGTACGTTAAG
>CAMJJD010000044.1 GCA_946406015.1 uncultured Bacteroidales bacterium | reverse complement strand
ACGGAGTTGGGGATTGTCACCGATGTCAATTCATCACAATCATAGAAGGCATTATCCCCTATGCTGGTGACGGAGTTGGGGATTGTCACCGATGTCAATTCATCACAATCATAGAAGGCATTATTAGCAATTCTAAATACACAATAAGAAGTACCGTCATATTCTACACTATCAGGAATAATGAGATCCCCCTCTATCCACCAACCACTATATGGTCTTACAACTTCTACTGCATTTTCTACTCCGTAAGCATAATTAAAGTACAGAGTCTGTCCCGAAGGTGCAACAGCGGAAAAATCGTATGCAAATGCCGCTTGACTGAATGCAAATGCTGCAAACAAAAGTAATACTTGTTTTTTCATTTTTTTACCTCCTTTCTGCTTCAATAGAAACATTTTTGAACTCTACGCTTTCACAATTCTTGCATTTCAGTATCGCACCTTCTTGTGGAATGGGATACTCTACAGGATGGGAATGTAAGACCTCAACCCTGCCGCAATGAACGCAAACCCCTTGAATGGTTACAATAGGAGCATCGCAATTAGGGCATTTCTGTGGGTTTTCGTTAAAATCCCAACCGCATTTTTCGCATTTGTCTTTTCTTCCTTCTGCCATAGCATTAGTTTTTGTTCTCGGCTCGGAGGGGTAAAACATAATAACGAAGAAAGTGGAGCCATCCATTGTAACTCTATTACTGATGTAGGGCTTCGACTCCCTGTGAATGAAAATAAAGGTACTCTGAATTGCTCCACAGGGTTGTATATCGAGTAATACGATAACAATCCAACAGAAGCAACCATTTCCATTCTTTATTCTTTCATTCAATAGTGAGTTGTCGAAGTTCACATCAGTCGAATAAAGCGAAAATGCGCTTTCTAACGGTAAACCGTAATGTTGGTTTACAAGTGCAAATATACAACTTTTTCTTTATCCGACAAAAACAATTTTCAGTTTGATTATTTTTAGCGGTTATAATATATTGAACTACAGACACCAGGAATGATATCGATTGGGCGGTGTCGGTTTCGTCGGGTCGGGAATCCACTCACGCATCGCCCACAACTTTTCCAAATCTTCAAGGAATCGGTGCGAATAGATAACGTTCGAGCCTACCTAAAAAAGTAAGGCAGGTTGCCAACGGCAACCTGCCTTTTTGTTATCCAACGGTCGGATTACATGAGCAGCTTGAAGAAGAAGAACAGGGCGGCATGTTTTACAGGTACATCCTTGGCTTGGCCGATGATGCGGTTGGAGTTGTCACGGACGGCACCGTCGTTGTCGACTTTCCCCAGTGTGAAGTTGTTCTGGCCACGTACAGTGCCATTGCTTTCTATCTTCCCTAGGTGGCGGTTGTTGCGGTCTCTTACCGTTCCATCGTTTTCAATCTTGCCCAGATAGCGGTTGCTGTTGTCGCGCACCTCGCCTTTGTCGTTGATACGTGCAATTATGGAATTGCTACTGTTGCGTACCGTGCCGTCCTTGTCTATCTTGGCAATGACAGAGTTGTGTGTGTCCCGGATGGCCTGTGCGCATGCAGGAATGAAGAGTCCCAAGAGAAGGGATAGAATGATTATTGTTTTCTTCATCGGAGTGCAAAGATACGACTTTTTTCTTTAATGGGATTTTTTTTTGTGTATCCTACAAAAAAAGGTGGGCGGGGCTTCCTTGGAAGCTCCGCCCACAAGTCTTAGGCAATACAATTGGCTTAGAAGTGGAAGCCGATGCGGAGGGCAATGCTGCCGACATTGCGTTTCTCGCGCATCACGCCGTCGATGGTCTGGTGGGTGACCACCTCAGCAGCGGCGATAGCGTTCTCGTCGAGGGTCTTCTGCGTGTAGTCGATGGGGTGGGTGCCAAGGCCGTAGTAGTAGATGCCAGCGCTGACATGGCGGCCAAAGTAAGCACCGAGGCCGAGCATCCAGGAGAAGGCGGCGTTCGATTTGTAGGCGTAGTAGAGGGTGCCGCCGGCGGTGCCAGTGCCTTTACCTTCGCGGGTAATCATCATCAGGTCGGCGCCGATGCCGAATTCACCATAGGGGGTGATGTCGTTCCAGAGTTCGTCGTAGAGGTAGCTGACACCGGCCATGACGGGGATGTTGAAGTAGGTGGGAGTGGCGTAGTCACCGTCCATGTACTTGTCGCGCCAAGTGCTGCCAATCATGTTCCAGAAGAAATCGGCCTGAGCGAAGGGGGCCACCATGCCCATTCCCACGTCGAAGCGGTAGCTGGCGCGATAGCCGGCGCCGAATCCGAGGGCGGCATCCTTGCCCATCTCCTGGTAGCCGAGGGGTACGGGGTGGTTGGTGTTGATGCTGCTGGCAAAGCTGCCGGTGGGCAGGTTGCCATTGAGGAAGATGGACTGGCGGAACTGCGCCTGTGCTGTCATGCCCATGCCGACCATCAGGGCGGCGAGGCACATCATTGTTAATGCTTTTTTCATGTTGTTATTGTTTAAGTTAGATTTATTAGCTGTTTTTCTTTTTGCGGCCTCGTTTCTTGGGCTCGCCTTTTTCAATTTTGACCATCTCTTCTTCGGGGATGGTGGCGTCGAGGGGCGGTATCTCGGCGTCGAGGTATTCCTCTTCGATGCCGCGGAGGTCCTCGTCTGAGGGCTCGTAATCGTCGTCTGAGGGTTCGTCGTCGTCGCCGATTTTCTCATAGCTGTCAAGTTCTTCGGCTTCTTCGTCGTCGGCGAAGGCAGCCTTGAGGCCTTCCTTGTCGATGCCGAGGGTGGCTTTCTTCTTTTTCTCTTCGTCGAGCACGTCTTCGAAGTCGCCGTGGCGCAGGTGACGCTCGCGGTGTGCGCCGCTGTTCTCCTCTTTTTCAATGGCTTCGCTCAAGGGAGCAAAGGTCTCTTCCTTCTCTTCCACGTCACCGTCGTCGTCGAAGAGCGCCTTGTCAAGGTCTTCGCCGAGAGTGTCGATTTTGACGTCGAACTTGACCATATAGGCCGTGTCGTCGGTCTCGAAGGGAACAATGAAAATGGACTCGCCGTTGGGCTTGGTGAACTTTGTGATATAGTTGTTATAGCCTTCCGGATAGGCTTCTTTGAATAATTCTTTTAGGTCGTCAGGGAGGTTCTTATAGCTGACAATCAGGTTTTTTTTGTGTTTTCTGGCAGTAGACATAGCGGTAGTATTTGAGTGCAATATTAGTAATAAATATTAATATGACCAAATTTTTTTTATGCGACCACTATTGATTCGTCGTCTTCGATGCGGAGGTTCTGCATGATGAACTCACGCCGCTCGGGGGTATTGTCGCCCATGTAGAAGGTGAGTACACCCTTGGTGTCGAAGTCCTTGTGCAGTATTACGGGGTCGAGGCGCATGTCCTTGCCGATGAAGTTCTTGAATTCGTCGGGACTGATTTCGCCGAGACCTTTGAATCGGGTGATTTCGGCTCCCGGGGTGGCTTTGATGGCAGACACGCGCTCCTCGTCGGTGTAGCAATAGCTTGTTTTCTGTTTGTTGCGTACGCGGAATAGGGGAGTCTGAAGGATATATACGTGGCCGGTTTGCACCAACTCGGGGTAGAATCGGAGGAAGAAGGTGATGAGCAGGAGCCGAATGTGCAGGCCGTCGACATCGGCATCGGTGGCGATGACTACATTGTTGTAGCGCAGGTTGTCAAGTGAGTCGTCGATGTCGAGGGCGTTGTGCAGGAGGTTGAGCTCTTCGTTTTTATATACGTCCACCTTTTTGATCTTCATGATGTTGGGGATTTTTCCGCGGAGGCTGAAGACGGCCTGTGTGGCCACATCGCGGCTCTTGGTGATGGAGCCAGAGGCCGAGTCTCCCTCGGTGATGAAGATGGTGCTCTCAAGGCGTCGGGCGTGATTGGTATTGTAGTGCACGTGGCAGTCGCGCAGTTTGCGGTTGTTGAGGCTGGCCTTTTTGACAGCTTCGCGTGCCACCTTCTTGATGCCTGCTATCTCCTTGCGCTCCTTCTCGTTGGCATTGATTTTGGAGAGCAGGGCGTCGGCCGTCTCGGAGTGCATGTGGAGGTAGTTGTCGAGATGGCGTTTGAGGATGTCGTTGACAAAAGTCTTCAGCAGGGGGCTGTTGTTGGTGCCGTCGGCCTTGTTGGGCTCGAGGTGGGTGGAGCCGAGTTTGGTCTTGGTCTGTGCCTCGAAGACAGGCTCCTGGATGCGGATGCAGAGTGCGCAGACGAGTCCGCCGCGGATGACTTCGGGCGGGTAGTCTTTTTTGATGAATTCCTTCACCACACGAGCATAGGCTTCGCGGAAGGCGCTCTGGTGGGTGCCGCCCTCGGTGGTGTGTTGCCCGTTGACGAAGGAGTAGTAGTAGTCGTTGCTCTGTCCGTTGATGTGGGTGAAGGCGGCCTCGAAGTCGTCTTCCTTGATGTGGATAATGGGGTAGAGGGGTTCGGACTGCAGGTTGTTCTCCAGCAGGTCAATCAGGCCATTTTTCGAATAGTAGCGTTTGTCGTTGTAGTAGAAAGTGAGTCCGCGGTTGAGGTAACAGTAGTTCCATACGCGGCGCTCGACATATTCGCTGATAAAATGATAGTTGCCGAAGAGCTTGGGGTCGGGGATGAATTCCACAAGTGTACCGGTCTCCATCGAGCGGTCGGCCTCGATGATGCCCGAGTCGAAAGTCAACTTTCCTTCGGCGAATTCGGCAATATGGGTTTTGCCTTCGCGGATGGACTGCACTTTGAAGTAGGACGAAAGGGCGTTGACGGCCTTGGTACCGACGCCGTTGAGGCCGACAGACTTCTGGAATACCTTGCTGTCGTACTTGGCGCCGGAGTTGAGTCGGCTGACGGCCTCCACCATCTTGCCGAGGGGAATGCCACGGCCGTAGTCACGAATAGAGACCCTCCGGTCGGCGAAGTTGATATGTACCTCTATCTTCTTGCCGAAGCCCGAGGTGAACTCGTCGATAGAGTTGTCGATAACCTCTTTGATGAGGACGTAGATGCCGTCGTCGTGTGAGGAGCCGTCGCCCAACTTGCCAATGTACATGCCGGGGCGGAGGCGTATGTGCTCCATGTCCTCGAGGTGGACGATGCTGTCGTCGTCGTAGTCCGAGGCCAGGGGTTGGGAATTAAGTATGTCGATATTGTCTGCCATAGTGTGTTATTCTTCAATTTTGATGTCCGAAGTGACGACGTAACCGGTGCGTTCTTTCTTCCCGGTCGGTGCTCCGGTGGTAATTATCAGTTGTCCCTCATTGACGCCTTGCTCGGCCATGTAGCGGCGCACCATCTCGTTGCGCAGTTCATACAGACGTGCCACGGTGTCGTTGGTTGCCTCGGGCATGCGCTGTTCCAGATGCAGCACTATCAGACTGTCGCTCTGCACCACAGTGGCCAGTTGGCCGAGGGTGTGGTACTGTTCCGAGGTAAGACCGTGTTGTGTTGGGTCGACGGTGATGAATTCGAGGTCGGTGCCTCCCATGCCCAGTGCGTTGCCCAAGGCCCGTGCAGGCGAGGTGGCCACTTTGACGATGAGGTTGCCCAGAGTCTTCCAGAGGAGCTTCATGTAGTTGAATTCAGGACTGTCGACATTGCCTTTGACGGGCACGTCGAGCAGTATCTTGTCGTCCTTGTCCTTGAGTACATACAGGGCTGTCTTGAGGGGCAGGTGCTTTTCTGGCTTGACATCCTTGCGCTTCTTACCCACCACGGGATTGTAGATGTCGATGCTGTTCTGGCCGTTGAGCTGGCTGTTGAGGATGCTGTTGCGTGAGGTGAGCCCGAAGATGCCATCCTCGACGGGCTGTCCCGTATAAGCTACTGTCCACGGACTGAGTTGCTTCAGGTCCAGACCCTTTACGGTGAGGAAGAGGTCTTGGTGTTGTTTCCAGTTGTCGAGGTTGCCTTGCCAGCGTGCCATCAGGTGGCCGCCGCCGGGCAGTGTGGCGCGCAGCTGGGCATTGTTGTCGCCGCGCAGCGAGAGATTTGTAGCGTTGATGGTAAGGTTGGTGATGGGGAAACTGAATTCGTCAGGCAGCGTATGATTGATGTAGGTCAATGCACAGTGTTCCACCAGCAGGTTGCCCACGCGCAGCTGCAAGGGAGGTTTCTTAGCGGGGGGGGCGTTAAGGTCGTCAAGGGTCTTAAGGTCGTTAGTGTCCTTAAGGTCTTTAAGGTCGCTCGTGTCCTTCGCCGGCATCAGACGGCTGATGTTATTGTAGCCGTCCCATTGTTCGTAGGTGGCTCTGAGACCGTCGAGATGCACCGAGGCGATGTCGAGGTTGTTGTTTTCCAAGTTGAAATTGTTTACCTTGACGGTGAGGTTGTCGAGCCCCGCCAGGCTGCTGTGTTCGTCGCGCAGGTCTACGTTGCGCAACGTCATAGTGGCACTGATGCGGCTCTTGAGCAGCTGTGTTGTCGCACCAGTGGCGGTGAGGTGGGCAGTCAAGGATCCTTGCACTTCCTCGAAAGCGATGACATCTTGCACATAGCCTTCCACGTTGCGCAGGGTGAAGTCGGTGAGGTCGACGGTGGCATCGTAGCGTCCTTTGTCGGCGTCGTAGTTGGCTGTGGCGTTGAGGTGGCCACCCTTGTCGAAGTTCAGGTTCAGACCGCCCTCAGTGCTTTCGTCGCCGCCAATGATGAAGCCGGGTACGCGCAGGTTGATATCGGGCAGGGAGAGCTCTTTGTTACACCGCAGGTCGCGGTAGCGGAGGCTGGCATGCGAGAGGCGTATGTTGTAGAGTTTCAGCGTCCAGTTGCTGGGAGTAGTGTCTTTCACGGTATCGCCCGAGCTGAAATGCTCTATCAACGAGCTGAAGTTGAAACGCTCACCATCTTGCATCAAATTGGCATGCAGGCCGCTGAGGGTGATATGGCGCAGGTTGACAGTTTTGAACGGCAGCTGAAGCAGGTAGGCGCGTACGTCGAGAGTGTCGAATCCGGCGAACGACGAGACTCCATCCTCTTCATAGATTTGTAACCCTTGGACTGCCACATGGCCTGTCAGCAGGTTTAGCCCCACATGCTTCACCGCTACATGGCGTCCTGTCAGGCGCTCACCGTTCCGGTTGATATAACTTTTCGCCAAGGGGCCTCCCAGTAGCGACACAATGACGAGCAATGCCAGCACGATGCCGACCACCCATAATATTAGTTTGAACCCTTTTTTCATATTTGGTACTGTCTTAACTCTTTAAGTTCTGTTCCCTTGACTCTTCAACTACTCGTAAAAGTGCATCTCGGTGAGATATTTGTACACTGGCTCGGTGAGCAGGTAGCGCACATCTTTGCCTGCGGCAATCTGCTGCCGGATGAAGCTGCTGCTGATGTCCATCATCGGCACATCGACCATCGTCACCGACGTGTGGTCGCGCAGCGGGCAATGTTCCGACCCTGGACGCGGGTAGACATAGATGTGGTAGTGCTCGAGGATGTATTCATAGTTGCGCCAGCGGTGGAAGCTCGCCAGATTGTCGCTTCCCATGATGAGGCAGAACTCTCGGTCAGGATACTTCTCGCCCAACGCTGCTAAGGTCACCACAGTGTAGCTGGGGATGGGCAGGTGCATCTCAATGTCGCACACCCGCAGGCGGTAGTTGTCCTCCACGGCCCGCTGCACCATTTGAAGCCGGTGGTGGTCAGCCAGCAGCGAGGCGCGCTCCTTCAGCGGGTTCTGTGGCGATACTACAAGCCACACCTCATCAATGCTTTCCTGCTGCAGCATGGTATTGGCAATGATGAGGTGACCGACATGAATCGGATTGAAGGAACCGAAGAAAAGAGCCACATGTGGCCTCACCCCCGACCCCTCTCCTTTGAGGCGAGGGGAGCGTTTACCCTTTGTATCGCTTCTTTGGGACTTCATCTTCATTCTTCTCCCCTCTCCTGTGGGGAGAGGGGTAAGGGGGTGAGGCTTTAATAATACTTATACGCCGTCTCAATCTTGATGTGGCGGAGTTTCTGCCCCTTGAAGGTGTAGATCTCGGCCACCTCGCCGGCGCCACTGATGACTTTCAGCACCGCGATATCGGAAGTGTACGACCGCGGATACTTCTTGAAGAAGACGTTGAACACCTCGTCCTTAGTCATACCTACGTGCAGCCCGTTGTCGAGTTTTATCTCGGGGTCGGCCACATAGCCGCTCAGTATCTCCACTTGCTTGGTCCAAATGCTGTAATAGAGGTCGATGTAGCTGTCGTCTACCCTCCTCATGCGGTTTACACTCACTTCCATCGAGTCGTAGTAGTGGCGATAGCTCTGCTCACGGTACCAGTGCAGTTGGTTGTCGGTAATATACTGCTCCAGCGATGTCCATTCGCCGAAGGGGTATATGACCGAACGCGACAGCGAGTAGACGGTCATCGTATCGGTATAGACCTTGATATCCTTAATCTGGTACTCCGGGCGGCTGAAGGCGAGCATGCGCAACGCCTTGGCGCGCGATGCTACCTGCTGCGAGAATGCCATAGAACTGCACAGCACCAAGGCTGCAAGGGTCAGTATTCGTTTCATTTTATATGATATGTTTTTCAGATTGCCAAAATAACGCGGGATGCAATGAAATATTGCATCCCGCGTTACTTTTTTTATATTATTCTATAAAGTAGAATAAGATAAGGGAGTCTTTTTACTTCGTCACGCTGACACGCTGGGTGGCGGTGCCGTGTTCGGTGGTGATGGTGATGAAGTAGATGCCGGCGTTGAGGTCGCTGACGTTGAGCTCAAGGATGTCGGCATTGAGATTCTCATTACCCATGACCTTGCGGCCGAGGGCGTCGACCATTTCGAAGCTGGAAATAGCGCTTTCGGTGGAGACATAAACCATCTCGGTGGCAGGGTTGGGGTAGGTGACGACATTCATGCTGGCTTGGACATCACCGATGCCGGTGGTGGGGTCGTTGCCGGTCATGAGGTAGTCGCTCTTGGTGGCGTTGGCAACAGTGCGGTGCAGCATGTCGGGACCATAGTCGTTGACGAAAGCAACAAGGCGGCAGTTGTTGGCGCTGAATTTGGTAGGCAGGGTATAGGTGTAGGTCTTGCTGTAATTGCTGCCGGCAGTGGTGGAAGTGAAGGCATCAGCATCGCCCCAAACATCGGAGATGCAGGCACGGATAACGTGGTTGTGCTCGTACTTTGCGATAGTTCCGTTGGTGTTTTGCTGTGAACCATAGATGCCATCCTGGGTGAGGTAGAGAGAGAGACGGGGCGTGCCTGCGAAGTCGCTGACGAACGAGCCGCTGACGGTAACGTTCAGCTGGCGGGTCTGGGGATCGTAGGTGAAATTGCTCAGCTCGATGGTAACAAAAGCGGGAGCGTTGGTTGCATTGTTGAACTGGGAGACAAGATCGTTGACATTGCCTACGCTACCCACAACGCCACCTGCTTCAGCGCCATCGGCGAAGTCGACATTGCGGTCAAGGGTCATAGCGGGAGCCCATGTTCCGTTATTGCCGTAGAGAGCCATGATTTCCTCCGATTCGTTAATGGTCATGTTGTCAGTGTAGAAACCTACGTGGTGAGCCACCCAGCAGATGCGGTTCTCAAAGTTGACCATGGCCTGATTGAGGCGGTCGTGGCCACCGGGGCAGTACTGGCACTTGGCAGTGGTGAAGTGCTCAAGCAGGGAAGTGCGCTGGGTGGTGCTGTTGGGATCGTAGACAGTGGTCTCGCAGCTGGTGCTGTTGTCGCTGTCATCGATATCAGTGTCGTTGTTGGGGTTGCTGACGGTGATGTCGATGACGGTAGCACCCAGAGACGACACCATGACGGGGAAGGTGTAGGTGTAGTTGGTGAAGGAAGCCACGTTGATGCCAGTCACATTGACGACTTGGGGGTCGCCGTTATTGACTGTGTAGGTCACGTCGAAGGAAGTCAGGTCGGCGGAACCCTCGTTGCGCACGGTGAGAGCCACATTGGTATTGCTATTCTGGCTGGTCCAGGTGGGGGCGCTGGCACTGACAGCGGAGATGCTGTTGGCGGGGACGGTCTTCACCTCGACATTGTCAAGGAAGATGTACATACCGTCATTGGTGTAGCAGGCGAAAGCGAGATAAACGTTCTGGCCGGCATAGGCACTGAGGTTGACGGCGAAGGTGTTGTTGCCTTCGGGAAGTTCACCCAGGTCTTGGAGCAGGGTGAAGCTGCTCTTCTGGTTGTCGGTGGTCGAAACCATAATTTTCAGGCTCTCGGCATAAGGCGATCCCGGCCCGTAGTTGACGCCATTGATGTCGAACAGGAGCATGCCGTTGGTGGTCGGCACTGTAACCTGCGGAGTGACAAGCCAACGGTCGACGGGAGAGGTCTCCTCGGTCCACGTGATGCAAACCATCATCTGGCTCATTGCGCTCCAACTATCGTTCAGGGAGGCGTCGGTGTAATGATTGGTCAGGTTATCACCATAGGTGGTCCAACCTGCCGGTACAGCGCCGTCGGCTACATTGTTGAAATTCTCCGAAAAGGACGACTGTGCATTTGCGGCCATGCCGAAAGTCAGCGCGGCGGCAAGAAATAATAATGCTTTTTTCATAATTGTGTATTAATTTGTGTTGTTATTTTCAAAGTGCAAAAGTACACATATTTTTTGAAATGGTAGAATTTTTTTTCAACAAATCATTATTTCCGGCTTGCCATATGTGGTTTTTTGTGTAAATTTGCAACATGAATTATGCTGCTGTTATTGCCAATCGGCTGAGTGTCAATCAGCGTCAGGTTGAGAAGACGATAGAACTCCTTGAACAGGGCGCCACGGTGCCTTTCATTGCGCGCTACCGCAAGGAGGTGACGGGGTCGCTCAACGAGGTGCAGATTGCCGCCATCCGCGACCTATTGCTAAAACTGAAAGAATTCGACAAGCGCCGCGAGGCGGTCCTTGCCAGCATCGAAGAGCAAGGGAAGCTGACCCCCGAACTGAGGCAGCAGATTGAGGCCGTGGAGTCGATGACCGATCTCGAAGACCTATACCTGCCTTATCGCCCCAAGCGCCGCACCCGCGCCACCATCGCCATCGAAAAGGGATATGAGCCTGTGGCCGATGCCATCATGCATGGGCAATGGGGCGACTGGGACGACGAGGCTCTGGCCGGTGCCCGCGACATCATTGCCGAGCGCATCAGCGAGGATGCCGCCGTGCGCAACCGCGTGCGCAACGTGTTCCGTCGCCGCGCTATGCTCACTTCGGGCCTGGCCCGTGGAGTGGACGAGGCCGACGAGCGAGTGGGTAAGTTCGAGTCGTGGCTCGATTGGAAAGAGCCTATCGGACGAGCTCCATCGCACCGCATCTTGGCCCTTTTCCGCGGCGAAGAGGCTGGCGTGCTCAAGGTGCATGTAAAGCCAGAAAAGGACGACGAATGTATTGAGGCGCTTACCTCGCGGCATCGTCCACAGGGCAAAGCAGGCGAGCAGTATGACATGGCTGTCGTCGACAGTTACAAGCGTCTTGTTATGCCAAGCATCGAGAACGAGTTCCGCAACCTGCTGAAGGAGAAAGCCGACAAAGAGGCCATACGCGTCTTCGCCGAGAACCTGCGCCAACTGCTGCTGGCCGCCCCCATGGGGCAGAAACGCACTCTGGCCATAGACCCGGGCTTCCGTACCGGCTGCAAGGTGGTGTGTCTCGATGCACAAGGACAGCTGCTACATAACGAGACCATCTACCCCTTTACCTCGGTGCGCGAGGAACGCGCCGCCGTCAGCAAACTGGAGGCGTTGGTCGAGGCATTCCAAATTGAGGCCATCGCTATTGGCAACGGCACCGCTGGACGCGAGACGGAAGAGGTGGTGCAGCGCTGCCACTTCAACCGAAAGGTTATAGCAGTCTCTGTCAGCGAGGCAGGTGCCAGCGTCTACAGCGCCAGCGATGTGGCCCGCCGCGAGTTCCCCGACTATGACGTCACTGTGCGTGGCGCCGTCAGCATAGGCCGTCGCCTGATGGATCCCCTCTCCGAGCTGGTGAAAATTGACCCCAAGAGTATCGGAGTGGGTCAGTACCAGCACGATGTTGACCAGAAGATGTTGGCCGAGAGCTTGGCCGATACCGTAGAGAGTTGCGTCAACAGCGTGGGAGTCGAGCTCAACACCGCCAGCCGTGAACTGCTCAGTTATGTCAGCGGCATCGGCCCCGCCTTGGCCGACAAGATTGTAGCTCACCGCAACCATAACGGCGCCTTTGCTTCGCGCGAGGCGTTGCACGATGTGAAAGGACTTGGCGACAAGGCTTTCGAACAGTGCGCCGGCTTCCTGCGTGTGCGCGAAAGTGCCAATCCGCTCGACCGCAGTGCCGTGCATCCTGAGCGCTATGCATTGGTGGAGAAGATGGCTGCCTCGGTGGGGGCTGACGTGCAGACCTTGATGAAAGACAAAGAACTGCGCTCGAAGATTGCCCTCGCTGATTTCGTCACTGCCGACTGCGGTATGCCGACGTTGAAAGACATAATGAAGGAATTGGAGAAACCCGGCTTGGACCCCCGCGCCAGATTCGAGGTGTTCGAGTTCGACAAGAACGTCACCCGCATCGAGGATGTGAAGGAGGGAATGGTGCTGCCCGGCATCGTGACCAATATCACCGCCTTCGGCGCTTTCGTCGATATCGGCGTGCATCAGGATGGCCTGGTGCATGTGAGTCAAATGGCAAATCGGCGCGTCAACGACCCCTCTGAGGTGGTGCATCTGCATCAGCACTTGAAGGTGAAGGTCCTCAAAGTCGACCTCCGGCGTCATAGAATCAGTCTAACATTAAAAGGAATAGAATAAAATACATAGATTATGGAAAGAAAACCTCTAAGTTTTGGTATGACCATGTTGGCTTCGGCCGTGGGCGTGGTGATTGTCTCGGCCCTTGGCGGCCTGCTTACCTTCATCTCCATGATTGCCATGGTTATCTCCCTCGGTTCGATGGATAAGGAACCCCTCGCGGTGGTAAAGAACGACACGTTCCTCACCGTTGACCTTGGCAAGATTAGCGGTGACAGGAGCGCCACGGGGCTGCAGGCTTCGTTCAGCACCGAAAAGACGGTTGGCCTTATTGACGCCGTCAATGCTATCCGTGCTGCCGCCGATGACGGCAAGATAGCGGGTATTTTCCTGAAAGGCAATGGTGCTATGCCTCTCTCGTGGGGATCGGGCAGCGAATTGCGCGACGCCCTCGCCTGCTTCCAGCAGAGTGGCAAACCTGTGGTGGCTTACGCCACAGCCTTCTCGCAGGGCGAGTATTATGTGGCTTCGCTGGCCGATTGCGTCTGCTTGCATCCCAGCGGTATGGTCGACTTCCGCGGCATGGGGGCCGAGGTGATGTACTACAAGGAGTTGCTCGACAAACTTGGTGTCGAGATGCAACTCATACGTCCCGAAAGCTGCTCTTACAAGAGCGCCGGCGAGGTCTATACCCTTAACCACATGAGCGATGCCAACCGTGAGCAGATTCGCGCCTATATTGCCAGCATCTGGAAGACCGCCGTCGCCGCCATCGCCGAAGGACGTGGCTTGGAGACTGCTGCGGTGAACAGCATTGCCGACGACCTCAGCGGCTTTATGGCCGATGGAGCCTACGCGCAACGGCTGGTCGACACCCTCTGCTTCGAAGAGGATGTGCGGCACATGCTCAAGGAAGAGTATGGCGGCAAGCAGCTGCTCCCGTTGGAAAAGTATTCCGTGAATGTCAAGAATGTCCCCAACAAGGCCAAGGACGCCATTGCAGTCATCTATGCCGAAGGCAACGTGATTGACGGCACATCGCGCGGCTTCGGCACCGCCGTCTATGGCGACGACATTGTGAAGGCCTTGAAGGAGGCCGCCGACGATAAGGAGGTGAAAGCCATTGTGCTCCGTGTTAATTCGCCCGGTGGCCAGGCTACCGCAAGCGAGAGCATGACGCATGCCGTCATGGCTGCCCGTGAGAAGAAGCCCGTCGTCGTCAGCATGGGCGACCTTGCCGCTTCGGCAGGCTATGAGATGAGCTGCATGGCCGACGTTATTGTGGCGCAACCCACCACTATCACCGGCTCCATCGGCGTCTTCGGCACCGTGCCGAACCTCGGAAAGCTGATGCGCCAAAAACTAGGCCTCAACACCGATACCGTCAGTACCAACCGCAATGCCAACGGCCTCAGTGTCTACCGGCCATTGTCACCCACTGCTTTGGCCCTCTGGACCAAGAATGTCGAGGACTTCTACAAGGTCTTTGTGGGTCGTGTGGCCGAAGGTCGCCACATGAGCTACGATGCAGTGCATCAGATAGCCCGTGGTCGTGTTTGGACAGGTGCCGACGCCATCGGTATCGGTTTGGTGGACACTTTGGGCGGAATCGACCTCGCTCTCAGCATTGCTGCAGAGAAAGCCGGGGTGGATAATTACAAGGTCAAAGAGTTCCCCAAAGAGAAGGATGCCTTCGCTCAACTCAGTGAACTCTTCGGTGAGAGCAGCGACGATGATCTTAACCTCCTGAGCAAGATGCGTCTGGCTGGTAAATGGCGAGTGCAAGGAAAACACACCAAGGCTCTCTCGCGTCTTGAGCAGGACCTGCTCTTCGTCACCGAGAGTGAAGGCTTGCAGGCCCGGTTGCCTTTCGTCCTTGTCAGCGAATAGAAAAACATACAAAACAGAAAGAGGGGCCCCGCGCGTAGCGCGGGGCCCCTCCGTGTTATACAAGAGCTATACGGACTCCTGTCTAAATAACTTCTAGGAATTAAAGTTTGTCGTTCGAGCCGAGGACGTTGACAATCTTGTGGATGTACATCTTCTTCATGCTCTCGCGGGCGGGCTTGAGGTACTGACGCGGGTCGAAGTGGTCGGGATGCTCGGCCATGTGTTTGCGGATGGCGGCGGTCATGGCCAGTCGGCTGTCGCTGTCGATGTTAATCTTGCAGACAGCACTCTTGGCGGCTTTGCGCAACTGCTCCTCGGGGATACCGACAGCGGCCTTCAGTGCGCCACCGTTGGCGTTGATGGTGTCAACTTCGTCCTGCGGCACCGAGCTCGAGCCATGCAGCACGATGGGGAAGCCGGGCAGCT
>CAMJJD010000043.1 GCA_946406015.1 uncultured Bacteroidales bacterium | reverse complement strand
CGCTGGCGGAGATTATCCGCAAGGCGAATGGATACGACTCGCTCAAAGGGGTCCGTTGGAGTTTCGTGCCTTTCGCCTTCTCGTTTTTCGCCTACACGGCCCACTGGTGGACCGACACGGAAGGGTCGCTGAAGGCGGCAATCGAGGAGATGCCCGCAGGATATGACCAGCTGATGCTGCCCGTCATAGACAACATCCCGGTGCTGGTGGTCGTATTGGTACTGACCATCCCCGTGGCCATCCTCGCCATGCGGCTGGCGACGAAAGTGCTTAAGTTGAAAACTGAAAGTTGAAAATTGAAAACCACTGCATACCGCGTGGACAGCTCCCAAAACAATGGATGCCGCCCACGCGGTTGTTGTTTTTATTAATCTTCCGCCTTCCAGGAGCATTTGAACCTCTGCTCGTACTCCTCGATGAGCATGGAGCGGAAGTCGGGGTGGGCGATGCGGATGAGATCTTCGGCGCGGTGCTGGAGGGTGCGGCCTTTGAGGCGTGCGATGCCGTATTCGGTGACGATATAGTCGACGTCGTTGCGCGAGGTGCTGACGGCAGCTCCCTGCGGGAGGAAGGGTTTGATGCGCGAGATAGTGCCTTTGGCGGCAGTGCTGCGCATGGCGATGATGGCTTTGCCTTCGCGAGCCAGCGAGGCACCGCGGATGAAGTCGACCTGACCGCCGACGCCGCTGTACTGGCGTATGCCGATGGTCTCACTGGCCACCTGCCCCTGCAGGTCGACCTCGAGGCAGGAGTTGATGGAGATCATGCGGTCGTTCTTGGCAATAACCAAGGGGTTGTTGACATAATCCACCGGGTGGAACTCCACATCGGGGTTGTCGTCGACAAAGTCGTACAGTTCGCGCGAACCCATAATGAAGGTCACCACAGCCTTGTCGCGGTGCAGCGTCTTGCGACGTCCGTTGATAACGCCGCGCTTCATCAGTTCCATCACTCCGTTGGAGAACATCTCGGAGTGGATGCCGAGGTCGTTCTTGTCGGTGAGAGCCTGAAGCACCGCATCGGGGATGGCGCCGATGCCGAGCTGGAGGGTGGAACCGTCGGCCACGAGCGAGGCACAGTTGCGGCCGATGGCCAGCTCGACGTCGCCCGGCTCAGGCAGGTTAAGCTCCTGTAGCCGATAGGCGCAAGGGATGATATGGTCCACCTGCGACACATGTATCAGCGTGTCGCCGTGGGTGAAGGGCATCAGCTCATTGGTCTCGATGATGACCGTCTTGGCAGCACGGATGGCGGCATGGGCGTAGTCGCAGCTGACGCCCAGCGAGCAGTAGCCCTCGGCATTGGGCGGAGTGGTTTGGAACACGGCCACATCGCAGGGGATGTCGTTGCCGATCATCGAAGGCACATCTTTGAAATAGGCGGGGAAGAAATCGCCTTCACGACGCTCGATCACCTCGCGCGAGTTGGCCGAAAGAAAGTTGCTCACATGACGGAAATGACCGTAGCATTGCGGCTTGTAGCAGGGGTTGTCGCCGAGGGTGGTCATGTGGAATATCAGCACGTCGTTGTAGTCCTCGCAATGGTCGGCGAGCGTTTGCTGAATCAATCGCGGCGCAGCGGCGGCATGGCCCATCACCACACACTGCCCGTCGTGGATGTCCTTGATAGCCTCCGTGGGCTTCGACACCTTTCTTCTGTAATCTTCTTTCCAGTTCATTTTATTAATTTGTTGATTTGCTAACTTATTAATTTGTCAATCACTCACGCATTCACCTTTATCGAGACTTCGAGACGGCAAGACATCAAGACTTCGAGACCTCGAGACTTCAACAGTAAACCGTAAACAATAAACTGCAAACTGTAATCTGTAAACTGTAAACTAAAAAATGGTCGACCAAAACATTTGTCTTATCTCCTGTCTCCTTATCTCCTAAAAACCGTTCATGCATTCACAACCCACATCACCTTGGGGGCAATGCCGGTTCGTGTCGATAAGCGTTGGAAAGTCGAAAAGTCAAAGAGTCGAAAAGTTTTGTCAACTATGACTTGTGGAGCCAATGTCTTTTGACGCGAAAGCATTGTCCAAAACAAAAAGGCAGGTATCCTGGCTTTCACACTCCTTCCGACACCTTCTCAGACCTTGTTTCAGTCCAATGGCATACCGCCGGAGGAGTTTCGCTTGTGATTTACAGTTGCGCGACAGCTCACGATTTGCACGTGATTCCCTCTTAGCCACCCCTTTTTACGGGGCAGAACCTAATTGTTCTTTCTTTCAAAGTGCTGTTGCATTGGTTCCTATGGGGTATCTTCATATCTCCAATGCATTTGCAAAGATACGAAAATCTTATAGAAAAGCAACAGCTTTTTTATGAAATCCGCCATTCACACAAAGAGGGCATTTCCAAATTCACCAACAATTGTGACTTTACATACGGATGTTTATTCGTATCTTTGCAACCTGGATTGAAGCAACGTGTAGTGAATAATCAACTGAACAGATGAATTTTACAGGCATAGTCATTGGAGTGTCATCCTTTTTGTGCATAGGTCTCTTCCACCCCATAGTCATCAAGGCGGAGTATTATTTCGGCACTCGCTGCTGGTGGGTGTTCCTGCTGGTGGCCGTGAGCTGCATCGTGGGGTCGCTGCTCACGAAAGCCATCATTCCCTCGACCATCCTTGGCGTGGTGGCTTTCTCCAGCCTCTGGTCCATCCTCGAACTCTTCAAGCAGCGGAAACGCGTGGAGAAAGGTTGGTTCCCCAAGAATCCAAACAGGAAAGAGAAATGAGTGCACTGGCCATCGGAATACTATTGCCTTTGTTGGGCACCATGCTGGGATCGGCGTTTGTATTCTTCATGAAGAAGGAGATACCCGACCGGCTGCAGAAGACGCTGCTGGGCTTCGCCAGCGGCGTGATGGTGGCGGCCAGCGTGTGGTCGCTGCTGATACCGAGCATCACGATGGCGCAGGAGAGTGTCATCCCCGCCGCCATGGGCTTCCTGGCGGGCATCGTCTTCCTGCTGCTGATAGATGAACTGACACCCCATCTGCATGTGGGCGCACAAAAAGCCGAGGGGCCGAAGTCGCGCCTCTCGCGCACCATGATGCTGGCGTTGGCTGTCACCATCCACAACCTGCCCGAAGGCATGGCCGTGGGCGTAGTCTTCGCCGGCGAAACACACGGGCTTACCCTCAGCGCCGCGCTGGCGGTCTCCATCGGCATCGCCCTGCAGAACATCCCCGAGGGAGCCATCATCTCGATGCCTATGCACGCGGAAGGCAACTCACGACTGAAGTCATTCCTCATCGGCACGTTGAGCGGCGTGGTGGAGCCCCTCGGCTCGGTGGCCATCCTGCTGCTGGCTTCCGTGCTGGGCGTGGCCCTACCCTACCTGCTGGCATTCGCCGCCGGCGCCATGATGTATGTGGTGGTAGAAGAGCTCATCCCCGAAACCGCCCAAGGACGCCACACCAACCTCTCCACCATCGGCTTTGCGTTGGGATTCGTCCTGATGATGGTGATGGACGTCCTGCTCGGATGATTTTTATGGCAATTGCGGAAAAAACTGTATCTTTGCAACCCGAAAGATGAGCCGATTAATGCGACATATTGCACCGTTTGTGCTGTTGGCCAGCTATTTGCCAATGGCGGTGCTGTCGTCGCTACACGTGCATCATGAGACTGTCGACACGCATGACGACTGTCTGCAGTGTGCCGGACATTTCGAAAAGGCCCACCACCACGACCACGACTGCCTTTACTGCAACTTCCTCAGCCTCGACTGTATGGTGCCGGACAAGGGGCAGACGGTCGACCTTCTCCCTGTCGCGAAGTGCATCGCCTCGCCGACTCCGACCGCGGTGCTGCAGTTCCACCACGGGGTGGCCCGGTTGAGGGCTCCGCCGGCGGCATAGCTTCTCCGCTTCCTCAATCCCCATAATTTAGTTTCTCCAGTATTTCCAGCATCTCTGGAATTGTTGGAATATTTATCGTTTAGCAATAAAATAATGAAAAAGATAATCTTTACAATCATATCCCTATTGCCGCTGATGGCCGTGGCGCAGAGCCATCGCGACACCGTCCGCCTGCGCCAGGTGGTGGTCACCGCCACCCAGCACGCCGTCACGCGCAGCGAAGCCCCGTCCACCGTGGGCGTCATCGACGGCAGCCAGATGGAAGCCGTGAGCGCCGTCAACCTGGGCCAGGCGCTGAACTTCAGCACCGGCCTGCGGGTGGAGAACACCTGCCAGAACTGCGGCGCCAACGAGGTGCGCATCAACGGCCTCGGGCAAGCCTACTCGCAGATACTCATCGACAGCCGTCCGGTGAACAGCGCGCTGGCAGGCATCTACCTGCTCGACCAGCTACCCACGGCACTCATCGACCGCATCGAGGTGCTGCGCGGCGGCGGCTCGGCCCTCTACGGCAGCAACGCCATCGCCGGCGTGGTCAACGTCATCACCCACGAGCCCCGCAGCAATGGCGCCTCCGTGGGCAACACCACCCAGTTCATCGGCGGCAAAGCCTGGGACTTCTCCAACTCGTTCAACGCCTCGGTGGTCAGCGACGACCGCCGGGCCGGACTCGCCGTCTTCGGCCACAACCGCAGCCGTCAGCCCTACGACCGCAACGGCGACGGCTACTCGGAGGTAGGCAGACTCAAAGCCCGCATGGTGGGCTTCCGCGGCTACCTGCGCACCTCCGACTTCTCGAAGCTCAACCTCGAATACCACAACATCCACGACTTCCGGCGCGGCGGCGACCGCTTCGACCTGCCGTCGCCCATGGCGCATATCAGCGAAGGCGGCGAGCACGACATCCACAGCGCCAGCCTCAAGTGGGACTGGCTGCCTGCCAGCGGCCTGCGCCACGCCTCGCTCTTCGCCTCGATGCAGCACGTCGACCGCCAGAGTTACTATGGCGAGCGCGAGGATGACGAACCCTTCGGCACCGCCTACGGCTACACGCAGGACCTCACGCTCAACTACGGCGCCCTCTACAGCCGCCACTTCGACACCCTCTGGTTCCTGCCTGCCGAGTTCACCGCCGGCATCGAGCACACCCTCGACCGTCTGCAGGACCATACCCTCGACAGCCCCGACACCCTGCGCCAGCACATCGGCATCGCCAGCGCCTACCTGCAGAACGAGTGGAAAGACAGCCGCTGGAGCATCCTCGTCGGTGCCCGCATGGACAAGCACACCATGATCGGCGCACCCGTCGTCAGCCCTCGTCTCAACCTGCGCTACGCCCCCACCGACCACCTCACCCTCCGCGCCGGCTACGCCTCGGGGTTCCGCGCCCCGCAGGTCTACGACGAAGACCTCCATGTCGGTGCCGTCAACGGCGAGCTCTACAAAATCACCAACGCTCCCGACCTCCGCATGGAGCGGTCGCACTCGCTCACCGGCTCGGCCGACCTCTGCTTCCACCTCGGCAGCCTCGAGGCCGACCTGCTCGTCGAAGGGTTCTATACCCGCATCAACGACGCCTTCGTCAACGAGCTGCTCTTCGACGACACCGTCAGCGGCTACATGCACTACGAGCGACGCAACGCCGACGGCGCCGAGGTGATGGGTGTCAATGTGGAGATGACCCTCTCGCCTGTCGAGACCATGCGCCTGCAGCTGGGCGGCACCTGGCAACGCAGCATGTATGTCGGACCGGGTAAGGAATGGTGCGAGGGGCAGTACGAACGCCGCATGGAGCGCACCCCCGACCTCTACGCCTACCTCACCGGCACCTACACTCCCACGAAGCGTCTGAGCTTCACCGCCACCGGCACCTTCACCGGCCCCATGCTGGTTTACCATCACGAAGCCGCCGAAGAGGCATCGTCCGGAGCCAAACACGGTGGCGAAGGGCACATACACAAAGAAACCACGCCCTCGTTCCTCGACCTATCGCTCAAGGCCGCCTACAGCATCCCCTTCGGGGAACGCACCGAGCTGGAGCTCAGCCTCGGCGTGCAGAACCTCTTCGATAGCTACCAGCGCGACCTCGACAGCGGTCCCGAACGCGATGCCGCCTACATCTACGGCCCCACGCTGCCACGCACCCTCCTTTTCAGTGCCAAACTGGCAATCTGAGATTAGACCGGAGGTCGGAGGTCGGAAGTCGGAGGGAGCCGACCTCCGACCTCTTTTTTTACGGTTATTTTGTGAAAAATATGTACTTTTGCTCCGCGAATTGATAAGACGTCAAGACCTCGAGACCTCAAGACTTTAAACTGTAAACTTTAAACCGTAAACTTTAAACCGAGACATCATGGCTCTTCGACTTTTAAAAATGAATAAATTATTAGCTTTAGTATTTCTGTTTTGCGCTTCGACCGTCTGGGCGCAACAACCGCTCCTCTCCTCGCATTGGACGCAGGAGTATCCCTACAACCAACATTGTCCGAGAGACCCGTTGGAGAACAACAAGCACAGTTACGCCGGGTGTCCAGCCGTCGTCATGGGGCAGATTCTCAACTATCTGCAGACGACACAAGGCACCCGTTTCGACGACAGCGACGACTATTACACCGGCAACTATTTCGGCCGGCAGTTCCATATCGATGACGATTGGGACACCTACGGGTTCCCCTCGTTCCCGCAGCTGAACGAGATGCTGGATTCCGCCGACGCCACCTTCCAACGGGGCGAAGCTCTTTCCAACTCATTGAAGGGAGCCGTGGTTTTTGCCTGCGGCGTGGCCTGCAAGCAGGTCTATTCTGCGTCGGACTCCTATGGCTCCGGCACCTTCTATGTGGACCAGGCGTATGAAGCCTACCAACGCTTCGGTTTCGAGGACTGCCTCCTGCTTCGGGAGCCCGATTCAACAATGTATGCACTCCTGATTTCCAATCTGCAATCCGGCTATCCCGCCCATCTGGCCGTTGAAAACCCCGCCGGGACCTCCGGTCACAATGTCGTGGTCGACGGCTATCGCGAAAGCGACGGGAAATTCCATATCAACTTTGGCTGGAACGGCTATATGGACAACTGGTACAGCCTCCCCGACCCCATCGGCTTTTCCTACGGATGGACCAAGATAGAGGGCATTATCGTGAACATCATTCCCTCGACAGCACCCATAGCCGTACACGAAGCAGCACGCCCGCAGCCACTCAAGGTGTATCCCAACCCGGCCACCGACATTCTCCACCTGAAGGACATTCCCTGTGAACCGGTGGATTACACCATTTTCAATGTCATGGGGCAAAAGGTGTCCGCAGGCACCACCAACGGGTCCATCTCCGTCGCGGAATTGGGGAAAGGGGTCTACCTTTTGCGGATTGAGGACGGCAAATACCTTGAAACAGTCAAGTTCGTTGTGAAGTGACCTCGGTGACACCACTCTCCCGCGAGATGCGGGAAATGTCAAGGCCACTAGGGTTTTACCGGCAATGCCGTGAAGACTGAACGAAAAGGGAAGCACCTTGCAGGTTTCGGACGAGGGGGTGGCCGGAGGGACGGGATGCAGCAATCGCATTCGACCGTCAGGGAAAAAAATTTGGCCAGCTGAGAAAATGTGTGTATCTTTGCGGATTGAAATATCTGGCTTTCAACGGGAGCCGACACGTCAATATCACAGTAAGACACACTGAAGACTGCAATTAACAATAAATAGAATATGACCACATTAACCAATCTTCCCGACCTGCTGGGCCTGCATTTTGGCAACCCGCTCGGTCTGTCGCCGCCGGCAATGCTGATTATCATTTTACTCGTGGTAGGAGTGATGACCATCTTCAACCACCAGATTCGTTACAAGGACGGTGGCCGATTCTACCCGGTGCTGTACACCTTGTTTGGTGTGTCGCTGGCAGCGGTGTTCTGCTACGTGTTCCAGGCCGACCTGCCGAAAATCGGAGACACCGCCTGCATCGGCTGGCACTGCCGTTCGTCACTGGTCGGCGGTGTGGCATGGGCCGTTGTAGGCATAGTCCTGACCTCCTTGGTGTCGTTTGGCCTGTTTATCGCCACGATGCAAATCGTCGCCCAGCTCTCGGTCGAAGCCGGCATGTCGCTGGTCGAGAAGCGATGGAAGGGTCACCTTCCTTTCGATGGCAAAGGCCAGAAAGAAAAAACCGACTAAGAAATGAAGAAGCACAAATCCTTTTCACGCCGCCTGAGCCGTTGGATAATCATAATTGTCGCTGTCATTTTTGTTGCGCAGCTGTTCGTCGTCGGACTGACATCGAACAAGATTATCGCCGACGAAGCGGCCGTCTCCACACGCCACATGCTCCATGGGACCATCAGCGAGATAGAGCTCCCGTTGGGTGAAGTCGAGATAGCCACAGGAACCGTGGCCGCCCTCATATCGTCGATGCCCAATGTCGGCTATGCCGAGATGGTTTTGAAAAGCACGGTGGAGATGGACTCGCTCATCTGCGGTGGCTCGGTAATCTACCCCACCCCCCAGGGGCCCAAGGCCATCATAAGCTATCAAGACTCGCTCGGCACACTTCACAGCTACCCTCTGATGGGTGGATGGGACGAGGAGTCGTGGGTATGCCGCGCCCTCGCCTTTGTCGACCAATACCGTAAACCCTTCTGGGCCGATCCCTATCAGGCCGAAGGGAAACGCAACATGCGCGTCGCCGCCTATTGCTACCCAATCTACCATGTGGTCAACGGAGACAGCACACTCTATGCCGTTGTGACATCCGAGCTGCCCGTCGACTGGATAGAGCATAAATGCGAGTCACTGCGCCCCTACCCCCACTCGCTGACCACCATAATGTGCGGTGAAACCGTCATCGGGCTGCACGACAGCCTGCTGATAGCCCAGATTCAAACAGCATTTGCCGAAGACAAAGCATTGCAGGAGTTGCAAGAAGACATGAAACGCGGGGTGGACAGCATGCGCCGCATAGGCTCCGGCTCAAACGTCGGCTATGTGGTATACGGCCCGCTGCACAACGGATGGGTGGCCTCGGTGGTGTGCCAATACAAGGAGGTGCTCCGTCGCTCCTCATTGATGCACACCAACCTGCTTATTATTGGACTCATAGTCATCATACTGCTATACATCATCTGCCGACTCGTCATCCATCGCCTGACGACCCCCATCACAGCCCTCTCCGACGCCGCACTGCGCATGGCCAAGGGCGACCTGAACACCCAGCTGCCCGAGATCAAGAGCAGCGACGAGATGATGCACCTGCACGACTCGTTCGTCTACATGCAGAACTCCATCACCGACTATATTGACGAGTTGAAAACCACCACGGCAGCCAACGAGCGCATGGAGTCGGAGCTCAGCGTGGCCCGCAACATACAGATGGGCATGCTGCGCACCGACTTCCCCCGGAATGTGTCGGCGCTGCTGGTCCCCGCCAAAGAAGTGGGCGGCGACCTCTACGACTTCGTCCAGAAAGGAAAATACCTCTACTTTACCATCGGCGACGTGTCGGGCAAGGGTGTTCCCGCCTCACTGATGATGGCCATCACTCGGGCCGGACTCCGATTTGTGTCGGGCATCGACCAGACGATGGACAAGCTGCTGGAACGCATCAACGTCAGCGTCACCGACACAAACTCCAACGACATGTTCGTCACCCTCTTCATGGCCCGTGTCAACCTTGAGACCCGGCGGATGGAGTACTGCAACGCCGGGCACAACCCCATCATCGTGGTGCCTCCCGACGGCGATCCCTACTTCCTCAAGGCCAAACCCAACTTGGCAATAGGTCTCTTCGAGGATTTTGTGTATGAAGCTGAAAGTCTCGACCTGGCTGCCGGCACACGCCTGGTGCTCTACACCGACGGCGTCAACGAGGCCGAACGCCTCGAATGCGAGCCTGCCGAGCGAACGAACCCCTCCGGGGACGACAAGAGTCTCTTCGGCAACGACCGATTGCTGGCATGGGCAGGAAGCGCCCTGGTGCGCGACACCGCCACCAGCGACAAGGATGTGGTCGACAGCTTGTACAATGAAGTGCTACAATACACCGAAGGCAACCCGCAAAACGACGACATCACCATCATGAGCATTTCCATTGCTTGAGTATTCAAACAGCCAAACAAGATGAAAAAAAGATTCAACCCCATAAAGGACAAAAGCAGCGAAATCATCGAATACCTCATGGCCTCGCCCGACATGCCCACAGACGAAGCCCTTTGCTTCAAGATACGCCTCTCCGTCGAGGAAGCCGTCGAAAACGTGGTGCGCTACGCCTACGAGGGCGGCATCGGCTGGCTCGAAGCAGGCACCTCGCTCGACAAAGACTCGCTGGTGCTCACCATCGAGCTGCGCGACGCCGGCGTGCCCTTCAACCCGCTCGACCGCGAAGACCCCGACATCACCCTCTCGGCCGAGGAACGCGAGGTGGGCGGACTCGGCATCTTCCTCTGCAAGCAGATGATGGACAGCCTCAGCTACCGCTACGAGGACGGCAACAACATCCTCACAATGACCAAGAAAATAAGCGAATAATAGATGTAAGTCCGTGAGTCGGTAAGTCCATGAGACTCAAAGACCCAAAGACTCAAAGACCCAAAGACTCATCAACTATAAAACAAAACCGGAATATGGATATCACGATAAAAAACGAAGGAGAGAAAACCCTGGTGACCCTCAACGGACGCCTCGACACCACCAATGCCGACCAGTTCCAGGCCGACATCCAGCCGCTGATGACCTCACCCAAGCCCGACATCGACATCGACTGCACGGGCATGACCTACACCTCGTCACAGGGGCTCCGCATCTTCCTCTCGCTCCAGAAGAGCGTCCTCGCCCGTGGCGGCAAGATGGTGATGCTCAACATGAACCCGCAGGTGAAGGAGGTCTTCGACATCACCGGCTTCTCCAACATCATAGCCATCCGATAGCTCGCGCCATGAAACTCGACATGCACTGCGAGATGATTCTCGACGAGTACCGCGACCGACTTCCCGTCCTAAGCAAACTGAAGGAGGTGGTGCTTGACATACTGAAGCGGACTCTGAAAGAGAACAACATGGTTGTCACCGCCATCGAGGGGCGTGTAAAGACAGAGAACAGCCTCGCCGGCAAATTGGAGCTGAAAGGCAACAAATACCACACCATCGACGACATCACCGACATCGTGGGCGTGCGCATCATCACCTTCTTCAGCGACGAAGTGGACAAGATCGCCGCCCTTGTGGAACGCATGTTCGAGATCGACTGGGACAACTCGGTCGACAAACGCAAGATGCTGGAAATCGACCGCTTCGGATACATGTCGCTCCACTACATCTGCCGCCTCCCCAAAGCGCTCCACGAAGACCCGCAACAGCCATTGCTCAACGAGATGCGCTTCGAGCTGCAGATGCGCACCGCCCTGCAGCATGTATGGGCCAACATGCAGCACGACACCGGCTACAAGAGCGAGGTGGAAATACCCATGGAGCACCAGCGCAGCCTCAACCGTCTGGCCGGCATCTTGGAGCTCGCCGACGAGCAGTTCAGCCGCATCCGCAAGGAAATCAACGACTACCGACGCAACGTGCAGTCGCTCGTCGCCAGCGGCAACTTCGACGAGGTACCCCTCAACGGCGACACCTTCCGCAGCTATTGCGAACTTCGCCCGTTCCGTCGTCTGGCCGAGAAAATAGCCACCATCAACCAGGCCGAACTCTACGACGACAGCCCCATGCCCTACTACAATGTGCTGCTCCACCTGAACATGAAGACCATCGGTGACGTGGAGCGCATGCGCTCGGAGTGCAGCGAAGGCGCCTACCAGCTGGCACTGATACAGCTGGCAGGCACGGGCCTCGACATCGTGGCCTACTCTGTGGCGCTGCAGAACCTCTGCATCGTCAAAATCCTCAAACTCGGCTTCGGCGTGGCAGGCCTTACCAGAATGTTCAACACCATCTACGGCGAAACTGCCTACAACGCCCAGCGCGCCGACCGCATCTTCCAGCAGGCCACACTGGCCAACCTGATTTAAAATTGAAAATTGAAAGTTGAAATCAGTAAACTGTAAACCGTAAACTGTAAACTGTAAACCGTAAACTGTAAACTGTAAACTACCAACTGCACATGGACACCTCCCTCTTCGACAAAGCCGCACAGTTTGCCATCGAGGCCCATCGGGGCGGCGAAAGACGTGGCAAAGGGTTCCCCTATATCATCCACCCCATGGAAGCCGCAGCCATTGTAGCCACCGTCACCAACGACCCCGAGATGCTTGCCGCAGCCATCCTCCACGACACCGTGGAAGACACCGATGTCACCATCGAAAAGATTGAAGAGCAGTTCGGTCCACGGGTGGCCCGGCTGGTACACACAGAGACAGCGCAGAAAGGTGCATCCTGGCGCGCCCGTCGCGAAGTCCAGATAGAACGGTTCCGCCAGGCCGACCGCGACAGCCAGATTGTGGCCCTCGGCGACAAGCTATCCAACCTCCGCGCCATCGCCCTCGACTACCACGAACTGGGCGACGCCCTCTGGAGCCGATTCCACGCCCCCGAAGGCAAGAAAGACATCGAATGGTACTACCGCAGCCTGGGTGCAGCCCTCGCCGCCCTCGCCGACACCGCCCCCCACCGCGAGTTCATGTCATTGTTGGAAAGCACTTTCGGCACCACACCAGCCACAGAAACCCACTAATTTTCATCCATCTACAGCCATCTCGGCGACTTGTGCGGCATCCTGTTCCACGCACAACCCGCCGGGCAACCTATTCTCTCACCCGCCTCCTGCCGGGCGTGCGGGTAGTGCGTCTCCCCTTGCAAGCCAGAGCAAAAAAGGAATCCCAGACAGAACGTCCGGGACTCCCAACCATAACCAAATAAATATGAAAAACTTTTCTTGTTACAGGACAACCTGGTGCGCGGTTACTTACGCAGGCCAAGCTGTTTGACAATGGCGCGGTAGCGCTCAATGTCTTTCTCTTTCAGGTAGTCGAGCATCTTGCGGCGTTTGCCGACGAGACCGACGAGGGCGCGCTCGCTGACCTGATCCTTCTTGTGCTGTTTCATCAGCTCGGTGAGATTCTGGATACGATAGGTGAACAGGGCAATCTGTCCCTCGGTGCTACCAGTGTCTTTTACCGATTTGCCATACTGGGCGAATATCTCTTCTTTCTTTTCTTTTGTCAGATACATAACGTTTTATGTGTGTTTTGTCTCTATTATTTGTTCTTGATTTCGACTGCAAAAGTACAACTATTTCTTAAACTGGCAAAATATTTTTGCACTTTTCACCTCTTTTAACAGTTATTATGAAAGTACACCGGTGCCGAACCACACCTATCGCTCCCCACCGGAACCATGGTTTTCGACCGCCGTCTCCGACGCAACAACTCCGACACAACTCCGACACAACTCCGAGGATGGTCCGACTGCAGTCGGACCATCCTCGGAGTTGTGTCGGAGTAACTACGGACCAAACACGGAGCCCACTCCTGCAAGGAATAGTTTAACAACCAACGTGTTGCCGACGGTAGGGACACGGCGTGCCGTGTCCGCAGCAGGCTTCGGTGTCTCTTTTCCGTCGCTTGCGGACAGGGCACGCTCTGTCCCTACAGGGGTAAGGTGTCTCCGTTCTCCCCGCTGCGCGGTAATCCATAGATCCATAAGTATATGTATTTATAAGATTTATGGATTACGCCCGCAGGGCGGGAGATGGGCTAGCGTCGTCGGACGACGAGTTTCTTGGTGACGGTGCCGCGCGGTGTGGCGTTATTGTTTCACGAATTTGCCGGTGCAGGTCTTGCCGTCGGTGGTGCGGACGGTGAGGAGGTAGGTGCCGGCGGGCAGGGGTGAGACGTCGAGGGTGATGCGTCCGCTGGCCATGGATAGCATGTTCCATCCGCCGACGGGTTTTCCCTGGGCGTTGTAGATGACGATATCCTGCACCTCACCCTCCGCCGTCACGGTAAGCTCGCCACTGGTGGGGTTGGGGTAGAGGTCGGTCAAGGGCACGGGGAACGATGGTCTGGCATTAAGGGCTTCTTCTGTATCAACCCCATGCAGATTGGCATCAGTGTTGCCAGCCTCTTCCTCGACCACACCTTCACCCCTATTCTCACAGTTGGGACAGGGAACGATTTGTGCTGTGAAGTCAGCCCCTTCTTCCACCGAGAAGCCGTCGCGCAACACTATTTCCTCGTGCGCTTGGTAGGTAGCTGTGGTTCCTGTTGGGATGGTTCGCCAAGAAAGAGGGGATGTGGCAGGGGCGCTAATAAGAGTTGTCATTGTCTGTGGAGTAATTTCCATAGGAGAATGGAATAGAAGATATGGTATATTTGCAGTATAAAAGTCTTCTAGATAAAGAGTGATATCACAATAATCTTGTATAGATGCCGGTTGGATATTAAAGATTGCAGCTTGATTACGTGTAAAGTCGAGTGTGTCTACTGTTATCTGATTGATGGAAAAAAAACCATTATAGTTATTGGACAACATTCCTCCCCAGCCCCAATTAAAATGGAAAAACCCATTATTGTCATAACCATCACATACAAAAGCATGGCTCCCTATGCCATCTCCTCGATAAATTACTGGTCGACCACTATCAATTTCATCTTTCAGCAATTGCATCCATTGAGACTCATAATCCCTTCTTTTTAGATAGATGGCATTCCCATTATATGAAAGTTGATTTACAAGGATGTCCCGAATACGAAAAGTTTGCGCACCAGATCCGTCACAGCCATAACTCATTTCCAAACGGCGTCCGCAGTCTCTGATTAGAAATGCGATTGCGTCTCGTTTCTGCTCATAATCAGAACTGGCAGTGTTCAGATATGGAGCCATATTACACCAATCATATTGATTTATTGTTCCTATCGCAACCACAGGATAATTCCAATAATACATAACCTGTGCCATAGCTACGGCCACACAACCTGCCAAACAATGTTCACATTCTCCATTTGCACCTGGCGGCGCTAAATAATTGTATGCATCAACATAATCTCCATAATTGGGATATTGTTGACTCCAGAGGGATTTTAGAAGAGGGCCAACCGCAGTTACAGGCCTTGCTGGCACATAATCACCATTTAATAATTCTCGCCAATCTTCTTCATTGTCACTGCGTGAACTTGTAGATTGATAGCCTTCTTCTATTTGAGCAACGTATCCGTCTATTATGGACAGAAGTCCACATGGTAGTTGTTTTTGTGTATACATGAGGAGCATCGGTTGTATGTTTTTCCCGCAATAGCCCAAAACGGGTTTACAGGCTTTGTTTCCTGATAGAAGGATAGTTGTACTATCTGTTGTTATCTCATATAATAAAGGTTTGCCTGTCGAGTCTCTCAGTATATACTGTGTTAAGACAGAGGAATCTCTTTGAGGGTAGTTCATCCGA
>CAMJJD010000042.1 GCA_946406015.1 uncultured Bacteroidales bacterium | reverse complement strand
CGCGACCCCGACCTTGGCAAGGTCGTGCTCTACCAACTGAGCTATTTCCGCATTTTCAGGTACACTTTTTCTCTCAAAAGCGGGTGCAAAAGTACAAACATTTTTGAAACCGACAAAATATTTTTTACTTTTTCCCCACAATTTTTTTTATCTCATTCAGCTTTAGAAGTGCCTCTATCGGTGTAAGTGTATCAATATCAATATCAATCAGAATACTTTTTATCTCCAGCAGTGTCGGGTCGTCCAACTGAATAAAACTGAGTTGGAGCCCCCCTGTCGAGCTGTTTTTTCCTCCTTCCGAGACATCATTTTTTGCTTTTTCGCCCTTCTCGACAGCATGTCCATTTTTCGACTCGAGAACCTGCAACATGGCATCAGCACGGTTCACCACCTGGGGAGGCATACCCGCCAAACGGGCCACATGGATACCAAAGCTATGCTCACTGCCACCAGGCACCAACTTACGCAAAAAGATAACTCGACCGTCGATCTCCTTAACACTCACATGGTAGTTCCTGATACGCTCATACTGCTCTTCCATCTCGATAAGTTCATGATAGTGGGTGGCGAACATCACCTTCGGACGAGCTTTCTTGTTATTGTGCAGATATTCGGTGATAGCCCATGCAATTGAAATACCGTCATAGGTCGATGTGCCGCGACCAATCTCGTCGAGCAACACCAAACTTCTATCGCTGACATTATTGAGGATGCTGGCCGTCTCGTTCATCTCGACCATAAACGTTGATTCGCCACTGCTGATGTTGTCACTGGCCCCCACCCGGGTGAATATCTTGTCAACCAATCCCACGGTGGCACGTTTGGCAGGACAATAGCAGCCAATTTGCGCCATGAGGACGATGAGCGCCGTCTGACGCAGCAAGGCCGACTTACCGCTCATATTGGGGCCCGTAATTATTATAATCTGCTGACGTTCACGGTCGAGCATCACATCATTGCTCACATACTGCTCTCCCGGCGGCATCTGCGTCTCAATGACCGGATGGCGTCCTTCAAGTATCTCTATCTTGTCATTCTCTGTCAACTCCGGCCTGCAATAGTTGCCTCGAAGTGACACTTCGGCGAAACTCTGCAGACAGTCGAGGTGCGCCACCAGCTGGGCGTCATACTGCACCGGCTGGACATACTCTGTCACCGCAGCCATCAGCTGGTTGTACAACTGCACTTCCAGCGACAATATGCGGTCTTCGGCACCCAATATCTTGTCCTCGTATTCCTTCAGCTCTGGCGTGATGTAGCGCTCGGCGTTAGTGAGGGTCTGCTTACGTATCCATTCCGCAGGCACCTTGTCCTTATGGGTGTTATAAACCTCGAAATAGTATCCAAAGATGTTATTGAATCCCACCTTGAGCGACGGTATGCCGGTCGCCTCCTGTTCTTTCTGCTGCAAGGTCTTCAGATATTCCTTGCCCGAACCGGCCATCCCTCGCAACTCATCAAGCTCGGCATTGATCCCTGCTGCTATCACCCCACCCTTCTCCACTTTTGCAGGAGGGTCTTCTTTCAATTCACGTCCTATCCTGTCGGCAAGCGTCATACAGGGGTTAATCTGTTCAGCCATACGCATCAAGACATTGCTTCCAGAGGCAGCACAGATCTTCTTCACCTCTCCCACAGCCTCCAACGAACGCCGCAGTTGCAGCATCTCGCGCGGGCTGATCCGTCCGACGGCAGCCTTGGTAATCAAGCGTTCCAAGTCGCCGATAGATTTGATATGCTTGGCCAGCTGCTGCCGCATTTCGGTCTCACGCAACAGCACATCGACCACCCCAAGCCGCTCTTCGATGGGTTCCTTCTCTTTCAGCGGCATCACAATCCACCGGCGCAACAACCGCGACCCCATGGGGGTAAGCGTTTCGTCAAGCACGTCAAGCAGTGTCTTTGCGTTCTCATGGGGCGAAGAGACGAGCTCCAGGTTGCGAACCGTGAAGCGGTCGAGCCACATATACCGGTCGCGCTCCACACGACTCAGGCGCGTGATATTGGCGGTCTGGTTGTGTTGCGTATCCTGCAGGTAGTAGAGCACCGCCCCGGCGGCGATGACACCCAGGTCCAGATCTTCCACCCCGAAGCCCTTCAGCGAGTTGGTGCCAAACTGTTTCAGCAGCAGCTCACGGGCGAAGTCGGGCGCGAAGACCCAGTCTTCGAAGGTATTGCAATAGTACTTCTCCGCAAACTGTTCCTGGAACCACCGTTGCTTCTTGCGCTGCAACACCACTTCCGAAGGATGGAAGTTGGTCAGCAATTTATCAATATAGGCCAGGTCACCTTGGGCCACATAGAACTCACCTGTCGACACATCAAGGAAACTGATGCCGTGTATTTTGTCCGTCAAATGAAGACCACAAAGGAAGTTGTTCTCCTTGACTTCCAGCACCATGTCGTTGTAAGCCACACCGGGTGTCACCAACTCGGTGATGCCGCGTTTGACGAGTCCCTTGGCCGTCTTGGGATCTTCCAACTGCTCACAGATGGCCACCCGAAGCCCGGCCTTCACCAGACGCGGAAGATACTGTTCCAAAGCATGATACGGCACACCGGCCAGGTCGGTATATTCTCCGCCGCCGGCCATCTTACGCGTCAGGGTAAGCCCCAATATGCGTGATGCGGTACGTGCATCCTCACCAAAGGTTTCGTAGAAATCGCCCACGCGGAAAAGCAACACCGCATCGGGAAACTTCTTCTTCAGTTCAGCATGCTGCCGCATCAACGGCGAACCGTCATCATTCTTCTTGGCCATCTATTTTAAATAGTATATCCTTATTATTAACTATGCACCCTCGGCGAGGATGACAGCCTCTTCCCATTCTTCAATCTTCGTCTCAAGCTTACGCTTCACACGCTGGTATTCGTCGTAGAACGACGTCTCCTGAGGCTGCCCGCTGGCCAACAAGGCGTCCTTCTCGGCCAGCCATCGCTCCAAATCTTCTATTTCCTTCTCCTTTTGCTTGACTACATTCTGCAACTTCCTCCGTTCACGCTCCCGTTCCTTGCTCTGTTCATAAGCCTGTTTGGAGGCAGAGACCTCCTTGGCGCTTTTCATCTCCTTGACCGCCATCGACTCCCTGGCTTCCTTTGCGGCATCCAGGAACTCCATGATGTCACCTTTGAACTCATGCACTGCACCGTCACGGAACTCATACAGCTCATCGGTCAAGCCGCTGAGGAAATCACGGTCGTGGCTCACCACGATGAGGGTGCCGGTATACTGCAACAGGGCATTCTTCAGAATATCCTTCGAATTCATATCCAGATGGTTGGTCGGTTCGTCAAGCACCAGCAGATTGCTCGGCGTGAGCAGCAGCTTGGCCAATGCCAGACGCGCCTTCTCTCCACCGCTGAGCACCTTCACCTTCTTGTCAATATCATCGTCGGCAAAGAGGAAACTGCCCAGTATGTTGCGTATCTTGGGCCGTATATCACCCTGCGCGATATCGTCAATTGTCTCAAAGACCGTCTTCTCCAGGTTGAGCATGGCAGCTTGGTTCTGTGCATAGTATCCCAGAACCACCCCCTGCCCGAGCCGGTAGGTGCCCGTATAGTCATTGATGTCACCCACCAGTATCTTGGCCAAGGTAGTCTTACCCTCGCCGTTGCGGCCCACGAAGGCCACTTTCTTGCCTGCCGTGAGCAGCAGGTCCACCCCGTCGAACACCTGATGTTCGCCGTAGGCCTTGCCCAGCCGATTGCATTCCACCACTATCTTGCCGCTGTGAGGGGCCGGAGGAAACTGGAAGTGGATGCTCTCCGTGCTCACTTCGTCGACAGCAATCTTCTCCATCCTTTCCAGCATCTTCACCCTGCTCTGCACCTGCTTGGCTTTGGTGGCCTTGTAGCGGAAGCGTTCGATGAATGCCTCTATCTGCGCCACCTGCCGCTGCTGGTTGGTCAGTTGTGCCATCTGGCTGGCCCGCCGCTCCTGCATCTGCACCACATACTCCGAGTAAGGGCATTTATAGTCGTAGATGCGGCCGGCGGTAATCTCGATGGTACGCTTGGTGATGTTGTCAAGGAAGGTGCGGTCATGGCTTACCAGCACCACGGCGCCGGTGTAGGACTGCAGGTAGCCTTCCAGCCACTGTATCGACTCAATATCCAAGTGGTTGGTAGGCTCGTCGAGCAGCAGGAAGTCGGGATGGCGCAGCAACAACTTGGCCAGCTCCACGCGCATCTGCCAGCCGCCGCTGAACACCGCCACCGGTCGTTCAAAGTCGTCGTGACGGAAACCCAATCCCAGCAGCACCTTCTCGGCCGCCTCGCGCCGACGGCCACCGCCCAACATTGACAGATGCTCGGTGACGTCATTGTGGCGCTCCAACAAGCGCGTATACTCGTCGCTTTCGTAGTCGGTCCGTTCGGCAATTTCCTGTGTCAGGCGTTCCTGCTCGCGTTCCAGTTCGTCCAACTGGCTGAATGCCGTCAGCGCCTCGTCGATGACCGTGCCGACGGCATCGGGCACCATCTCCTGTGGCAGGTAGCCCACCGTCTGGCCGCTGGCCATGACCAACGTGCCGCTCTCAGGCTCCTGCCAACCGCAGAGCACCTTCAGCAGCGTCGATTTACCGGCCCCATTCATACCAACAAGGCCGACCCTGTCGTGGTCGGCGATGTTGAATGTGACGTTCTTGAAAAGGTCGGTGCCGGTAAATTGCACCGATAGATTGTTGACGCTAATCAACGCTATTGCAGGTTGAAGCTTACGGGCAGGTTGAACTGCACGCGGACAGCCTTGCCACGCTGCTTACCGGGGGACCACTTGGGCATGGACTTCACCACACGGATAGCCTCGGCACCACAGCCGCCGCCGATATCCTTCAGCACACGCGGATTGGCAATCGAACCGTCTCTCTCCACCACGAAGGTGACATACACCTTGCCGGTGATGTTATTGTCGCGAGCCAGCTGCGGGTACTTGATGTTGTCGCGCAGGTACTTGTACAGGGCTTCCATGCCACCGGGGAACTCGGGGTCGTTCTCCACAACGGTGAAGATCTGCACATCCTCTTCCTCCTCTTCCTGCTCAATCTTGACGGGGGTAATCTCAATGTTCTTGGTGTCGTCCGTGACTTCGGCGTTGACGACGAGCTCGTTCTTAATCTCGGCCTCATCCTCGACCACCTCAAACTCGGTGGTCACCTCGGGCTGTTCAGGAGGTGGGGGCGGCGGCAGTTCTTCCTGCTGCGTCTGGATGATAATCTCTTCCTGCTCATCGGTAGCCACACGCTCAATCTGCTCCTTCTCCTCTTTGTCATACGACTTCACGTTGAAGGCGACCAGCGCGGCCACGAGAATCACCACCAAACCTATCTCCAAATAGAGTCCTCGACGGTTTTCGAGGTCGGCCTTGGGATTTTTCTTCAGTTCCATATTATTGTATTTTAATTATTTATTCTACGTCTAGCGACCCTTTCGAGCCCCTTTTTCACACCGCTAAAGTACGAAAAAAATCTGAATTACCAACAAGAAAATGTGAAAAACGTCAATTTTTAACATTTCTTAAACGGCGAAAGAATCATCATTATTATCCTACCTCTTTCCAACGAAGAGTCACCGCACCTGGCGCACATTCACCTCGGGCAGCAAGTAGATGAGCCACCCGCTGACCCGCGGATACCCCATCGTCTCCATGGCACGGCAATAGCGACGCACCTGACGGTCGTGTTCCTCACCCAGGTCGCGGCCCGTCTTGAAGTCGACCACCCAGGTCTCGTCCGCCGTCAGCACCACGCGGTCGGGACGGCACACTCCTTCGTCGTCACACAGGTCGCATTCCGTCTTCACGTCGCACCCCTCACGGAAGAAACGTTCCGTGTCGGCATGCGACACCACGGCACGGGCTATGGCTTTCAGCCGCTCCTGCAGGGCGGCATCCATCTCTCCGTCGGCCGCCAAGCGTTGCACCGCGGCGTCCACATCACTTGCATGGCGCACGTGCGCCATCAGGTCGTGGGCTGCATTGCCCAGCCGCACACTCTCCTCCAGCAGCGGCGTCAAGGCCCGTTCTGCCGGCGACGCCACCTGCACCTTGGTTGTCCATTCGGAGAACGACAGGCGGCTGAGTGCCACCTCGTCGCGCGTCGCGCCCGTATCGTCTCTCTTGTCCGCATGGCGGAAGCCGGCATCACCCAGCGCGGGGTGTTCGCTATCCATAAACTCCTTGATGAGACGAGGATAGCTCATATCGTCCTTGCTCGTCTTGGGTGGCGTGGGGCAGACGATGAAGAGCTGCTCACGGGGACGCGTCAACGCCACATAGAGCACGTTGAGCTGGTCCACCTCGTCGAGCCGCCGCTCCTCGTCGCGCACCGCGTCGAACTGCGACGAGTCCTTGCCGTTCAGCTCCACGAAGGCTGCGGGCAACTTGCCTCCCAGGTCCGTCTTCTCGTCGAGTGTCACCCACAGCTTGTATCCGTGGCTTCTCGGAGGCGCGAAGGGACATATCACCACCGGAGCCTCCAGGCCCTTGGCCTTGTGGATGGTGAGCAGGCGCACGGCATCGACCCCCTCGGGGCTGGCGGCCGACAGCTGGCGGTGATTCGTGTCGCCCAGGTCGGCGGTGGCGTTTTCGTCGAACCACTTCAAGAACTCGGCCACCCCTTGGTGGCGACGCGAGGCGAAGGCCGACACCCGTCCCAGCAGCGACCCCACATAGGCCGTGTCGATGCCGTCCAGATGCAGCTCGCGCACCAGCTCCTCGCAGCAGTCGTAGAGGTCGAGCGCCGCCAAGTATTCGGGCCTGAAGTCGAACCCTCGGTGCTCGTCGCGCAGCAGCTGTGCCACGTCGACAGTGCCCTCCTGCAGGAAGGCATCGGCATGGGTGCCGGCCACCAGCCCCAGGTTGAAGAGACGCTGCAGCAGGTCGGCGGCGGCCACACGGTCGTTCGCATCGTAGAGCAGCCGCAAAGCCGACACCACAGCCATCACGGCATGGCTCCGCACCAGGAAGAACGACTCGCTCGAACTCACCTCGATGCGCAGATCCTCGCCATGACTCTGCAGGTAGGTGCTCACGCTGTCCAGCTCCTTGTTGCTGCGTCCCAGCACCATGATGTCGCGCTGGCGGTATCCTTGTTGTGTCACCAGCCGCACGATGGTCTGGCGTATCTCCTCGTTGACGGCGTCGGCGTCGCTTCCGTCGACGAAGGTCACGCCCACATGTCCCTCGATGGCGCCACCCGCCGGCAGACGCTGCCATAGTTCGGCATGTCCGTCGGCGTCGGGGGTGCCCACATATATCCGCTGCGCCACCGTGTTGCTGGCAAACGGCTCGCGCTTCAGGAGCCACGTGAAGAACGCATTGTTGAAATCCACGATGCTCGACGCGGTGCGGTAGTTGGTGTCCAGGGGCACAAAACCGTAGTTGCCCTCGGCGGCCAGCGTCTTGCCATGGAACGACGGCATGCCCTCCACCTGCGGCAACGCCACAAACTGGCGCACGTCGCCCTGACGGAAACGGTAGATGGCCTGCTTGCCGTCGCCCACCACCAGCGACTCGTGGCGCTGGCTGACGCCGTTCTCCAGCAGCGGCACCAGGTTGTGCCACTGCAGCACCGACGTGTCCTGGAACTCGTCAATCAGGAAATGGTGGTAACGGTTGCCCAGGCGCTCGTAGATGAACGGCGCGGGCTCGTCGCACACAATACTATTAATCAAACGGTTGAATTCAGAGAGATGCACCATCTCGTTCTCCTTGCTGTAGAGGTCGAGCTGATGCTTCAGCTGGCGCAACAGGGCCAGCGAATAGAGGTTCTTCAGCAGCAGCGCGCGGGTGTTGTAGTCGCGCAGGGCAGCGCCCTCGTCGGGCGACCGTCCGTCGGCCACCCCCAGCAGGGTACGGGCCTGCTCATAGAGCGGACAGAGCTCGTCCATCAGGTCGCCGATGACGTCCATCGTCGCCTCCGGACATTTGGCGCTGTGCAGCTTGCCGCTCTCGAAGGCGTTGGCCACCGAGGGCGTCAAGGGGCGCACGTTGCCCGCCGCCAGACCGCGGAAGAAACCATAGTAGCCGTTGCGCCCGCCGGCGCAGTCGGCCTCTTCCACCCCCGCGCGGGCCAGCAGCTCCATCACCGCCTGGCCGCAGGCGGCAGCCTCGCGCTCAAACCGGCGGTTGTCGGCCGTCATCGCACGCTGCAGCGCGATGAATCCGTCGAGGTCCATGTCCTTCAGCCGCGCCAGATATTCGTCGGTGCCCTCTTTGAAAAGCTGCTGCGCCAGCCGCGTGAGCTCACCCTCGATGTTGTAGCCCTTCGTGTCCTCCATACGGCTCTCGGCATAGGCGCCCAGCACACGTGTAAGCTTGTCGTTCTCCGGCGTCCCCACCAGCGACATCAGCTGCGACACCGCCTGCTGTATCATCTCGTCCTGCTCAATCTGCACTTCGAAGTTGACCGGACGGTCCAGGTCGTGGGCGAAGGTGCGCACGATGCGGTGCATGAAACTGTCGATGGTGCACACCGACAGGTCGCTGTACTGATGCAGGATGGCCGAATAGACCACCTCTGCCATCCAGCGCAGCTCGCTTTCGTCCAGCGGGTTGTCCCGGTAGACAGGCATCGTGTTCAGCGCCTCGAGCAACGGGGCACCCATGCGTGAATGCGCAGGGTCGGTGCCATAGCGGGCCATCTGCTCCAGATACTCCATCACACGGCTTTTCATCTCGCCCGCCGCCTTGTTGGTGAAAGTGATGGCCAGGATGCTGGCAAACTGTCGACGCAGATGCCGTTCCATCGCGGCGCGGTCGCGCCGCACGGTGGCATTGGGCACCGCCATAGCCAGCTTCAGGTACTCCTTCACCAAAGTGAAAGTCTTACCGCTGCCGGCAGCGGCACGGCATATAACGAACGGATAATGTGTCATCTCGGCAGAAACCATAGCATTCCCTTTTGCCTGCAAATATACACATTTTCCCCATTCCACCGACAGAAATGTAAAAAAATGTCAGCGTGTGAGCACCGCCTTGCGGGCACGGCCCGCGGTGGTGCGCACCAGGTAGACGCCCTGCGGCAGCGGCGCCGTCCGTCCGTCGGCCGCCAGCGTGGCCACCCGGTTCCCCTTCATGTCGTACACCTCGGCCCGCTCGCCACTGGCCAGCCCCTGCACCGCGACGCAGCCGTCCTGTGCCGCCACGTGCAATCCTTCACCGTCATACACCTCCCCGATGCCCACCGACGTGCGGCACACCAGCGGACGGCTCCAGTCGCTCCACACCAGCGTGTCGTACCCTTCCGTCGTGTAGCGGCAGGCCTTGCGCACCCAGATGCTGTAGAGGGTGTCGCTCTGCAGCCCCGTGAAGGTGTGCACACTGTCGGCCGGCGTCACCAGCAGGCCCGTGTCGGGGTCGCTGCCGTAGGTGCCCAGCGAGAGCTCGTAGGCTTCGCCGCCTTCGGCCTGCCACCAGCCCACCGTCACCGAGTCGCCCCCGCGACCCACCAGCCGCAATGTCGGCGCCGTGCAACGGAGACCGATGATAGGGAACAGACCACCCCACATATATGCTTCAGCAAACATAGGATTCGAAGTCATCCACTCATATATATTCCCTGCTTCAGAGATCCAGTATTCAACCGTCATACCTGTTGGCACCTCAGCATAGATGCCAAAGTATCGTCCTGTATAGTCAAAACTATTGGCCCTATGGTCAAGAACCCATTGCGCGAGATTATTATGACGTTCAAGGGGCCAATAACACGCTACATACAATGAATCGTCGGGAATGGTAAAGCCATGCGGGGTGTCGAAATAGAACTCATAGCTGGGGAATACAACCGAGTCCTTCCCGTTGACAGGATAGACAAACCTGCATTGTTTCACAAGATTAAACACATTGGCCGAATCGAGGAACGAGACCGACGGCGGATTCCCGTAGGACTCTTGCTCAAAGAGCATCACCGTCGGAGTCATGGTGACTGCCTCACGCGCCCGATCCTCTTCCACCAGCATATTACTCTGTATCACGGCCACACCATACACCAATATGCTACCCGTGTCCTTCCCATAATACAATTGTAAGTCGATTCCTAACGACGAATTACCTCTCTGATAGATATTAGCAAAATCCGATGGTCCCACATCTTTAGTCAGGTACCAAGGGTCCCCCACATGCACAGTATCCTGCGCCATGGCATTGGCTGTACAAACAACAAACATTATCAAAGCATAAAACCGTTTCATAACATATTCGGATTAATACGATTTGCAAACAACAGCGACTGAATAGGGAACAAGCGGGTAAGATATAAGTCCTTCTCTGTAATGACAATCAGCAAATGTGTCAGCGTGTGAGCACCGCCTTGCGGGCACGGCCCGCGGTGGTGCGCACCAGGTAGACGCCCTGCGGCAGCGGCGCCGTCCGTCCGTCGGCCGCCAGCGTGGCCACCCGGTTCCCCTTCATGTCGTACACCTCGGCCCGCTCGCCACTGGCCAGCCCCTGCACCGCGACGCAGCCGTCCTGTGCCGCCACGTGCAATCCTTCACCGTCATACACCTCCCCGATGCCCACCGACGTGCGGCACACCAGCGGACGGCTCCAGTCGCTCCACACCAGCGTGTCGTACCCTTCCGTCGTGTAGCGGCAGGCCTTGCGCACCCAGATGCTGTAGAGGGTGTCGCTCTGCAGCCCCGTGAAGGTGTGCACACTGTCGGCCGGCGTCACCAGCAGGCCCGTGTCGGGGTCGCTGCCGTAGGTGCCCAGCGAGAGCTCATAGGCTTCGCCGCCCTCTGCTTGCCACCAGCCCACCGTCACCGAGTCGCCACCGTGCCCCACAAGCTGCATCCCCGGTGCCGTGCAACGAAGGTTCACTATCGGGAAAAGACCTCCCCATCTATCTGTAAAAAAACCAGGGTTCCATATAAGTGAACCAAGGATGTCATCGCCATAACTACCGCCTCCTTCCCATGCCTCTATATTGGGTGTAACCTGATTCATTCTTGCGTCAATAGTCTTCATCCAGTAGTAGGACTGGCCCATGGCATTTAATTGTCTAACCCACGCATCATAAGCTCGATAACGTTCAGCGGACCAGTAGCTCGCCACATAAAATGTATCGGATGGAAGAACGAAATAATGGGGATTGTCGAAATAGAATTCATAGCAGGGTACAACCTCGGGATCTTTATTCTCCGTCACCTGATAGGCAAACCTGCATTGCTTCAGCAGACCAAACACATTGGTTGAATCAATCAGCGACACCGTCGGAGGGTTTCCGTGGGCTTCGTGGTTGAGAAGCGCCATTGTCGGAGTCATGGTGACGGATTCTCTCAAATAATCCTCTTCCACAGGTATACGGTTCACCGTATAGGCAACCCCATACACCGCTATAGTATCTGGCACATTCCCATACTGCTGAATAATATGGGTTCCATAATAATACACACCATGAGTGGAATCAACACGATCTATATCGCCATGAGATTTAAACATATACCACGAATCTCCTTCCCGCACCGTGTCCTGGGACATGGCATTGGCAGTGCAAACAACAAACATTATCAAAGCGAAAAACCGTTTCATAACATATTCGGATTAATACGATTTGCAAACAACAGCGACTGAATAGGGAACAAGCGGGTAAGATATAAGTCCTTCTCTGTAATGACAATCAGCAAATGTGTCAGCGTGTGAGCACCGCCTTGCGGGCACGGCCCGCGGTGGTGCGCACCAGGTAGACGCCCTGCGGCAGCGGCGCCGTCCGTCCGTCGGCCGCCAGCGTGGCCACCCGGTTCCCCTTCATGTCGTACACCTCGGCCCGCTCGCCACTGGCCAGCCCCTGCACCGCGACGCAGCCGTCCTGTGCCGCCACGTGCAATCCTTCACCGTCATACACCTCCCCGATGCCCACCGACGTGCGGCACACCAGCGGACGGCTCCAGTCGCTCCACACCAGCGTGTCGTACCCTTCCGTCGTGTAGCGGCAGGCCTTGCGCACCCAGATGCTGTAGAGGGTGTCGCTCTGCAGCCCCGTGAAGGTGTGCACACTGTCGGCCGGCGTCACCAGCAGGCCCGTGTCGGGGTCGCTGCCGTAGGTGCCCAGCGAGAGCTCATAGGCTTCGCCGCCCTCGACCTGCCACCAGCCCACCGTCACCGAGTCACCACCGTGCCCCACAAGCTTCAATATCGGTGCCGTGCAACGAAGACCAATGATGGGGAAAACAGCGCCCCAAGCAGGAGTAGTTGCATTCCTTAATGAAGGATATTCTCCACCACCTGATGAAGACACGTACCACAATTTAGCTCCTTGCATGTTTGGCAGAGTCCCCACATGACGCATCCAATCCTCATTTACCAGGGTTGGATCCCATACTCCAACATACCAGTCCCGATAAACAACAAGCCTGCTTTCTGGCCATAGATGGCCTACATAGAAAGAATCGGCGGGAGAAACAAAACGATGCGGAGTATCAAAATAGAACTCATAGCATTTCGTAACACGAGAAGTACCATCCGCCAATTCAAACTTAAATATGCCTTCCTTCAGCAATCCGTGCACATTGGCGGAATCAACGAATGTAACCGTTGGAGGATTCCCACCCAATATCTGATGGTAGAGTACCGCTGTCGGGCACATAACCAACGAACGAGCCACTCTCTCCTCTTCGTACGGCATCCTGCCCTTCATCGGAATTGCTACGCCATACACATCGATGGTATCCTTTGCATTTCCAACAAAACGTGTTATATATTGACCTACTGAAATCCCTGCCTCCACAGAAAAAGAAACAGGTTCGGGGTGTGGCCAAAACAAATACCACGGATCCCCCTCCCGCACCGTGTCCTGGGACATGGCATTGGCTGTACAAACAACAAACATTATCAAAGCGAAATACCTCTTCATAGCATTTATTGAATTAATACGATTTGCAAACAATAGCGACTGAACATGTAGACACTAATTCCGTTGAATTAATATTTTGAATATAAAGAAAAGGAGATAATGTATCCAAGAAATCATGCTTTTCGAGTTGCGGCACAATTGTAACCTTCTCTTCTCCATTATCCAGACATGCGTTTACGGTCACGGCGGGGTCGACAGACAGCCTGTCGGCATATTGCAGCAACCAGCCTCTCTCCCTTACCGAGATTAACTCTTTACTCGAAACGGTATCGAGTGAGAAATAAACATTGTCAGGGTCGTTCAGTGTCAATGCACTGTATGCGTTGGCACTCAAGGGATGAACGAATACAAACCGGGACGACACACCGTCCGGCTCCAACACCGTCAACGTTTCATTCCCCCTGTTATAAGCCATCTCATACATATCCTCTTTGCCGAACATGGAGAATTCCTGCGAGTTAATATTGTCTAAATTCGCATCGAACACCCGCACCCGACGCGTGGAAACTCCAGTCGTTTGATTCGAATTAGTATAGCAGATAACGAACTGGTCTCCACTGATAGGCTTAGCCTGTATGCGGCTGTTGATTTCCCTTTCCGGCAATGGCGCCGTGGATGTTTGATAATACCTAGTTTCTATTTGGGTGTCAATGATGCCCAACGACTTGTGCACCCATCTCATCTCAATGGGACCGTAGTAACCGTATGGAAGGATACTATAAAAATGGTGGGAACAGACAAACACCACCCGATCGTCCAGCACGACGATGTCCTCGAAAAACTCATTCCAAGGTTCCTGTTGGGAAACAATTGTGTACTTGCCTGTATAGCCTGTGGCCATTGGCGGATTATCTACCTCATAAATGGCATAAAAAGTGCGGTATTGCCCACTGATGTTTTTTATGCGAGAACCTATGGCAAAAACCTTGAACCCATAGCTGTCGCAAAAGCCTTCTATTCGTTCAATTCCTCCACTGTCAATTTTTATCAATTTATAATTCACCATGCCTCCGGAAACCAAATCATTAATATCGAAAAAACCCAGATAGGATGTGGAAAAATAGGGGGCTGCGCCAGAGTCCTTCATCCCATGGAAACACACATAATCGCCTATGATGCGGAAGTCGCCGACGGCGCTTAGGTTCGACGGAATTTTTACTTCAAACAGAGGTAATGGGGTGGTGCCTCCGCCCGTAAACGCACTATGGTCTATCGCCTGGAAAACCCCACCGCCATCCAACTGGGAATACGTCAATGCAAATTTTGTTCCGGGCCAGTCCCGCACCCTCATTTTGTTCGCATCCAAAGAAGCGCAGGAGGTAAAATCCTTTGTCACCATTGTGGTATACTGCGCCTGAACCGACACGCCTATTGTAATTAATGCGCTGAACAGGAGAATTTTGTGTTTCATATTATTTGTGGTTTTATTGGATTTAGACGATGCAAAGGTACAAAGAATTTTCGATTTTTGCAAATAAAAAACACAAGACATTGAATCAAAACACATTACAAAATACAGACAACCGATAACCTCCGATCAAACAACGACAATTGACGTTCTCGTCCTTTTCCCTCTTTACCGAAACACACCTGTGTCCGGAAAAACAGCCTCAACAATCAATCGTGCACGACTTATCTGCAACTTCATGATGGCGGTGCAGAGGACATTTCGCAGCAAGTGGCCGACAGGGGGTGAACGGGGCCGATGGCGGCGCATAAACAACAAAAGCATGGTTTCCAGAAACTTGGCACAAACACAAGGTCAACTACGTGAAAACCACGCGTTTTGTCCGACTGCAGTCGGACCATCGTCGGAGTTGTGTCGGAGTTGATACGGAGAAGTGTCGGAGAGGAGGGCGGGGCGAACGGAGGGATTACGGAATTGAATCGTGCACGATGTAATTAGCATTTCTATGGCGTAGACGGGGAACAAAGAAAGAATATTTTTGAATAAATTCATAATAATATGGATTTTTTTCGTATCTTTGCTTCTTACAAACAGTTGCAAACAAACGATACAATATAATGGAAGACAACAAGTTATTCAGCGAATTCCCGCCCGTCTCGACCGAGAAATGGGAGGAGGTAATCAATAAAGACCTCAAAGGGGCCGACTACGACAAGAAGCTGGTGTGGCACACCATCGAGGGTTTCAACGTGAAGCCCTACTACCGTGCCGAGAACCTGGAAGGCCTTGAGTATCTGGAGAGCAATCCGGGCCAGGCGCCCTTCACCCGCGGCCACCAGGGTGGCGGCAATGTGTGGGAGGTGCGTCAGGACATCCACGTGCGCGACCTGGCCGAGGCCAACCGCATCGCCCTCGACGCCGTGGAGCGCGGCGCCACGTCGCTGGGCCTCTGCGCCAAGGGGGTGCAGTCGGTCGACGACCTGGCGGTGCTGCTGAAAGGCATCTATATCAACGCCGTGAGCATCAACTTCATGTGCTCGCAGGACTACCTCGGCCTGCTGAAGCTGTATGTGGAATATGCCAAGAAGAACGGCTACGACCCGAAGGAGCTCTGCGGCTCGTGCGATTTCGACATGTTCCGCTACGCCTTGAAGCACGGCAGATTCCACCGTGGCGAGGAGGGCGACCTGGAGATGGCCAAAGAGCTGGTGGAGTACGCCCACGAGGCGCTGCCGAAGTTCCGCGTGCTGACGGTGAACAGCAGTGTGCTGCACAACGCCGGCTCCAATATCGTGCAGGAGCTGGGCTTCGGCCTGGCAGCGGCCAACGAGCTGGTGGCCCGACTGACCGACATGGGCTGCAAGGCCCACCGCGTGGCCAGCCGCATCGAGCTGAGCGTGGGCGTGGGCAGCACCTACTTCATGGAGATTGCCAA
>CAMJJD010000041.1 GCA_946406015.1 uncultured Bacteroidales bacterium | reverse complement strand
CATCTGCCACTCCATGCATCCATTGCAACCGATTATATTGTCAATCAGAATGTGGAGTTGCATAAGCGAGTGGCATTAAGAAACAATGCAATGGGCTCTGTCGGGGCGGGAGTCAGTCTGCAGTGGCACCTTTCGCCCGCTGTGAGCCTCTATGTGGAACCCTCGTTGCGCTACTATCTTTGCACGGACTCGATGCCGACCACATATATTGACAGCCATCGGCTATTGCCCGCCATCCCTATGGGATTGCGTGTGCTTTTTTGACCTTCGGTGCAGTCTTCCTTCCGTTTAGGGTCTCTACTGGTATAGAAATACAAGTAGAACACCCATAAACGACAAGGAAATGTATAACATGAATGATTATCTGTTCAATGGTGGCCTTTACCTGAACAACACTATTCGTCCACGGCACAAGAAGTTGGCACAGCTGATGATCTATGCCACAACGTCCTGTCAGTCGCGCTGCCGGCACTGCTCAATCTGGCGCAAACCCCATGAGCACCTTACGCTCGATGATATTCAGCGGATGGTCCGGAGCCGTTGTGTGTCGCGCCAAACCACCATCGGACTTGAAGGGGGGGAGTTTATATTTCATCCTCAAGCCGAGGCGATCATGGCATGGCTCAGACAGTGTCACCCCAACTTCACACTTCTCAGCAATGGCCTTGCCCCCGAGCGTTTGGAGGAATTGGTGTTGCGTCATCCGCCACGGCATCTCTATCTCTCGCTCGACGGGTCGCGAGAGACGTATTTGCGTATGCGTGGCGTAGATGGCTATGACCGTGTGATAAGGTCGGCCGAACGATTGAGGCACCATGTGCCCATCTCGTTGATGTTCTGTCTGTCGCCTTGGAATAGTTTCGAGGACATGCAGTATGTATCGGAAGTGGCAAACCGCCTTGAGGTTGACCTTCGTGTGGGTATCTATGGAACCATGTCGTTCTTTGATACCACGCAGGGTTTGTTGCCTGCCGAGGACTTCGCGTCGCACATTCCGGACGATATTCGCCAAACGGATCAGAATTACGACTATCTGGCGCTGTATGAGTCGTGGCGCACTGGCCATCTGTGCCTGCCGTGTTTGAGCATCCGCAGCCAGCTGGTGGTACATAGTAACGGTGACGTACCGCTGTGCCAGAATCTTGACGTTACTATCGGCAATATCAAGGAGCAGTCCCTGGATGAGATATTCAACTCGCAGCAGACCTGTCGCACTCAGCGACACTATGGTGCCAACTGTAACGCCTGTTGGATAAACTTCCATCGGAAGTACGATATCATTTTGCTCTCCAACCTCGAGCGTCTTTTCCCACGCGCGCTCCTGCGCAAGGTCTATGGGGACTACCATTGGACGGAAGATAAGGCGATTACGTACCGGCAGTTTATCAAAAAGCTAAGGTTATGTACGCAGAATTAATTACCACATTCAAACGCTGTCGGACGGCCGGAATGCTTGCTTGTCGCTATTCGCGTCCGGTGGCTTTTGTCGGCATAGGTCACCACAGCCTGACCAATCTTTACCCTGTAATTGAGCAACTTCGTGTACCGTTGCGCTATATCTGTTTGCACTCAACCCGTTTGGTCCATCTTGTAGAACAACGCTTCCCGGGCGTGCATGTAGTCCATAGTCTCGACCCGGTTCTGTCCGATCCGGAGGTGGAGGCGGTCTTTGTCGCCACGCCCCCTAGGGCACAGTATTCTTTGGCCTGCCAGGTGCTGCAAAGCGGCAAGGCTCTCTTCATAGAAAAGCCCCCCTGCCGCACACTGGCCGAGCTGGACCATCTGGCTACTTTACCGAGCCAACGGGTGCAAGTCGGTTTGCAGAAACGGTATGCTCCTGCCGTACAGACACTGGTACGCCACTTACGGCACCGGAGTTTGGAACACTATACTTTGCGCTATTGCACTGGTGCTTACCCGGAAGGCAACGCGTTGACCGATCTGTTTATCCACCCGCTCGACCTCGTGGTTTTTTTGTTCGGACCCGCCCAGGTCGTCGGTGTCGTCCGGTCGGGGCAGGGAACGCTGTTGGTGCACCTGCTCCATGAGTCGGTTGCCGGGGCACTGGAGCTTTCGACCGACTATTCTTGGCAGCATCCGATGGAGGAGTTGACCGTCGTCGGTCGGCAAGGGGTGTACCACCTGCAGGGCACGGAACGGCTTACATGCACACCCATCCCGCCTTCCTTGGTGGGTGTCCCGGTGGAAAAGGTATTCCGCCGTCATGCATCGGAGTGGATCCTCTATCGGCGCGAGACGTTCTCTCCGATTCCAGAGGCCAGCACCTTGGTGTCAGAAGGCTTCTATGGCGAGGTGAAAGCATTTATGGATGCAGTAGAAGAAGGCAAGGAGTGGAACCGTCTCACGAGGTTGGCGTCGGTGCGGCCTGCGTATGAACTGATGCAGCAAATAGACTCCTGGTGATACAACGAATCCGAGCCGAGTAGATGAGGCGGAGCGGAAATGTTACGGGTGACACCGATGCCAAAGGCATCATTCTTATGCGAATAAAATAGCTTATAGGTTTTACTCCCCTGCAACAAACGGCAATTATATTTTGTCAGAAAGAAAATAATGTATATCTTTGCAGCGTGAAATAACAAATACCTGCGCTTACCGCAATGCTTGCGACGCCTGTACAATAAAAAAGAATGTGGACGTTATTATGGCAGAAAAAAAGACCTATAGGTCGTAAAATAAGCGACAGAACATTAACTGTGCAACTATGAAATGAAACAAGCAGGGCCCGCGCGTCAGCGCGGGCCCTGTTATGTGCACGAAATCGGGATGATGAATCTGTTTATTCTCAGTATATTTACGGTGCTTTCTTCGGTATTTCTTCGATATTTACCGAAGAAATACCGAAGAAGTACCGAAGAAATGAGGACGAAAAGAGGGGCCGCGCGAAGCGCGGCCCCTCTCGTTTTAGGGTGTCGTCAGGGGTCAGCCAAGGGCCTCGATCTGGGCCTTGAGGGCGGCAATCTTGGTCTCGGCGTCGCGCTGTTTGTTGCGCTCCTTCTCGATGACGGCTGCAGGGGCGCCATTGACGAACTTCTCGTTACTGAGTTTCTTCAGCACGCTGGCGAGGAATCCTTCGGCGTACTTCAGGTCTTCCTGCAGTTTCTTCAGTTCCTCGTCCTTGTTGACGTTCTCGGGCATGGGCACGAAGCACTCCATGGTGCCCACCATGAAGCTCAGGGCACCGGCAGGCTTCTCCTTCACCTCGCTGATGGTGCTGACATTGGCCAGTTTGCGCACGATGCCGTCGAAACGGGCAAAGCGGTAGCGGTCGTCGGCAGCGATGAACGAGACCTCCAGAGCCTCCTTGGGCGAGAGGTTGCGGGTGTTGCGTATGTTGCGCACGCCGGCGATGACTTCGCGGGCGCTGTCGAACTCGTCGAGCATCCGCTGGTCGAAGAAGACGCTGGTGGGCATGTGCTGGTTCATGATGCTGTAGTTTTGGGTCAAAAAGTCTGAAGGTCTAATAGTCGAAGAGTCTTTGCCTTCGGCCTCTTTGTCTTTTTGACTCATTGACTTTTCGATTTTTAGACTCATTAGAGCGTGCCATATCTCTTCGGTGACGAAGGGCATGAAGGGATGCAACAGGAGCATCAGACGGCTGAAGATGCTGATGGTGGCGTCGTATGTCTCGCGGTCGATGGGGTTGCCGTAAGCGGGTTTCACCATCTCGAGGTACCACGAGCAGAAGTCGTCCCAAGCTAGCTTGTAGGTGGCCATGAGGGCTTCGCTGAGACGATACTGGTCAAAGTCCTTCTCAATTTCTTCGAGCACCTGGGCCATGCGCTGCTCCATCCACTGGACGGCCACGGCGTTCTCCTGGCTTTGCTGGATGTCGCCCACCTGCCAGCCGCTGACGAGGCGCAGGGCGTTCCACAGCTTGTTGCTGAAGTTGCGGCCTTGCTCGCAAATGCTCTCGTCGAAGGGCAGGTCGTTGCCTGCAGGGGCGGTGAGGAGCATACCCATACGGACGCCGTCGGCGCCGTATTTCTCGATGAGCTCGATGGGGTCGGGGCTGTTGCCGAGCTGCTTGCTCATCTTGCGGCCCAGCTTGTCGCGCACGATACCGGTGAAGTAGACGTTGTGGAAAGGTACGTCCTTGCGGTATTCCTCGCCGGCCATAATCATACGGGCCACCCAGAAGAAGATGATATCGGGGGCGGTGATGAGGTCGGCGGTGGGGTAATAGTATTTAATCTCGGGATTGTCGGGGTTGCGGATGCCGTCGAAGAGGGAGATGGGCCAGAGCCAGCTGCTGAACCAGGTGTCGAGCACGTCCTCGTCCTGACGCAGGGCGCCGGTGTAGTTGTATTTCTCGGCGGCAATCTTCTTGGCTTCCTCTTCGTTGAGGGCCACGATGGTTTCCACGCGGCCGTTCACGTCAAGATACCAAGCCGGGATACGGTGGCCCCACCAGAGCTGACGGCTGATGCACCAGTCCTTGATGTTCTCCAGCCAGTGGCGGTAGGTGTTCTTGAATTTGGCGGGGTGGAAGCGGATGGTGTCGTCCTCGACCACTTCGAGGGCGCGCTTGGCGAGGCCTTCCATCTTGAGGAACCACTGGGCGCTGAGCTTGGGCTCGATGACAGCGTCAGTGCGCTCGCTGTGACCCACCTTGTTGGTGTAGTCCTCTATCTTTTCGACGAGGCCGGCCTCCTCGAGGTCTTTCATGATGGCCTTGCGGCAGGCGAAGCGGTCCATGCCACAGTACTTGCCGCCATGTTCGTTGAGGGTGCCGTTGTCGTTGAAGATATCGATGCTCTCGAGGCCGTACTTCATGCCGAGGTTGTAGTCGTTGATGTCGTGGGCGGGCGTGATTTTCAAGGCGCCGGTACCGAACTCGCGGTCGACGTATTCGTCCATGATGATGGGCACCACGCGGCCCACGCCGGGCACGACGACGCGCTTGCCCTTGAGCCACTGGTAGCGCTCGTCCTCGGGGTGCACGCAGACGGCAGTGTCGCCCATGATGGTCTCGGGACGGGTGGTGGCGACGACGATGTATTTGTTCTCGCCCTCGACGTAGTATTTCAAGTAGAACAGCTTACCGTGACTCTCCTTGTAGACCACCTCCTCGTCGCTGACGGCGGTGAGGGCCTGGGGATCCCAGTTGACCATGCGCACTCCGCGGTAGATGAGGCCTTTGTTGTAGAGGTCGTTGAAGACACGGATGACGCTCTCGTAGCGGATGTCGTCCATGGTGAAGGCGGTGCGGTCCCAGTCGCAGCTGGCGCCCAGTTTGCGGAGCTGTTTGAGGATGATGCCGCCGTACTGCTCTTTCCATTCCCATGCGTATTTGAGGAACTCCTCACGGGAGAGGGAACGCTTGTCGATACCTTTCTCAGCGAGCATCTTCACCACCTTGGCTTCGGTGGCGATAGAGGCGTGGTCGGTGCCGGGCACCCAGCAGGCGTTCTTGCCCTGCATACGTGCGCGGCGCACGAGGACGTCCTGGATGGTGTTGTTGAGCATGTGACCCATGTGCAGCACGCCGGTCACGTTGGGTGGTGGGATGACGATGGTGTAGGGCACGCGGTTGTCGGGCTCGGAGTGAAAGAGTTTCTTGTCAAGCCAGAACTGATACCATTTCTCCTCGATGGCACGAGGGTCGTATTTCGATGCTAATTCCATATAATTAGATGTGTATTACATTGCTTTTTTCGGCTGGCTTGCTGGATTTGAGCGGGATGGAGAAGCCCACGCCGAAGTTGAGACCGTTGAGCTGTTTGAAGCGGGGGACGAATTCATAGCCCACGAAGAAGTTGAGCATATAGACATTCACCGCCAGCGACGGGGCGAAGGTGAAGTAGGTCTTGGTTTTGGTATCCATTCCAGAGGCAGTCATGGTGTTGTGCTTCATGAAGTCCATACCCAAGTTCACAAAAGGACGGAAGGTGACAGCACCCCATCCGGTGACGTCCTCGTCGAAGGAATAACCTACCCAGCCAAAACGCAACGACCAGGTCGGCTCATAGTAATCGTTAGGATCAACGGGGAGGTTAGGATTGGCACCGTAGGTGATCTCTCCGTTACTGAAGCCGAACGACATAAATGAACCTCCAGCCAGGCCAACGCCGTAGGGATAGCCGGGCTGATAGGAGTAGGCGAGCATCTTGTCCCAATTGTAGTGGATGTCGAAGACATTGTTCTGTTGAGCGAACGAGGTGGCCAGCAGTGAGAGCATGGCGACTAATAATAGACTTTTTTTCATGATGTTATTGAGTTTTGTTTATATTCTAGAAAAGGGGTGTTTGCGCCAATAGAGGATGAGAAGGAATCCGATGAGCATGCCGCCGAGGTGGGCAAAATGGGCCACGCCGTCGTAGCTGCGGAAGATGCCCTCGAAGAGTTCGATGGCTATCATGCCGATGATGAACCACTTGGTCTTGATAGGTACGAGGAAGTAGAGGTAGATGTATTCGTTGGGCCACATCATACCGAAGGCCAACAGGAGGGCGTAGACGGCTCCCGAGGCACCCACGCTGACGTGTATTCCTGGTACCAGCAGGTTGAGCAGACCTGCGCCGATGCCGCAGACGAGGTAGTAGAAGAGGAACCGCCGTGTGCCCCAATAGCGTTCCAGTACCGCGCCGAACATCCAAAGGGAGAACATGTTGAAGAAGAGGTGGTCGAGCGAGCCGTGCATGAACATGTAGGTCAGCGGCTGCCAGAGGCGGAAGTTCCCGGAGGCGGGTGTCCAGATGCCGAGCCAATAGTTGAGGTCGATGATATGTTGGCGGGCCATCACATAGTAGGCCAGGTAGCAGAGCACGTTGATGATGAGCAGGTGCTTCACTGCCGGTGGCAACAGACGGTATCCTTGTGGTTGGTATTGGGCCATGGTGAAGTTTACAGTTTACGGTTTACAGTTTACGGTTTATAGTTTATAGTTTACTTCAATAGTTCTTCGGGTTTGACGATGGTGATGATACGTTTGCCCGAGGGCGACAATTCGGCCATGGGGCAGGCAAAGAGGTCGGCCATCAGTTGTTGCATCTCTTCCTGCGAGAGGATGGTGCCGGCTTTGACGGCCATCTGGCGTGCCAACGAGAGGCAGAGGCTCTCGCTTCGGTGGCTGAATTTCTGCATGGTGGAGCCTTTGTAGTCGGTGAGCATCTGGTCCAGCAGTGCCTGCAGGTCGCCCTCCTTGAGGTCGGTCGGTGTGGCGCTGACCACGAAGGTGGTTTGGTTCAGCGGCGACAGGTCGAAGCCATACTGCTTGAGGTCGGGCAGCAGCTCACCCAGCATCTCGGCATCGGCTGCCGAGAAACGGCACTGCAGCGGGAACATGAGCGTTTGTGACGACGGCTGGCCGCCGCTGCAACGCGTCAGCCGGTCGTAGAGCACCCGCTCGTGGGCGCGTTGCTGGTCGATGAGGGCCATGCCCGACGAGAGGGTGGTGACGATATAACGACCCTGTATCTGCAGGCAGGCGCCTGCAGCAGGCGCTACGGGGCGTTCGGTTTTTTCGGGAGGAACTAAAGGCTCTGGATTCTCTGGATTTTCTATTTTCTCCAGTCTTTCCAGATTGTCTAGTTTTATCTTGGTCTGGCTTCCGCTGGCGCGGAAGGGGTTGTAGTCGGGGTCGAATTTGAGGTGCGGCGCCGGCGGCACATACCCTTTGGGTGCCGGCGGCAGGTTGAACTCCTCCGGCGTGTCGAAGCTGAGCTCGGTGGCCAGGCTGAACTGGCCCAGCGACCGCTTGACAGCCGACCGCAGGATGGCGAACAGGGCGTGTTCGTCCACAAACTTCACCTCGGTCTTGGTGGGGTGTATGTTGATGTCGATCTTCGACGGGTCGACGGTGAGTCCGATGAAGTAGCTGGGGTAGCAGTGGTCGGGCAGCAGGTCGCCATAGGCGCGCTCCACGGCGGCGCTGAGGGCGGCGTGCTTGATGTAGCGCCCGTTGACGAAGATGTACTGCTCGCCACGGGTGCGGCGGCTGAACTCGGGACGGCTCACGAAGCCGCGTATCTTCACCAGGTCGGTCTCCTCCTCGACACCGAACATGCGCTCCTTGTAGGCGTTGCCGTAGAGGCCTGCGATGCGCTGCAGCAGGGTGCCGGCTTTGAGGTCGTAGACCACCTTGCCGTTATGCGAAAGTGTGAATCCGAGGTCGTAATGTATCAATGTGACGCGGCGGAACACCTCCTCGATATGGCTGAACTCGACGCTGTCCTTCTTCAGGAAGTTGCGACGGGCCGGCACATTGAAGAAGAGATTCTTCACCGACAGTGAGGTGCCGGCGGGACATACCGTGGGCTGCTGGCTGACGATGTGCGAGCCTTCAATCACCACCTGTGTGCCCAGCTCGCTGTCGTGCTGTCGCGTGCGCAGTTCCACCTGGGCGATGGCGGCGATGGAAGCCAGCGCCTCGCCACGGAAGCCCATGGTGTGGATGGCGAAGAGGTCGTCGGCACGGTGTATCTTGCTGGTGGCGTGCCGTTCGAAGCAGAGGCGTGCGTCGCTGTCGCTCATGCCGCTGCCGTTGTCGACCACCTGTATCAACGTACGCCCCGCATCCTTCACCACCAGGTCGATCTGGGTGGCGCCGGCATCCATCGAGTTCTCCAGCAGCTCCTTCACGGCACCGGCGGGACGGTCCACCACCTCGCCGGCCGCTATCTGGTTGGCAACACTGTCGGGCAATATGTTGATAATATCCATTCTCCTTTTTTACTCCTATACTTTTTTACTTCCTCACTCTTCCACTCTTTCACTCTTCCACTCTTTTACTCCTCTTCTCATAGTTGTCAAGGAACTGCAGCAGGCTCTTCACCGGCAGCACCTTGTTCATTATGATGTCGCGATGCTCGTTGAGTATAATCATTGTCGGGGCGCCGTGTACGTTGTAGGCCTCCTGGTAGTCGATGTTGACATGAGGGCCGCCCACGTTAATCCAGCGGAACTCGTGTTCCTTGACATAGCGTTTCCATTTCTCCACGTCGCTGTCGTAGCCCACGGCGTAGACCTCGAAGCGGCGGTCGGGGGCTGTCTGCAGCGAGTCGTAGAGCACCTTTAGTTCGGCGCTTTGCTCCTGGCAGTGGTGGCAGTCGGGGTCCCAGAACCACAGGATGACGTAGCGTGCCGGCTGGCGGTGCGACGAATGCCAGTGTTCGGGAGCGTCGATCTGGGTGGTGTCGAGCATCCACAGTTCCTGCCCGTGGGCGCCGATGATACTCTTGCTGATGCGGTTGTAGTTCTGGCGTGCCAGGTAGAGCTCGCTCTCGCGCATCCACGGGCAGCGTCCCTTGAGGATGTATTCGCTGGCGATATGGCACCATACGGCGTCCCATCCGATATTGCGGGTGGAGCGGTAGTAGCGGGGCTCGATGAACTGCAGCACGTAGCGCGCCATGGCCGTGTCGTCGCCGATGTGTGCCATCAGGCGGTCAATCTCTTTGCTGATGGTGTCGGCGTCGGCGCGGTAGAGCATGCCGAAGAAGAAGTAGTTCATCTTGTTGAACAGCTGGGAGCTGTAGATGAGGTCGGAGGTCAGAGGTCGGAGGTCGGAATTATTTGATGCGTCAGCTACCTCTGACTTCCGACTTCCGACTTCCGAACTAAACAGAGGATCCCAGTAGTGGGTGCGGTAGTAGTAGGCTTTGTCTTCCACGCTGTCGGGCACCTCCGGTGGGTCACACATGTTCAGGAGCTTCAGGTATAGGTTGTCTTTCCCGATGCGTTCGGTTTGCTCTATGTATGCTTGCATGCGGGCCACCAGTGCATCCATCGCTTCCTGGTCGTTGATCTTGCGCAGGCTGTCTTGCTCGTGGCGCGCGGCCTGGTCGGTGGCCATGTATTCAAACATCAGCTGGTTGGCTTTGCTGCCCTTCACCTTGATGCTGGCGGCCGACATGGAGGCGTCGCCCGAGAGGGTGAACGAGCGGCTGTCGTCGATGAGGAAGTCGGTGAGCACCGTCTTGCGGTCCTGCCTGACGAGGGCGTAGATGCCACGCGGAGAGGTCTGCTTGCCACGGAAGAGATACCCCTTGGAGGTATGGCGCGTCGAGTCGAGCAGTTGCACTTCGTCACGGTAATGGCGACCAATATACAGCATCGTGTCGTCCAGCCCCGCGGGCTGCACTACAATTTTGTACTGCTGCGCATTGCTGATGCTGTAGATTGATAGCAGTGTTAGTATTATCAAGATGCGCTTCATGGCATTTTAAATTATAAATTGTAATAACGAGTCCTCTTTCTCTTTATTGTGCCTGCAATAAAAAAAACTCAAAAGATGGTTTCAAGGTGCACTAATTATCAGTTGTATATAAAGCGTTCGACTCACCTTCTTCTCGATTTCGAGAAGAAGGTGAGTCGAACGTGATAGTAAAGTCTTAAGAAAGAGGCGCTTCGATACTACCAGAGCACGACGCGTTTCTCGGGGGCGAGCCACATGCCGTCACCTTCCTTGATGCCGAAGGCGTCGATGAACTCGGTCACCTGCGGCAGGGCTACGTTCACGCGGTTGCGGCCCAGCGAGTGCACATCCATCTGGGTGAGCTGCAGGGCAGCGGCGGGACGGATGTTCGAGGCCCACACGGCGGCATAGGCCAGGAAGAAGCGCTGCTCGGGGGTGAAGCCGTCCATCTCGTTCTTGTTGACCTGCTTCTTGGCCATGGCGTTCTGCATGGCGAGGTAGCTCACGTGGAGACCGCCGTTGTCGGCGATGTTCTCGCCGAGGGTGAGCTCACCGTTGCCGTTGAGTTTGCCCAGCTCGGGGTCGTCGAGGGCGATGCAGTTGTTGAAGGCGTCGATGAGGGTCTGCTTGTTGTTGTCGAAGTTCTTGGCATCCTCTTCGGTCCACCAGTCGTTCAGGTTGCCCTGTTCGTCGTACTGACGGCCCTGGTCGTCGAAGCCGTGGGTCAGCTCGTGGCCGATGACCACGCCGATGGCACCGTAGTTGGCGGCCTCGTCGGCGTCAAACTGGAAGAACGGGGGCTGCAGGATGGCGGCGGGGAAGCAGATTTCGTTGGTGGTGGGGTTGTAGTAGGCGTTGACGGTCTGCGGGGTCATGAGCCACTCGTCCTTGTCGACGGGCTTGTTGATCTTGCTGAACATGTAGGCCATGTCGAACTCGTTGCTGCGGATGACGTTGGCATAGTAGCTGTCGTCCTTGATTTCAAGGCCGCTGTAGTCGCGCCATTTGTTGGGGTAGCCAATCTTCACATAGATGGTGGAGAGTTTCTTGTGGGCGTTGGCCTTGGTGGCGTCGGTCATCCAGGTGGCCATGTCGATGCGCTGGCCGAGGGCCTCGATGAGGTTCTGCACGAGGGTTTCCATGCGAGTCTTGGCCTCGGCGGGGAAGAATCGCTCGACATAGAGTTTGCCAAGAGCCTCGCCCATGGCACCCTCGACGGTGGAGGTGACGCGTTTCCAGCGCGGACGGTTCTGCTCGCGGCCGCTCATGAGTTTGCCGTAGAACTCGAAGTTGGCGTTGACGAAGTCGTCGCTCAGGTAGCTGGCGGCGCTGCTGATCTCATGCCAGGCGAAGTAGGCCTTCAGGGTCTCCACGTCGGTGTCGGCCAGCACCTTGTTGACCTCGGTGAAGTATTTGGGCTGGGCGATGTTGAAGCTCTTCATGCCATCCATGATGTTCATGGTCTCGAAGTAGCCCTTCCAGTCGATATTGGGGGCGAAGGCGGCGGCCTCTTCCACAGTGTAGCGGTTGAAGGTGCCCTGCGGGTCGCGGTTCTCAAGCTTGGTGTTCATGGCTTTGGCCAGACGGGTCTCGAAGGTCATGACCATCTGGGCCAGCTTGTCGGCCTTCTTGCCGCTGAGCTTGTCGTAACCGGCCATGGCGAATTCCTTGGTCATCAGGGAGACGTAGCCGGCGCGGATATTCTTGTTGTTACCCTCGTCGAGGAGGTAGTAGTCGCGGTCGCCCAGACCGAGGCCACTCTGGTAGGCCCAGGCGATGCACATCTTGGCGTCGTCCTTGTCGGCTTCGCCGAAGATGCCGAAGAGCACGGTGTTGCCACGCTTGTGCATGCGGAGCAGCTCGGCCCATACGTCCTCGCGGGTCTTCACGCTGTTGATTTCCTCAAGGTAGGGCATCAGCGGGGCGGCGCCCTGCTCCTGCAGCTTCACGCTGTCCATGCCGATGTTGTAGAGGGTGGCAATCTTGTCGGCCAGCGAGCCGGCTTCGTTCTCGTTCTTGGAGACCGAGTCGATGATTTCGTTGACGTTCTTCAGAGCGTTCTCGGACAGCACGTCGAAAGCGCCGTAGCGCGAGTGCTCGGCATCGAGAGGATTGTTGGCCATCCAGCCGCCGCAGGCAAACTGGTAAAAGTCGTCCTCCAGACGGGCCGTGGTGTCGAAATTGTCAGTGTTGATGCCCGAGGTGAGCTGGGCCTTGTGCTGACAACCGGTAGCGATAACTGCCATAGTAGCAATGCTTAAAAGGGTTTTCTTCATATTGTTTGTTATTAATAATAATTTTCCAAAACAAAATGCAAAGATACACACTTTCCCCGACATGGCAAAAAAGATTATTTTCGCCCTATTTTATATTATTGATATACAGGTGTTTGTTTTCTGTTCTTTTGCTTTTCTAAAAGAACATTAAAAGAACAGCAATGGAAAGTGGTGATTCTGTGCTTTCTACTGTCCGCTGGCGTTGAAGTCGGCCACGATGTCGAGTATCTCTTTGCCGTAGCGTTCAATGGTGACGGGGCCGACGCCGTTCATCGTGGCCAGTTCTTTGAGCGTGACGGGACGGTGGGCGGCGATGTCCAGCAGTGCCTTCTGCTGCAGCACCATGTAGATGGGCTGGCCCAGTTCCTTGGCCTTGGCCGAGCGCCAACGGCGCAGCAGGGTCTCGAGGTCGGCGTCGCTCGAGGTGAGGTCGTAGGGGATATCTTTCTTTTTCCGACTCTTCACCTTTTTGCCCTTCCCGTTGTCCTCTTTCACCATGGCGGCAGCCTTGGCGCGCTGCACGGCGGCGACGCTGTAGCCCTCTTTGACGACGGCGTCGAGGCAGGCGAGTTTGAGGTCGAACGCTTCGAGCAGGGCGTCGCCTTTCTCCTTGATTTGTTTGGCGGTCTCTTGGTTGTCGACCTCCACGTCGAGCAGTGCGGCATAGGCACTCCGGGCAGCCTGCAGCTGCATGCGGTAGTAGTCGGCACCTTTGCGGGCACGCTCGTTCTGCGCCGTTTCGTCGAGGCTCATCAGCTGGGTCTTGAACTTCTCGCTGACCCCTTGCAGGGTCGATAGCGACTGCTCCAGCTGCAGCATGCGCTCCACCTTGTCGGGGAAGAGGTTGCGGAGTTTGCCGTAGTGCTCCTGCAGACGCTCGGCGAGGCGCGCGAGGTCGTCGATGCCGAAGAGTTCCATCAGTTTCTCCAGACGGTATTGCTGTTCGTAGCTGGTGGCGGCTTCGGTGGTTTGTTCGAAGGTGGGCTGTGTGCTGACGAACTGGCTGACGGAGCGGTCGTTGAAGGCTACGCCGGCGTTGAGGGGTGTGGTGAGGGTGAGCCCCTCGAGGGTGCGGCAGCGGCTGAGGGCCACGTAGACCTGGCCGAAGGCGAAGGCGTCGGCGGCGTCGATGGCCACGCGGTCGAAGGTGAGGCCCTGCGCCTTGTGGATGGTGACGGCCCAGGCGGCCTGCAGGGGGTACTGGCTGAAGGTGCCTTCCACCTCCTGCTCTATCTCGTTGGTCTTCTCGTTGAGCTTGTATTTCAGGCTCTCCCACGTCTCGCGCCCCACTTGGATGGTGTCGCCGTCGTCGTTAATCACCTCTACATACTCTATCTGTTCCTCGTTGTCGTACAGGAAGCGGGTGACTGTGCCGAGCATGCCGTTGTAGTAGCGGTGTCCGCCGGAACTGTCGTTCTTCACGAACATCACCCTTTCGCCGACTTTGATTTCGAGACTCTGGTCGCAGGGGAGCGACTTCTCGGGGTAGTTGCCTTTGAGGATGGCTTCGAAGACACGCCGCTCGCCGTTCAGCGCCTCCATGTGGCGTCGGTTGATGGCGTCGGCCTGCCGGTTGTGGGTGGTGAGTACTATTGCTTGACTGCTTGATTGCTTGGTTGTTTGAGTGCTGACGCGGCTGTTGAGGGCTTGGAGGGTGGCGGGGTCGATGTTGTTGTCGCGCACGTGGTTGAGCAGGTCGACGAAGGCGGCGTCATGCTGGCGGTAGACGGTGGTGAGTTCAATGGTGACGTAGTTGATCTGCTGCAGTGCCTTGCTGGCGAAGAAGTAGGGGGTGGGGTAGACCTTCTCCATGAAAGGACGTTCGGTCTCTGTCACCACGGGTGCGAGCTGGTGCACGTCGCCAATCATCAGCAGTTGTACGCCGCCGAAGGGCCGGCTCGAGCGGCGATAGCGCCGCAGCATCATGTCGATGGCGTCGAGCAGGTCGGCACGTACCATCGATATCTCGTCGATGATGAGCAGTTCGAGGGTGCGTATGATGTTGAGTTTGGTCTTGCTGAGCGACTTGTATCGGTCGGGCATCTGGTATTCCGTCACCAGTTCCTTGACATCGGGCAGGTAGGGGTCGAAGGGCAGTTGGAAGAAGCTGTGGATGGTGACGCCGCCGGCGTTGATGGCCGCCACGCCGGTGGGCGCCAGCACCACGCGCCGTTTGGCGGTGGTGGACACGATGTCGTGCAGGAAGGTCGTCTTGCCCGTCCCCGCCTTGCCTGTGAGGAAGAGCGACACGCCCGTGCTTTCGACATAGCGCCGTGCGGTCTCAAGTTGAGGGTTTGTTTCCATAATCGGCTGCAAAAGTACGATTTTTCGGTCACATGGCAAAATGTTTTTCTTGTATTGGTATTTTTTTAGTATTTTTGCAGCATGAAAAAGACTATTGTTTCCTTGTTATTTGTGCTGGTAGTGGCGGTAACCGCCACGGCCAACGACGGCACCTACTACACCAAGGGAAACCAGTTGGTGCCCCTGCAGGAGACTTCCATCAGCGTGCGTAAGGAAGTGCTGACCATCAGTTTGATGGACAACGGCTACGCATGCGTTGATGTGCAGTACGAGTTTTGGAATCCGGAGACGAAGGTGCGCCGCCTGCTGATGGGCTTCGAGGCCGACCCACCCTACAACTTCGACTATAAGTTCTACGCCGACGGGCGCCACCCCAGCATCAGCCAGTTCACCGTGGAGATGAACGGCCAGGCGCTGGCCTACCGCAATGCCGCCTGCGTGGCGGATACCTTGCCGATAGTGAGAATCGACACCTCGCGGCGCTACTATGTGTGGGACAACAACTGGCTCTACGAGGATGATGGGCGCGACGAGCCCCTCGACTTCGACAAGGGCATCCCGTTCTCGTATGTCTACTACTTCGAGGCTGATTTCCAGCCAGGCCTTAACCGTGTGCACCACAGCTATGTCTACCGCATGTCCACCAATGTGGGCAGCCCGTTCATTGTGGAATACAAGTTGACGCCTGCCGCGCGGTGGGCAGGAGGCAGAATTGATGACTTCACGCTGGTGATTCGTGCCGACAGCACCGCCAAGCATTTCTATGTCTTCGACAGTGTGTTTGACGGGACGGACTTCACCGTCTGCGAGGGCATGGGCAAGCTGCGCCGCCCGGAACACTACGGCAACCCCACGGAGGTGAGCCTCCGCAACGGCGCTATAATACTCCATAAGACTGATTTTTCGCCCAGGAGTGAGTTGTATATCACTGCTGTGGGTATTGAGGGCATTTATGTTGACAATAGGTGCGTCACAGGTGGCACCTACGACCGGAGCACGCGTATCGATTGGGGCCCCTACGAGGGAATGTTGGAGGTGCCCGTCGACAAGGCCTTCCGCTTGCGGGTGATGCGCAACCTACCTTTCGCCCACCGTGGCCATGTGTTCAAGGACAAACGTCTGCGCGAATATTTCGAGAGCCTCTGGTGGTACATGCCCGACCCCAACTACAAGGACGACACCAGCGACTTCTCCCCCATCGACTGGGAGTTTGTAAACTATAAAGAAGATTGATTATGGAAGAATCCGTTGTGAATGCCCATAATAAGGAGGGGGTATTATGAAACGAGTCGTATATTTTATTTTTCTGCTGTTGCCACTCGTCGCTTCCGGGCAGGAGGGAGAGAGCCGCCACCGCATTGGCCAACTCCAACAACTCCTGCGGCAGTATGACATCCATCGCGTCCGTGATTTCCAGTTTTATCCCGACTGCAATCTCGCCATTATCACCGACAGCACCGACTGGCAGGTTCTTGTCGCCCTCGACGGCAAGGAACTTCTTCCCGACAAATACATCTTTTACAGGCAGATTGTAGGCGAACGCTACTCGCCCTACTTTCTCGTACTGAGCAAAGAAAAGATGGGTCTTATCGACACAGAAATGCGATGGGTGGTACCAATGGAAATTGAGCACGATGGTACTTGTACGGCAGGTTGTTATGCACCATATCTGCACCACTGGCTTGAGGAAAACCATCACGATCTGAAGCCGTTCAAGCATGGTCGCCTGCGCAAACTCGACAAAAGTGGATGGATGCCTGTCGAAAAACTACAGGGCTCGGCATCGCGGCCGGCAATCAGTGGTCCCTATGAGAGCCTAATCCCCATCACCGCCGACCTCTTCCAGTTCTTTACCGACAACCCCAACGACCGCAGCGACCACATCTTCGGCTATGTCGACCTCTACGGTAACACCACCGCCACACCCTCACAACTCTCCACAATGGAGAAATGGCTCAGTGGTGTCATAGAGTACGATGTGAAGCCCATCTCTGTGACCGGCATGGTGCCCTTTGAGGAAGCGAAGAGTTCGTATGCCAAAGTGTACTCCTGCATTAGCGATACGCATACCGTAGGGTACCTGCTGGTACCTTGTGACGACTCGGCATCGATGGCTTTGTTCAATAAAGTTGTTTCCGAGGACCTTTGGGGCGAGCCCGTGGGTATCAGCCCGAAACGCTATACCGCCACCCTCACCGACGTCCAGCAGGCTGAGGCGCTCCTTGCAGAGTTAATGAAGGACGACATCCTTCCTCTCTTCGGCCGTTACCGCCGCTATATAGGAAACCCCGACAATTATACGAAGTATTTCCGGACCTATGGTTTCTACTATAACGAGGAGGGAGAACGGTGTGTGTTAGTCGAGATGGACCTCGAGAGGTGGTCGACGTGTCATGTGGGTTTCAGTCGAATGTGGGATGCCTGCGACGCGGTGGTATATCTCAACCTCAACCTTGACACGCGCAAAGTGATCAGGGCTTATCAGAGTTCGTGTCAGTCATATTGAAAATTGAATATCATGGAACAACAACCTATCCTCAACGAACACAACAAGGATGAGTACCCTCCGATGCATACGGCGGAGCATATATTGAACCAAACGATGGTGCGGATGTTCGCCTGTCCGCGGTCGAGGAATGCCCATATCGAGCGCAAGAAGAGCAAGTGCGACTATCTGCTCGATGCTTGTCCGACCGAAGAACAGGTACAGGAGATTGAGCGTCGCGTGAACGAGGTGATAGCGCAGCACCTGCCAGTCAGCTACGAGTTCGTGAAGAGGGGAGAGGTGCCGCCGGAGGTGGACCTTTGGAAGCTGCCCGACGACGCCAGCGAGACGTTACGTCTGGTGCGCATCGGCGACTACGACCTCTGCGCCTGCGTCGGCACCCACGTGCAGAATACCTCCGAGATAGGACAATTCAAAATCATCTCCCACGACTGGAATGAGGAGGCCCACACCTGGCGGATGCGGTTCAAACTGGAGGAGGTGCAATAAAGCCGGAGGAACAATTGTTCTGCAAGATGAAGTATTATATCGTTGACGCGTTCGCCGACAAACCGTTCGGTGGAAATCCGGCGGGAGTGGTTCTGTTGGAAGTTGACGTTTTCCCGGAAGAGGAAATGATGCTGAACATCGCCGCCGAGTTGCGCTATTCGGAGACGGCTTTCGTCCGCCGGCATTCCGCGCAGGAGTTCACCGTCCGATATTTCACCCCGAAGGCGGAAGTGGAACTGTGCGGACATGCCACCATCGCTTCGTTCTACCTGCTGCACGGGAAAGGGCTGGCCTCGGGGCAATGCCTCTGCCACACCAAGGCCGGAGACCTTCTCATACAAGTGGGCGAAAAGGTGATGATGCAGATGGCAAACCCCTGTATTGTGGAGACTCTGGCCGAGACTGAGGCGGTTTATCGTGCCTTGGGGGTGGAATGTTGCCGGCCGTCGATGCCCGTGCAGAAAGTCTATGCGGGCTTGTCCGATTTGATGGTTCCGATTGCCGATGTGGCCACGCTGCAGTCGCTCCAGCCTGACATGGAGGCCGTGAAGGAGGTCACACGGCGCCACGAGGCAGTCAGCATCCACGCCTTTGCATTCGGTGGAGACGGCTACACCGCCCACGTGCGCGACTTCGCGCCATTGTACGACATTCCTGAAGAGTCGGCCACCGGTACGGCCAACGCCTCGTTGACTTATTATTTGCAGCAGAACGGCTACCTGGGTGCCGAGGCTGAATGTGCTTTCGTCCAGGGCGAGGCTATGGGTCGCCCGTCGGTCGTCGCCACCCGCATCCAAGCCGATGGCCGTATTTTCGTCGGTGGCACCGCCACTGTCGTCGCCGAAGGCATCCTGCACGTGTGAAGTGTAGCTGTCACAAGAATTGCAAAGGATGACTAAATCTCATAATGAGAGTGTTCTATTTATAAAGAAAGGGAGCACCCGATTGGGTGCTCCCTCGTTTTTGTGGATGACAGCAGTATTGTCTTAACTACTTAACTACTGCCTACTGTCTACTTGTTTAGTACATTCCGCCCATTCCACCCATGCCGGGGTTGCCGGCGGGCATCGGGGGTTCGGGTTCCTTGATGTCGCAGAGGACGC
>CAMJJD010000040.1 GCA_946406015.1 uncultured Bacteroidales bacterium | reverse complement strand
GAACAATGGCTTACAAAATCACTGACATCTGTGTTGCTTGCGGCACCTGCATCGATGAGTGCCCCGTCGGAGCTATCAGCGAAGGCGACATCTACAAAATCGACGAGAACGCTTGCGTTAGCTGCGGTACCTGCGCTGGCGCCTGCCCCACCGGTGCTATCCAGGAGGGTTAATCGCGACACAGCAACAGAAAGAAGAGGTCTCCCATGCGGGAGACCTCTTCTTTTGTTGACTGTCTGGATGCGGCGTGCTGTGTCCGCATGAGGCGTACGTCACCTCCTCAACCAGACAGAGTACGTGACACAACAATAAAAAAGCCCGCTTTACAGCGAGCTTTTTTTGTTAACGTTGGTGCGTTTTACTCGGCGGGGACGACGCTGACGTACGAGCGGTCCTCACGGCCTTTGTGGAACTTCACCACACCGTCGATGAGGGCGTAGAGCGTGTGGTCCTTACCCATGCCGACGTTCTGGCCAGGGTTGTGGGCCGTACCGCGCTGGCGGACGATGATGTTACCGGCGACGCACTTCTGACCGCCGAAAATCTTAACGCCTAAGCGTTTGCTTTCGCTTTCGCGACCGTTACTGGAACTACCAACACCTTTTTTGTGTGCCATATTCTTTTGATTTTAAACGGTTAGACTTAGTTGATGCTATCAATCTTGATTTGGGTCAGATAGTCGCGGTGACCGTTCATTTTCTGGAATCCCTTGCGACGGATTTTCTTAAACACCAAAACCTTATCGCCCTTAAGGTGGCGGAGGACAGTGGCCTTCACATTAGCTCCTGCAATGTAAGGTTTACCAACCTCGACGTTGCCATCATTGTCTTTCAGCATCACGGTGTCAAAAGAAACCTCGCTACCCTCGTCCTGATGCAGACGGTTGACGAAGATCTTCTGATCTTGGGCGACCTTGAATTGCTTTCCTGCGATTTCTACGATTGCGTACATTTTGTTTATTTATTTATGAATTAAATATTTACAACACTCAAACACCTCTTTCCACCCCACAAATCGGACTGCAAAGATACAACCTTTTTCCAAACCGGCAAAATTTTTTTAATACACCCCCGTAAAAGTGGCATCAACCCCAACATGAAAGCACAGGGTGAGACCCTTGCGGGAACAGTCACGCGATGTTAGTTGGTTTTCATATATTTAACTCCTGTTCTTTTACAAAACTAAAAGAACAGTAAAAGAACAGTAAAAAAACAACCGTAATACAACCACTGAAAAGGCAGAGGGCATGGGATCCGACGGATGAAGGTTGTACCGTAGCGCTACTTGTTTTTTTCTACTGTCCCTCAAAAAAAATACATTTAATTTGCACAATCCATTTATTCTTCCTAATTTTGCATCGGTGAATTAAAGCGAGAACATGACTAGATACACTCATAACATACTGATTATTACCCCTCCCCAGAAGAAAATAATCCAATCTGCGGGGCCCGACGCCGTCGTTTATAATTCCTGATGCCGTGCCGTTTCTTCACTAAAGAAGTGAGGGGACGTTTTTTTTGTTTTATACCCGTACAGGAGAAAGACCCTATTAATCCATTAATAACCAGCAATTATGAGTAAAAAAGTAACATTAGTGTTTCTGGCCGCCACATTGCTAGCCGGCTGTGCAGTGAAAATCGACACGTCAATGTCGTACGTTCCTGAGGAGGGAGGCACCACCTTCGCCAAGATTACCAACGAGGAGAACGAGCAGCTCATCGTGCCGAACATCGGCTACGACGGCAGCCGTCTGAACTGGTGGGCGAACCCCTACTTTGCCATCACCCAGGACGGGGAGCGGCTGGCCTATCAAGCGTCGCACAACGGGCGGACGAACATCTTCGTGAAGCAGCTGACGGCCCGTTCGGTGTCCCAGCAGCGCACCTTCAGCAACCACGCGCGCGACATGGCCTTCTCGCCCGACGGCGAACGGCTGGCCTTTGCGCAGCTGGGCAACTACAACTATAGTGCCATCTACCTCACCAGTGCCGTGCAGGGCACGGTGGTGCAGCAGGTGTCACCGACCAATGTGTACGACTACGGCCCCCAGTTCTCGCCCGACGGCAAACTGATATTCTTCACCCGTCAGGAGGGCTACACCTTCTCCATCTGGAGCTACAACCTGGAGACGGGCACCTTCAGCAACTACTGCTACGGTCTGTCGCCCAAGCCCATCAACGACGAGGAGTTTCTCTGCGCCCGCCGGAACTCGTTCAACAACTATGAGATTTGGCGCGTGAACTACGTAAAGGGAACCGAGAGCATCATCCTGAGCCAGGAGGACCGTTCGTTCACCACCCCCTCGCTCTCGCCCGACGGGCAATGGATACTATGCACGTCGAACACTCCGAAGCGCCCGGGGCTGCACGAGAACACGGACATCTATGTAGTGCGCACCGACGGCAGCCGTCTGACGCAGCTCACCTACCACGAGGGGCACGACCTGTCGCCCGTGTGGGCTCCCGACGGCAAGAGCATCTACTTCCTCTCGCAGCGCGGCTCGGAAAAGGGCATCTACAACATCTGGAAGATGAACTTCGACCTCAAGTAAAGCCTGCTGCTATATGAAGAAGATTGTCATTGCAGCCCTCGCGCTGCTGACGTTGGTAACCTGTGCCAATGCCCAGATGGTGGGCGCCACCAACCGCCAGCAGGGCGGTTTCAGCACCAGTTCCAACGACCCCGTCTATCGTCCCACGGGTGCGGTGCTGCATTTCGAGGCAGGTGGTACTACCAATGGACAAGGACTTGTTACTCTGGGTTGGGGGTATCAAATGACCCCAAACGTCATGCTTGGTGCAGGATTGGGCCTATATGGCTATAGCAGTCAAAACGATATCTATTATGGGTTCGGTGCTATTGACGGTATTACCCCGTTATTCTTTGAGACGCGCCTTTCGACACCCGGCTACCGCTGGTCGGTATATGCCGATTTAAAATTAGGATACGACTTGGCACTAATCAGTTCATTCAACGAGTGCCCAGATACAATAGATTATCGGCAAAGGTTTTTTGTTGGCCTGCAGGGGGGTGTCGGTTATAAAAACCTGGGTTTGGGAATGGGGTTTCTCTTCATGCCCAAACCTTTTGCCAGTTATGATAATGTAAAAACGGACTACAATTACTCTTTCTTTTATTTCAACCTCTCCTACAACCTGCCTGTAGCGTATTTAAGACGAGTATTAATGTTCTAAAATTATTGATATGAAACGTATTGTATTTATTATATGCTTTGCTGCGCTGGCGTTCAGTGTCCAGGCGCAGATGGTGGGCGCCACCAACCGCCAGCAGGGCGGTTTCATCTCGTCCGACCCCTCACCCCTCTACCGTCCTACCGGTCCTTCCATCCGCTTCTCGATAGGTGCGTCTCCGCTCGTCTCGGTGGCCTACAACCACCAGCTGACCCCCTGGTTTATGGTCGGCGGCGGCGTGGGACTTTGCTTTGTCAACGGATTATATACCGAAGAGGTCTACCGATCCTCTGGCTCGTCCGGCTACTACTGGTGGGAGTATCAATCCAACTATTCTGACAATTATAGCAGGCAAGACGGCGGCGGCATCCCCCTTTTCGTGGAGGCCGAGGTGCGCACCCCGCGCTACAAATGGTCATTTTTCGTCAACACCAAGCTGGGTTATATACTGAACGCGCCGGAAGACACCTTCTACAACCAGACCGACCAGCCGCCTTATAATTCCTACTCGTACGCCCACAATAGCCGGACGGAATGGAACAAGATACTGTTCTCCCTCACGGCAGGGGCGAGCTACAAGAACGTGAGCCTCGGCATCGGCTATGCCTACACCGAAGGTTTCAACCTGCAGCTCTCCTACAACCTGCCCGTCAGCGTCATCACCAGTAAACTATTATAATTAAAAAACACAACGAATATATGAAAAAGACAATACTCTTTCTGTTTCTTCTGCTGGGCACTGGCATGGCGGTGCAGGCCCAGATGGTGGGAGCCACCAACCGCAGCCGCGGCGTCACCGTCAAGGAGCGGCCCACCTACAAGCCCACCGGCGGTGCCATCCACATGGAATTGGGCCTGCCCACCACGCTGGGCTACGGCCACTGGCTGACCAGCAACCTCATGGTCGGCGGCGGCATCGGCTTCAACATGTCGGAGCACATGAAGCGCGACGAATACATTCCTCTTTTCGCCCAGGTACGCTTCAGCACTCCCAAGTATGCCTTCGGCGTCTTCGTCGACCTGAAGGTGGGCATTGACCTCAAGCAGCTAATCAACGAGGATGACTGGATTGACGGCGGCTTCCACGAGTACCCGCAGGCACACCTGATGGCGGGCGTCAGCTTCGGCAACTTCTCGCTCGGCGGCGGCATCATGCTGGCCTACGACGAACACTGGACTGATTCCTGGCCCCCTTCTTTCGAAAGCGGCCTCTTCGTGCGTCCGGTGGTCTCGCTCAGTTACGACCTGCATATCTCAACCCTCAAGAACCTTTTACTGTAAAAAGCCATGAAAAAGATATTGTACCTGCTGCTGGCAGCCATGGCGCTGGCCGGCTGCACCAAGACCTACACGGTGCCCACGGTGGTCACCGACCCCTCGCCCGAGGTCGACGCACAGCACAACAATGCCGTCATCCACGGCACCGTCACCGACGACGGCGGCCTGGAGATTCTCGAAGGAGGCTTCTACTGGGGCACCGACTGGGATTGCGACAACCGTCTGGTGGTCGCCTATCCGGGCAACAATCTCAGCTATACCCTCACCGGCCTCACCAACGGGAAGACCTACTACTACCGCGCCTACGCCAAAAACAAGCTGGGCGAGGCTTCCACTGAGACGCAGCATTTCGTCTTCCACGGCCTCACTGTCCCCAGCGTGACGACAGGCACCTACAGCGTTAGCGGCACCACGGCCACCTGCTACGGCTCGGCCACCACCCAAAGCGGCGCCCCCCTCACGCAGGCCGGCATCTGCTATCGCGCCGGCAGCGGCACGCCCACCACGAGCAACAACGTGCGCTATGCCAGCGGCGTGAATGGCAACACCAACCTCTCTTTCTCGTGCCAGATCACGGGTCTGAGCGCCGGCACCTACAGCTACCGGGCCTTCGCCACCAACTCGGCCGGCACCAGCTACGGCGCCACCAAGACCTTCACCGTCAGCGGCGGGGGCACCTCGTCGGGCACCTACAGAATCACCTTCAACAACAGCAGTTGGAATGCTGCAGCGACAAGGTTTGTCAACTACACCTCCGATGGCTACATGACCATCTACGCCTACAAGAACAGTGCCGACGCCGGCAGTGTCCAGCCTTCCTACGACGTCATGGTGTATGGCTGGCTGGAAAGCACGACAGGCACCTACACCTATTCCTCCTCTGGCGGTGACATCATGCACTATCGTGACCCCAACGACCTCGTCACGGTCGACAACACGATTATCCTCTCGAACAACGACACAATAGAGGCAGGCACCTACTATCGCTACTTCCCTCAAAGCGATTCCTTCACCGAGACCATTACGGCCATCGACCTCAACGCACTCACCATTTCTGCCACCTGGAGCGAGCAACTGGTCGACATCCAGCAGTACATCAACAGCAACGGCACCAGTCACGGCACCACACGCACCCTCAGCGGGGTGCTGACTAACTACCACTGGACCTGGTCTTCCACCAGCAAAGCACCTGCTTCCCACAAGGCACCCATGGCCGACAAAGGCATCAAGATGCATACTCCAAAACCCCTCAAAACAAGATAAGTTATGAAAGCAAAACAGATAATCCTTGCGGCGGCAGCCTGCCTGATGTTGGCAGGCTGCGAGCCCGCGGTGCACGACGACGGCACGGCCAACGTGTGGACCCGCTCCTATACCCTTATCACCAACTATCAGGCGAAGCTCTACGGCAAGGTGGCCAACGATGGCGGCAATCCCGTGACCGAGCGCGGTTTCGTCGTCTCCACCATCGACATCACCCCCACCATCGGCTACAGCCACACCACCAAGGTGGTATGTGGCTCAGGTGTGGGCGACTTCAACGAGACGGTGCAGCGCAGTGTCACGAGTCCCCTCTATTTCCGCGCCTACGCCATCAACAGTGCCGGCACGTCGTACGGTACCACAACAAACATACCCGCCAATTAAAACCCCCTGTGCGATGAGAAAGATATTGATGATTGTGGCAGTGCTCTTGCTGCTAACCCCTGTGGCCAACGCCCAGATGGTCGGCTCCACCAACCGCCAGCAAGGCGGCTACTACGACCCCGGCTACGGCCAGAACGACGCAGGACGCCCCCGTGGCGCACTGCTGCACCTCGAGGTGGGCTTGCCCTGCGCGGTGTCGCTAGGCTACCAAGTGAGCCCCGTGCTGATGGTCGGTGCTGGCATCGGAGTCAACTTCCTGATGGAATCCCTGCCCGTCTACGGCGAAATACGCCTCAACACCCCTCACGACCGCATTGCCGGCTTTCTGGATGTCAAAGCCGGCTACGACCTTGGCGGACGGCAAGGAGGGGCGTTTATGGGCGAAGTGGGCATGATGTATGGCGATGCCCTCAGTATTGGTGCCGGCATAGGTTACACTGTCTCCAGACGTGACAGATGGATGTTCCTCCTTTCCGTCTCCTACGACCTTCAGTTGAACAAGCTGTTCTACTAACAGCCTTCACTCCCGCCGCGATACGGGCACCGGCGTCATGCCGACGGTGTCGGGGTTGAAGATGTAATGGCGCGAGGCGCTCCCGGCGAAGACGCCGAGGGCGCCTTCCACATTGCCGTATGTCTGTCCCTGCTCGGCGAAGAAACTGAACATACTGCTCTGCGAGGCGGCCGAGAGGATGTAGTTCCACCGCGCCGGCGTGACGCTCTCCACGTCAATCATGTATTCGTGCTTGAAGGGAGGCCGCTCGTTGGTGTCGATGGTCTGCATAATGTAGAGTTGCAGCGGGTACTGCTGTCCGTCAATATTGCGGTCGAGGAACATGATACGGCTGTAGAGGTAGCCGCCCAACGGGATGAAGGGGCACACATCGTTGGAGGTAACCTCGGGGTTGTTAGGCACAAGGAAATAGGTGGCATGAACGGTATCGACAAGTTCGAGCGAGTCGCCCCATTCGTTGTAGCGCAGACCGCTGTCGCGTGCAGTGACCATGACATTGTAGTACTCATCGACGCCAGCCCGATCGTCGAGGCGCAAGTTGACGATGTGGAAGTTGAACGAAGGGCTGGCAAAGTAGGTGGCGGTGACGTTGTTCACATCGGGATAACGAGGCACATAGGTACGGGCGTGCACGTCATGTCCTCGGGCGCTGATGTCGATTGTCAAGGTGTCGTCTTCCTGCAGGGTGTAGGGGAAGAAGTAACGGCAACGGCTGACAGAGTCGGGCGTCATCGGAACGCCGTTGACGGTGAGCACCATATTGTCGGGCACCACCTGCTGGTTGTTGCTGCTGTCGAGGAAGAATCGTGTCTGGGCGAAGTAGACGAAGGCCCGGCGGTCGGGCGTCGGCACTCCGTTGAGCACCAACTCGTGGTTGGCGCCGTCCTCGACGTCGACAGTCTTCTCGCAGGAGGCGAGCAGCGACACCGCTGCAAGCAATATCAATAGGTTTCTTTTCATTCTCTTTCTTTGGTTTTATTCTCTGGTTGTTCTAGCCCGACCAGCCATTCCAGCCTGGCTAGGGAGGGCTAGAATGCCGGACTTCTCTAGAAGTACAACGTATAGGCCACACTCGGCAGGATGGGGAAGATACTGAGTTGCTTCAGCGAGTACGGGTAGCCGTTGTAGCCCTCGGTGGCGCTCTGATAAATCATGTAGGGGTTCTGCCGGTTGTAGACATTGTAGATGCTGACGTTGATGGTGCGGCGCGCATGTTTGAAGGTGCGGTGGAAGTTGGCGCCGAGATCCATACGGTGGTAGTTGGGCATGCGGTAGTTGTTGCGACCTTCGAAGGTGGAGAGCGAGCCTGTGGTGTGGCCGTTGCCGGTGTCGTAGTCGTCGGGGTCTTCGCTGGCCACGGGGTAGCGCTGCATGGGCAGCGTGGCGGTGTTGCCGGTCGAGAACACCCACGTGGCGCTGACGTCGCAGCGGTTGCTGAATTTATAGCTGAGCACCACACTGATGTCATGCCGCCGGTCGTATTTGGCGGGGAAGGCTTTGCCGCCATTGAGCACTTGCCCTTCACGGTCGAAGAGGCGCATGGTGCGGCTCCAGGTGTAACCCACCCAGCCCGTGAGGCGTCCCACCTCGCGCTGGGCCAACACCTCGACACCATAGCTCCATCCACGGCCGGCCACGACAAGATGCTCCCAGTTCTCCGACGAGCCGAAGAAGGTGGCGCCGTCCTTATACTCTATGAGGTTGTCCATGTGCTTATAGTAGCCCTCCACGCTGAAGTCGGCAATGCCGCTGAGCGAGTAGAAGATGCCGCCGGCCACCTGGTGGCTCTCCATGGGTTTCACGGCGTCGGTGACGGGCACCCAGAGGTCGGTGGGCAGCGTGATGCTGGTGGTGGAGAGCAGGTGCACATATTGGCGCATCCAGGCATAGCCTGCCTTGAGCGAGAGGTCGGGGGTGAGCATCACGCGGCCGCTCACGCGCGGCTGCAGCGACGGATAGAAGGAGTTCTGCACACGGAAGCCACTGAAGTGAAGCCCATAGTTGAGCTTCACAGCATCGGTGATGCTCCAGTCGTCCTCCACGAATGCCACCATCTCGTTGGCCGGCACGGTGCCACTCATGATGGCACTGTCCATCGTGAAAGCGCCGTTCATCTGTATGCTGTCGTAGTAGTCCACCGACCCTTGCGCCACCTCGGGCTGGAACCAGTGGCGGGTGAACCAGCCGCCGAACTTCACATTGTGCTCCGGCGAGGGCGAAAAATCGAAGTCGGCCCGTGTCGTCACCTCGCGGATGCCGGAGCTGTAGTCGCCTTCTATAATCGACGGGTGCGGGTCGTTGGGACGCATCAGCTTCTCGATGTTGCCTACAATATTGTTCTTGTACTGCGTATAGGAGGCCGAGAGGTTCATAAAGAGTTGGGGCGTGAGGGCATAGTTCCAGCGCAGGGAGCCAATCATGTTGCCCCAGCGGTTGCGGAAGCCCAGCCGCATATCCTCCTCGAGGCTGGTGACGGTGTTTATCTTGCCATACACCTCGTCCTCGCCCATGTAAAAGCTGCCATAGAGGCGGCTCTTGTCGCTGAACTTGTGCGTCAGCTTGGCGTTGAGGTCGTAGAAGTAGTAGCCGGCGTCGAATTTGGCGTTCTGCGCCACATCGGGGGCGGGTTCGTCGTTCTCTTTGGTCACCTCGTTTAGCCACATGATGGTGGGAATCACCAGCAACTCGGCGTATGTGCGGCGTGCAGAGAGGCTGAAGGTGGTCTTCTCCTTGACGATGGGTCCCTCGAGGTTGAACTTGGCCGAGATGAGTCCTATCGAGGCGTTGCCGTGCAGTTCCTGGTCGTTGCCGTTGTTCTGCGTCACGTCGAGCACGGCGCTCAGACGGCCTCCGAAGCGGGCAGGGAACGACCCTTTGTAGAGCGTCACACTCTTGATGGCATCGGTATTGAATGCCGAGAAGAAGCCACCCATGTGGCTCACGTTGTACAGCGGCACCCCGTCGAGCAGGAAGAGATTCTCATCGGGTCCGCCGCCACGCACATACAGGCCGCTGTTGCCCTCCGAGCCGCTCTGCACCCCGGGCATCAGCTGCAGGGCCTTGATGAGGTCGGCCTCGCCGAAAAGCACCGGCACCGCCTTGATTTTCTCCACCGGCATCTCCATGGCGCTCATCTGCACGCTGCGCACGTCGCCTGTACGCTCGGCGGTGATGACCACCTCCTCGAGTGTCACACTCTCACGCAGCTGCACGTTGAGTTCTCTGTTACGATCCAGCAGCAGGTTGTGATACTGCGGCTCATAGCCCACGAAGGTAACACGCAGATTGACGCTGTCCTTGGGCAACGTCAGCGAGAAGTGACCATAGAGGTTGGTCACAGCCCCCTTGCCGCTGCGCGTATCGAGCACCGTGGCGCCGATAAGCGTCTCGCCGCTCTTGTGGTCCACCACGGTGCCACTGACGGTATAACTCTGCGCTCCCGCCGCCAGCGGCAGCAGCATCAACAGGAATATCAGTACACGTAACTTCATAATAATGGGTAACGGAACAAGGCCTGTTTTAGTATATTTCCTCTGAAGGTACAAATAATAAAGCGGAAGAGGGGTGCTCTTCCACTTTTTTTTGTAGTGTTTTATGAAAACTACTTCACGATAAGCTTGCGGATTGCCGTGGTGCTCTCGCCCGTGACACGGACGAAGTAGATGCCCTTGGCGTAACCGCTCACATCAATCGTCACGCTGCCGTTGGCAGTGGCCTTGTAAACCTCGCGGCCGTTCAGGTCAACCACCGTCACGGTGCTCTCACCCTCCAGGCCGGCGACGGTAACCATCTCGCTGGCGGGGTTCGGGAAGAGGGTCACGTTGCTGCCGGCCACATCGTCGATACCCTCGCTCTGCGGCGTGGTGAAGGTGTACTTGGCGCTCCACACGGAGGTGACGCCCTCGACGCAGACGCTGCGGACATAGACGTCGTAGTTGGTCTCCTCTTCGAGGCCGGTCAGGTTCACGCTGTTCGTCGTCGCGGTGACGGTGGTACCGGTACCCTGGGTGAAGCCGCGGTTGCCGTACTCAATCTCGTAGCTGGCGGCATCGGTCGAAGTCCAGGAGATGGTAGCCGTGGTGGCGGTGACATTGCTGGCACCGACGCCGGTAACCTGCGGGCAGTTGGCGGGAGTCAAGGTCACGGTGTCGCTCCAGGGGCTGACCCAGTCGACATCGCAGACGGCGCGGACCGCGACGCTGAACACAGCATCGTTGGCCAGGCCATGGATGGTGGTCGAGGGAGTGCCGGTGACGTCGATGGTGTCGTCGTAGAGCGGCGAAGCGCAGAAGACGCGCACCTGCCATTCGGTCTCAGCCTCGCCGATGGTCCAGCTGACGGTGGCACCGTCGTAGGAAGGATCGGTGACAGCGACGTTGGTCGGCACGGCGCACGGAGACAACGTGGTAACGGTCATTATAGCCCAAGGACTATGGAACTCACCACAGACGCCTCGGACACCGAAGGTGTACTGCGTAAAACCTGTGAGTCCGTTAATAGTGTAAACGGTGTCGGAATTCACATACGGTGTCATTGTAACCACAGTGTCCTCAAAGTCGACCAATGTACCAGACACAAAAGCCACTTCGTAACTATCGGTGCCGCCTGAATATGTGACGGTGATGCTAGTTTCATTGATAACAGTGTCGGTAAAGACAGGCTGCTCACAGTTGACACAGGTATAGAAAATCGCATCGTTACGGTAAGGTATGTTATAAGTGTTCTCATTGGTCGACATTACGCCATAAATATACGCAACGTTGTTGTTCTCAAAGAGAATAGTGGCTCCGTCACCCACATAGTGCGACTTGAAGCGGTAGCCGCCAGTATGGTTCGTTGAGTCGGCGACAACCATCATCAGCACATTGTCGACACCATTATAGGCAAAGGGAGTATTGAAAAGAAACTCGTTCCATCCGTTCTGACAATCTAAATAGCCTTCATACACCAACTCCATGGTGGCGGGATTGACCCATGTACCGCCCACCAATGTGTCGGTAATGTGTGTCATGTAAATCTTGGACGAGAAGCCATAGAGAGGCACATTGTACACGTAGTTGAAAGCCACGCCGGTGATGTTGGCAGCGCGGCCAAGCTCACTGGCACGGTATATCTGCTGTGAAGCCGAGTGCTTGTAGTAGTTGTTGATGGGAATGAAGGCATTAAGATCCGAGTTGCTATTCTCAATTGTCGACGTCGCATCAGTGGTACAGCGCGTGGTGAAGACCACTGCGTTGCTGGTGGCGTTAACGCTGCCGCCACAATTGATGCTGACAGTGGCGGTGTATGTGGTGCTCTCCGTTAAACCACCTACAACGATGGGCGATGCGGCGGCAGTAGCGGTGGCCACAACCAGGCCTTCCGCATTCATTACATTGACGGTGTAGTCGGCACCAACGTTATGGCCCAAGCCTGGAGTGAAGTACACCGTGGCGCTGTCAACAGTGATATCGCCGACACGTACGCTGCTGAAGTCCTCCGCACAAGCGGGGTAATGCCTAATCTCAAGGTCATCCATAACAAAGATGCCATAATTGGAACCATTGTCGATACGGATAGCAAAATAATAGACAGATGAGGTGTCGGCAATGCTGTCCGTGTAGAAAGTGTATTGCGTATAACTGGTTGGGGTTGCCACATTAATCATGGGGATGAATGTGCTGTCATCGTCGGGGTCGGTCATCAAGCCGGCCACAAAACCCGCGGAGGCACAATACCCCCAAAAACTCACATATAAACTATTGATAGCCGCGCCAGTAAGGGCGGGAGTGACAGCCATGGGATGATTGTTGGCGCTGCCACAGAAGAGAAGGCTGGCTTGTCCACTGTGGGCATAATAGTCATCTGTTGAGATATAGGGTGTCTGGTTACCCCTATTGTCGGGAGAAAGATTCTTACGCGTCCAGCAATTGGGCATCGGCATGCCATACTGGGCATAACTATCGAAGTTCTCTGTAAAGGGCAACGTATAGACCACTGGACATTCGGTGACAAAGCCGCCACGCAGGGCAATACTGGTGTCGCTGCAGATACCCACGAGACTGAAGGTGTAGTTGGTGCCGGCTGCCAGACCCGTGAGCGTGACGGTGTTGGTGGTAACACTATATATGGTGTCTCCTATGCTCACTTCATAGCGAGCGGCACCAGTGTTGGGCCATGTCAGCGTGACGCCGTCAGTGGTAACGTTGCTTATCGCCACACTGTCAGGACGATGGCAGGCAGGTGCTTTCTGCACATGGATGGAATAAACTTTCAGTTCACCAAAACCAGCCGTTGTGCTGTTGCGGAATGCAATGTGCACGGTATCATTGGATGTAAGGCCGGCGATACCTTCGGTGAAAAACTCATAATCGTCCTCCCTGTCAGGCACAGTGATTACGGGGATGAACGTGGTGGGGTCATTGACATCGGTAATGACACCAGCTTGTGCCAGCGTGCCGCTACATCCCTGGGCGTGGAAGCGGACATAAAGGTCGTTGCCCGCCTCGGGGATTCGGGGTGATGCTACCATGGCGTTGTTGCCAATGCCATCCTCGACAGCAATGTAGAAACTGGATCCGAGGACAGATGGGTACGTAATCGACCCATAGGTAAAGCTTTCAGGAGCATACCAGCAAAGTGGCATCTCCCCACTCACGCCAAGCATGTCGATGTGAACGGCGTAGTCCCACGGCAGCGTAACCGGGGCACACTCGGTGGCCATCCTGACAGGAATGGTGTAGTTGGTGGTGTCGCCGTCGTTACAGACAGCCGCTAGCGAGACATAGTAGAAAGCCGCAGGCTGCAGGCCTGTGATGGTACAGGGGTTGCTAGTGACATCATAGCTGACGATGGTGTCGCCATCGTTGACCAGCACACGCCATATTGTGGCCGGCGTGACGTCAGTCCAACCGAGAGTCATGCTACTGGTAGTGGCGCTAACCATATGCAGGTTGGTCGGCGTGATACAATTGGGGCAGGATACCATAACTTGCTCAAGGATATCGCCGTCGACATAGCTATTCATATTCACACCGCTGCCCAAGGTGTCGCCGTTGCCGCTGAGCACAACATAGGACGCCACCGCAAGGGCATCAGGACGGCCATACGACCAACTGTGCGCCCTATAAACCAACTGCACGCTGTCACCAGCGCAGACAGAAGCAGGGTAGGTCTCCGGGGTAGCGATGGAACTGTAAGAATAATCGGGAGAGATGCTGGCTCTCCTGACACCATTCTGATAGACATCGACCCCTATCCCTGCAAAACTCCAGGCATTCCAATACTGATCGACGAGCCCTCCGATTGAGACATACATATCACACACGACAGCACAAGCTGTGATGCCCTGCAGAGTAACGAAGGAACTGATATTGGTGTCGCTGCATACGGTGGCCACGCCGAAAGTGTAAGGCATGTTGGCGGTGAGGCCGGTGAAGGTGTAGGTAGTGTCGGTGACCGTGGTGGAGAGAATACTGTCGTTGAGCATGACAGCCCATATGCTGTCGGTCTCGCCACTGGGCGTCCAGTGAATGGTCATGCTGTTGGTGGTGGTGGCTGTATCCAAGATAGCCACATTATCCACGACTAAACAGCTGGGGCAGCCAATAAACATGGCAATGGTATCGCCCGTGGAAAGAGGCACGGATGTATTCGGGTCAGCGCCTTGCCCCTGTGTCAGCACAGCACCTGCCCGCTTGACCGTGAAAGAGGTTTCCACCGGATACTGCCCCTGCACCCAAGTCAACACCACATCGTCACTGTCGCAGACAGCAAAAGTGCCAACACCGGTAAAACCGTTGTCGATAGTAAAGGAGGTCGCCAACAAACCGTTGACATTGACATTGATAGCATTTCCGTTCCAACCGTCGCCATAACCGTCGGCCATCTCCACGACCAACGGGCAATAAACCTCACCGCAATAGGTGTATATGCTCGGTCCCTGGAGCCACTCGCTTGTGTCATTGCCACAAATGGCACGCAACCATACGTTGTAGTTGGTTCGGGGTGTCAAACCTGTGACAACCATGGCCGTGTCGACACTGGCGTCGGGTTCGTGGATATCATCCTCACTGACATTAACCAAATTGGTGGCGGTACTGACAGCCACCTGATAAGCGTCAGCTCCTGTAGCATTCCAACTCAATCCCACACTGTTATAGGTCAGAGAGTCTATCACCACAGCATCGGGAAGCGTACAAGTACTGTAATGGCTGATGCGCAGCCTGTAGATATAAGCTCGGTTGTTGTTGGAGATGGTGGAGCAGCGAAAGGCTAGCCAGAGGTCGTCGACATTCTCCACCGACGATGTGTTGAACACGTAGCTTTGTTTTGTGGTGGACATGATGCTATCAAGAGCCACAAATGTGTTGGCCGAGTCGGGGTGGGTCACATAACCGAAGTAAAGCCTCGTGGTGATGCCGTTTTGCACCCTGGCCTCCACCTCAACCTTGATACCGTTCGGAGAGAGGTTGCCGATACGTGGCAGCACGACGCTGCAGTCTTCAGCATTCCGGGCCCTGAAAAGCAATTGCATGGAAACTTGCGGATAATGAGAGCCGTAACCATCGCCGACGAAATCCACAGTCTCGAGAGGGCTCCAACACCAAGGCAACTGGCTGACAGAGTCGTAAGAGACGAAATCATACTCAAGAGGGGCGTCGAGGTAGTCGGAGCACTCTGTACGCACCGTGATTCCGCGCATCTCACTTGTGTCGGAACAGAGAGCAACCACGTCGAAAGTGTAGGCCGTCCCAGGTGAGAGGCCTGCAAATTCATAAGATGGCTCACCCACATCAATCCAATCGCTGCCGTCAATACGTATAGCCCACATTGTTTCCTCGTCGCCCGGGGTCCAACGCAGTGCCACGGTGTTGGCGGTGACGGTATCCTCCGTCAAGTTGCTCACTGGAGCACATTCGCTAAATTCTTCAATCTCCACATCGTCAATCATGATGGAAGAAGTGCCGACACCCAAAGGGGTGAAACGCATAGCCATACGGTTGCCTGTACCCATGTAGGAGGAATAAAAGACCCTGTACTGGGCATAACTGTTAGTAACTCTTACCGTATCTTTGACAACAAAAACAGTGTCATCCTCCAAGACACCTACTTCAAGAATTGCACTGACCGGAGAAGTGCTGTAGGCCCAAAACGAGAGCTTGGTGCCATTAATATCGGGGATTATGGGCAGCGCGGCAATTTCCACCTCAGCGGAATCACTCTCAAACGCAAAATACACCTCCCCCGTATGGGGATTATGATGAATAGGCATAAACAAACTTGACGCATAAGCCGCAGGATAGGTTTCCCTTTGGTGTTCCATACCGGAGGATGTGCCGGTCTGGACAACAAGCCAGCAGGGAGCCATCTCGCCGCTGGCGTATCTATTGTCCTCAAAACTGGTGCTGTAGGGAAGCGGTGTCACGCAACAGGCAGTATGGAAACTGGCCGTCCGCGAGGCAGCACTGGTATTGTCGGCACAATTGGGCGCAATGGTGACATAATAGAGACTGTTGGAACTGAGACCTGTGAGGGTGTAGCTGTCAGTACCGGCACCGAGTGTAATGGTGTTGTAGGTGATACCGCCACCATCGACCCACCAGGTGAGGGTGTAACCAGCCCCCATATTGAGGGTGTCAACCCAGTTGATAGTCATGCTGGCAGAGTCGACATCACTGGCGGTGATACTCTGCACTCGCCGACACGACACTGGAGTATCGTAGACAAAGCTTACTTTCGGTAGAAAAGAGTGCGTACCGCCGGGATTAGTACCGCCGGGATTAGTATAGGCAGCACCCGGAGCTTCAATGCCGGAAAAGATACATCGGGTACCATAGATTCGCACAGGGTGGTTGAACTGCACCAATAGGTTGCCGCCAGTGTAGACAAAACCATCGTCGAATATCCACGTCATTTGCATGAATTGCGAGAAGGGAGGGATGAAGGCCCAGTGACCACTGTACACCTGGGTTAACGGGGTCGTGGTGTCTAGGGCTGAAAGCGTCGTCTCGGTGGTGGTGCCGAGCGACACAATCCAGTAGCCAAGGTCACCATAACCACCACTACTATACGAGTCTCCTAACTCGCAATAAAAAGTCATGCTTTTTATCTCCATGCCAATCATCGCCGTCAAGCTGTCGGCAGGGTATATTATTTGTCCGTTCTGAATAAAACTCGCTTCAAGGCCACAGAGCGGGACATATTCGCTTGTCACAGTATCGTCGCATATTGTCAACGTATCCTGCGCATTGGTTACCCAAGGCACTGCCAGCAGCGCCACGAAGGCACTCATTTGTAGAAACTTTTTCATAAAGTGACTAAATTTTGGTTGTTATTTTTCTTCAAAAAAGTAATATAAAAGGCTTAATTTTTAGCACTTATGCAGAAAAAAAAAAAAAAAAAAACCGCTGTAAAGATACGCACTTTTTTCAGAAATCAGAACTTTTTTTATAAAAAAATCAGAACTTCCCTTTTATAAAGGGAACAATAGCGCACTACAGGCCATCGGGAATGCCTTTAGAAGCGTTCGCATAACCGACTGGAGCCTCGGCCTCACAACCAAACACAACGCCACTCGGAAAACATCCGAAAAAATGCTTGCGATGCTTCCCCTCCCGTTTTTCGGAGGCAAAGATGTGGCCCATTTCACCACGACCGTCCTCCACACGATGTCTGGTATCTTCATAATGTCAGTAATACCAGTTTACCGTGGGAGCTCGTCCAGGAGCTGCCGCACGGTGCGGCTGAGCACCGGATGGCGGTAGTCGGGCATGATTTCCGTCAGCGGTTCCAACACGAAGCGGCGCAGGTGCATCCGCGGATGGGGTATCTGCAGGTCGGGCATGTCAATCACCTCATCGTTGAAGAAGATGAGGTCTATATCCATCGGGCGGGAGGAGTATTGTCGAGTTGAAAGTTGAAAGTTGAAAGTTGAAAGTGACGGGCGCATACGGCCCAGGATGGCCTCGATAAGCAGGGCTTCTTCCAGCACCTCATGGGCCGAGAGGGGTGTCTCGACCAGCAGCGCCCGGTTGAGGAATTTCTGCGGAGTCTCCTCACCGAAGTCGCCCCACGGCTCGGTCTCGTAGCAACGTGAGGCAAGGGCAACCGTGCCGATACTCTGTTGTATCAGCTCGGTCGCCTGTTTTATCAGCGCCCGGCGGTCCCCTTGGTTGCCGCCGATAAGAAGAGCCACGTGGTTCATCTGTTTATCAATTTTTTAGGATACAAAACAATCGTTTTTGCGTCCCTCATGCCCCGCAGGGGCTTGGGAACTTAGACGGGGGCATCGCCCCCGGCAAATGTTTTTGTAACCGCCATGCCCCGCAGGGGCTTGGGAACTTAGACGGGGACATCGCCCCCGGCAAACGATATCACAATCATTTTCGCCCTGCAGGGGCATAAGCATCTTACAAGTACCTCTCATCATAGTCTATCCCATTTGCCTCAAGAAAGGCTTTTAATTCTTCTTTGAATGTCTGTCGTCTGTGGTGTTCTTCCTGATGCAAGATGTACCCCACAACCTGATTGCGTATGGAATAACTGACCGAGAAGATGCCATAACCATCCTGCCAGGCAAAGTTGCTGTATCTTTCTCCCAAACCTTTTATCCATTTACTACTACCTTTCTTTACATTCATCGTAAAGTCAGCAATAGATATTGTTCTGGGTAGAGACGAAAGAATGTGAATATGGTCCGGCATACCTCCTACTGCCATGGGGATACCCTTCAACGAACAGACAATACCGCCAATATATTGGAAAATACGTGGCAGGTCGTCCCTTTCCATCGTCACACCTCCTGATTTGGCATGAAAGGTCAGATGTACCAATACCTGTGCGAAACTGTCAGCCATTGTTTCTTTCTTTTGCCCCTGCAGGGCGTAAAAAACGCGGGGATATCGTCATCGGGGGCGCTACCCCCGCCTAAAATCTTACTCCCCTGCGGGGTTTTCCCCTTATCTCCAGTCTCCTTATCTCCTAAAAAAATATCATCCGCAGTGCAGGAATCGCTCCACCAGGGCGAGGGTCTTCTCGCTGTCCTTGCCGATGTCGGCGCGGAGGGTGCGGTCGCCGAAGGCGCGGAGCTGCTTGAGGATACCGTCGATAAGCTGCGGCGCGAAGATACCATCCTGCTCGTAGAGGGCGCGGTCGCGCTCCAGCAGGTCGGCACTGGCGGCACAGCTGTCGGGCAGCACGTCGAGTTTGGCGAGGATGTCCTCATGCTCGAAGATATTCACACTCACATAGCGGTCCTTGGCATACTGCACGGCGTCCTGCATCTCGAAGCCGTGGCGGGCGGCCACGGTCATGCCGGCCAGCAGCAGATACACGTTGGCACTGCCGTCGGGAGTGCGCAGTTCGATGGTCTGCTTGCGGCTGAAGTCGACGGAGTCGTTCTTCTCCAGCGGATTGGCATGGGCCATCATGTTGCCCGAGGCCTTGTTCCAGCCCAGCGGCACACGCACCATGGCCGAGCGGTTGCGGTCGCCCCAGCAGATGTTCGTCGGAGCCTCCTGATG
>CAMJJD010000039.1 GCA_946406015.1 uncultured Bacteroidales bacterium | reverse complement strand
GAGTTGCCGTCGCCGCCGTAGCCCATGCGCTCTATGTGCGGACAGTCGACCATATAACCGCTGAAGGTGAGGCAGCTGAGTGTGTACTTCACCATGTCGTGGATGGCGTTGAGGCGTGGGTCGGAGCACTCGAAGGTGGCGCCGTCCAAGGGGTCAACGGCGGAGATTTGCAATGCACGGGCACGCCCCACACCTGCCCCTTTCACTCGCACATAGCGGAAAGCGTGCATGTGGAAACGGTTGCGGAAGATATTGTACGGGGCGCCGTCGGAGACGAAGACATCGGTCTCGGTAAAAGGAGGCTTCGCCTCGAAGTGGTCGAGGTACTCCATTGTCACCTCCTGTCCCGAATCCATCAGGCCATATACGGCATAGAACCACCCCGTCACCACGCGTCCGAAGTCAATCAGCGTCGAGCCGTCGGGCAACGTTGTCTGCCCGATGGGGGACAGGGTGTCGACGATGCGGTTGCCCTCTAACTCCTGCCGCGAGATGCTTATGCCTTGGGCGTCGTAGACCGCCGCCGGATGCCAGGCTTCGCGGATTCGGGCGTCGTAGCGCTCACCGCCAAACTGCATCGGTTGCCAGCTGCCGGTGTAGCTGTAGGGGCTGGGGGAAGCCTCCCAGGTGGTATCGGTGATGGCGAGGGTATACTCCAGTCCGCATTCGCCGTCGGACACCGTCCTCGTCACTTCGGCCTTCACCACCGCCGGCGTGCCGTAGACGCGTCCCCAACCCTGGCCAAGGTGTATCTCGATGAGGTTCTCGCCTGGCTGCACGAGGTGGCTGATGTCGTATTCAACATCCAACGCCCGTTTGTCAAGTTGCGACACGGCAGGTTGCATCACATGGTCACTCACACGCGTATGGTTGACGTACACCTCGTTGTACCCCAGCGACACCACATGCACGTCGAAAGAGGCCGTATGGAAGTCGTAATGCTTCACATCGTCGGCCGTGAGCCTGAATGTCTTGCGCAGTATGGGTGTCTCGACCCATCCGCTGTCGGTGCGGCAGCCGATAAACTGCTGTGCCGAAGCACATACTGTGCCTAGAAGCAATAATATAATGACGACAATTCTTCTCATTGTCTCTCCCGAATCGAGACGGCGAAGCCGCCGCAGGGGGCCATCTTGAGTTTCAGGACGGTCTTGCTGGTGACGGTCTTCTTGGTGATGGTGTAGGCTTTGGGGTTGTAGCCTTCTTTGCGGGCGGCCTCCCAACCCATCTTGACGTCCGACACATAGCCGCTGGCGTCCTTGGCGTCGGCATAGATGGTGGCTTCGTATTTCACGCCGGGCTTGAGGAAGTCGAGCTTGACGCTGAACTCGCGGGCGTTCTCGTCGGTGACGCCGCCCACAAACCATGTGTCACGTGGTTTTAATGCGTTAATGTGTGAATGCGTGAATGCGTTAGTGTCTTCTATGCCATAGACGAAGCGGGCGGCGTTGCTGATGACACCTTTCTTGCCGTCGGGGAGAGAGGCGAGGCCTTCGGCGGCCTTGTTCAGCGAGGAAATTTTGGGCTTGCGGGCGGTGACGATATAGTCGCCTGGCTCGGCATAGAGGTAGATGCTGGTATCCCAATCCACAGCCACATCCTTGATGAACTGGAAGGCGTCCATGTAGGGCTCATAATGCTCGGGGAAGTCGGCGGCCATCTGCAGGGGCGAATAGAAGGTGACGTAGAGGCCGAGCTGGTTGCAGATGGTGTGGCGCATGAGGTCGTGGTTCCATGGGGCGTTCTTCTCCATGTCGGTCTCGAAGATGCCGGGGGTGTAGTCCATGGGGCCACCCTGCAGGCGTGTGAACGGCAGGATGGTGGTGTGGCCGGGGTTGATGCGTCCGCGGAACTCGGTGCCCATAGCGCTCTCGTTGCCGATCATGTTGGGCCAGGTGCGGCAGAGGCCTGTGGGGCGCACGGCCTCGTGGGCGTTGACCATGATGTGGTGCTTGGCGGCCTCGACGATGGCGCGGTGGTAGTGGTTGATGATGGGCTGGCTGTAGTGATGCTCGCCGTGGGGCACGATGTGGCCCACATAGCCGCTCTTCACGGCGTCGTAGCCATACTTGTTCATTAGGTTATAGGCCCGCTCCATGAAACGCTCATAGTTGGTAACCGACGAACTGCTCTCGTGGTGCATGATGAGGCGGATGCCACGCTCGTGGGCGTAGCGGTTCAGCGCCGGCAGGTCGAAGTCGGGGTAGGGGGTGAGGAAGTCGAAGACATAGTCCTTGTCCTTGCCGTACCAGTCTTCCCAGCCGATGTTCCAGCCTTCGATGAGGAGGGCGTCGAAGCCGTGCTTGGCGGCAAAGTCGATATAGCGGCGCACGTTGGCGTTGTTGGCTCCGTGACGGCCGTGGGGCTTGGCCTTGCTGTAGTCGGTGATGGCGCCCTGCAGCGATGGCGGCAGCGACGGGTCGCCCGGCAGGCGCACCGAGGGAAAGTCGTTGGTGTAGCCCCAGGTGCTGTGGTCGCTGATCATCTCCCACCACACGCCCATGTACTTCACGGGATGGATCCAGCTGACATCCTCCAAGGCGCAGGGCTCGTTGAGGTTGAGGATGAGGCGCGAGCGGAGCACATCGGTGGCCTTGTCGCACACCTGCACGGTGCGCCAAGGGGAGTAGCAGGGCGAGGTGAGACGACCTACATATCCCGTGGCGTCGGGCGTGAGGTGCACCTTGAGAGAGAATGTGTTTTCGTTGAGGTCGAGGTTCATGGTGGGGAAGTCGAGCACGGCGGCTTCGTGGATGTTGATGTAGAGTCCGTCGTCGGTCTTCAGCTGCAAAGCCGTCTGCAATCCGGTGTCGGAGAAGCTCTTCCAAGGCCAGCCGCCGCTGATATGGGGGCTGTCGTGCAGCTCGCGCACCTGACTGAGGCGGCTCTGGGTGTAGTTGAATTCCTGCGTGTCGTAGTCGCCAGGTATCCACCATGCCATGGGGTCGCCCGGAAGGCGGAACTCCGTCAGCTCGTCGGTGAGCCAGAAGGTGATGAGGGAATTATGAACTATGAATTCTGAATTCTGAATCTCCTGCGGGAATTCATAGCGGAATCCCAAGCCATCATCGTATAGGCGGAAACGGATCACCATCACTGTGGGCTTGTCGACGCGCTTGCCCTCATGGTCGAGGTAGTGGTCCTGCTGCAGCGTGACTGCCAACTCGTTGTAGTGGTTGCGTATATTGGCCTCCTCGCCCCACACGGGCTGCCAGACTTCGTCGAAGGTGTTGCGCTGCACATGGCCGATTTTGAACCCCGAAGCGAGGTCGCTCTTGCGCCATTCGAGCTTGAATCCCATGCGCGAGTCGAGCACCACAGCCTTGCCGTCGCGAGAAAGGCTGTAATAGGGCACCCCGTCCTTCAGCTCGAAGCGTGCCTCCATCCGTCCGTCGGGGCTCTTCAGATTCATAACTTCCGTCTGCGCGCCGGCTGTAAAGACCGTTGCCAGCAGGATTCCAATGTATACAACAATTTTTCTCATAATTCGGTCATTTTTCAAAGTGCAAAGATACACAGATTCCGCGAACCGTACAAAAAAACATTTCCCAGCCCTCGGCATTCCCCTCCCAGAAATACATCGCACACGATACATCTCGCCTAAGCCCCCTCCCAAGGACGTCCCGCACCTAACAAGTTAAAAACCCTTAATTTCTACCGTATGCCATACTACTTAACTCTTACAAAACCAAGGGTTAATAAAGAGAGGATAAAGAGAGGAGTAAGAGGGGAGTAAGAGGTGGTGCTTAGTAATCTGGTTTTCAATACCTGTTTTTAAGGTTATGTTAAATAGGAAACGCCCCTCCGAAGCGATTCGGAGGGGCGGAAATATATATCGTGCGCGATGTAAATGTGCGAAATGCTGGCGAGTCGGGAGGGGGAAGAGGTCCCTCTGTGCGGCGGGGGAAACGACATCTACCGCTCAGGCACGATGGCGAAGAAGAGCAGAGGCTCGGTGGCGCTGGCGTTGATGAGGGCGTGGGCGTGGCCGCAGGGACAGTAGTGGCATTGGCCCGGGCTCAGCCGTTCCTCTGCCTCGTCATAGCGGCAGAGGGCCTCGCCGCTGAGGATGTAGATAATCTCGCTGTTGGTCTCGTGGCTGTGGTAGCCGATGGAGCAGCCGGGGTCGAGGCGTCCGCGCATAATCTTGTTTTGCCCGTCGTTGAAGGTGCGGAACATCGTGTCGCCCTCGCCGCCTTTGAACTGCGGGTTGGCGACCTCTTGAAGCTCGTTGAAATCTATTTTCATGTCGGTATATTTTTTCTATGTTCTCCTGCTCGCTTCGCTCGCGAAATCCTGCAAATCTTATATAATCTCGGTAAGGAGGCCGGTTTCGCTGTCGATGATGAAGCCGCGCACTTCGATATCCTTGGGCACGAGTGGGTGGGTGCGGATGGTCTCGACGGTGCGGCGTACCGACTCGGGGGTGTCTTTGAATCCTTCGAGCCAGTGGTTGAGGTCGATGCCGCACTTGCGGATGGTGTCGAGAGTTTCTTCCGTCACGCCGCGGGCGAGCATCTCGTCGTGGAAGTGGCTGTAGCTCATGTGGCAGGCGCCGCAATGCGAGTGGGCCACCACCATGACGTGCTTCACGCCCAGCTCGTAGATGGCCACGATGAGGGAGCGCATGGCCGAGTCGAAGGCCGAGATGACGAGTCCGCCGGCGTTCTTGATGATTTTGGCGTCGCCGTTGCGCAGGCCGAGGGCGGCCGGCAGCAACTCGGTGAGCCGTGTGTCCATACACGACAGCACCGCCAGCTTCTTGTCGGGGTACTTGTCGGTGCGGTATTGCTCGTAGCCCTTCGAAGCCACAAACTCCTTGTTGTATTCTACAATCTGGTTTATCATGGTTAATCAGTATTAATCGCAGGTATATCACTTTTCCATATTCTCATCCTCTGTCTCCGAATTGTTTTTAGCCTTTCTAATCACAATCGATGCTTCTTTCTGTATAGGAACGCAATAGAAGGAATAAAGGTCTTCGTTCTCTTTTTTAAAAGTCTTTCTGTCGAATTGCATAGTTGTTTTGGCAGGTGAATAGTTGACTTGATATTTTGCTGATGCGATTTTGTCCAAGTGATGTTCTTCCATTTGTTGCAGAATACTGGAACGTAACATCTTTATCCTTTCCTCAAGGTTGGTCTTTTCGATCAATAACTTGTCTAACTCATGCTCGTAGCTATCGAACCAATCATCGTTTTGTATTGGGTTTGCTGTATCTGCAGGAGGTGTGGCGTCTATAACAGAGGTTCTGTCTTCTTTGATATTGCCTTGTATCAAGCATCCTGATAACTGCAGGTAGCAGCGTTCTTCATCGTTCGAGTCCGTTGGTTTCCACCAGTGTGCCAAAGAGAGGCGGATTAGGGAGCCAGCCTCAATGTCAGCAGGCGGCTCTGCCGAGCCGACGTAGGAGATGGTGTAGCCGTAACGGTTTGACATGTCGTTGTAGCGATACTGCCAGCGCCCACGGTCGTTTGTATAGCCAAGCAGTCGCTTGTCGTTAATCCAAAAGCAGGTGCTGTAGGTCGGCACATCTTTTTTTGAGATGTACATCTTGTCCATGTCGGTCAGCTTTAGCTTGCCGTCAAAAACGGAAAACAGCGAGCCTCGGAAGAGCGGAATGTTCAAACTTTCAAGGGAATCCGCAAAACGGTTGACTGACATGTTAAGCGCATCCACCCGATCTACCTTCGCCCGACGCGTCACTTTTGCGTCCTCGGTATGTGGGGTGGGGCGCTCACGGGTGAGATAGTAGTCTATATCCCAGATGTCCCATATTTGGTATGGACACTCGCTGGCATTTTCATGGGTTCCACGAGCAGTAAGTAACCTTAGCGAAATTCTGTTGTCGATATCTACACCGCCGACGCACACCTTGTCGCCAGCCATCCGTGTCCTGGAAACAATAATAACCTTTGCCATTACAGATGCGTTATTCGAAAACCAAACAGTTTGTGTAGTCTCTCCGCTACAATCGACCGATGGCAGGCGTAGGGCGATTCCTCGACGCAAAAGAAGACCACCTTGTCAGCACCCATACTGTTCAGCATCTCAACCAACGTCCCGAAATCATAGTCGGCGATATGTTCTTTGTACCCGTTGATGAACACATCGCCCAGCCGTGTGCGGTCCTTTTTTTGGATTCCGTTGCGTTTGTCGGCTTCTTTTTGCTTCTCTCGGATTTCCTTGGTGGGGGATAAATCCTTAAGGTAAGAATAGCTGATGCCCATCTTGGCCAGCTTATCTTGTAGACGTTTGCTGTTCACGAAAGCATACTGGCTTCCGCGAACCCCGCGGCGCTGCCGGATGTCACAGAAGGTGTCAATCTTGTTTTTCGAAAGTTTTTCGAAAAACTGCTGTTCTGTGGAGCCGTAAACCCCGATGGTGAAAATATCCATTACGTGTATGCTTTCCGTGAAACGAATGTTTCTTCGCCGAACAGTGTCATTGTGCCGGCGCCTTTGGTCAGGATGGCCATCACGGTCTCTTGCGACTGGCTTTTGCTTATTCCGATAATATGGTTCATCGAGATGCCGTGCTTCAGTAGTTCCTGCCCGATGAGTTTGCTGCGGTGACATTTCTCGGGCTCCGACTCGCTACACATTACAGCAACCTTCAACTCTTTCTCTGCTGCCACCAGCAGCCGTGCAAAACCCTCTTGGAAGAACGGTTTCTCTCTCACTTTTGCGTAGTCGATATGTCCGTCAGTGTAGCATGAAGGGTCAGTAGGCATACCGCCGATGGTGTCACCCATATACACGTAGACGAAGCCCTTTTTCTGCAGCAACGCCCGCAGTGCCTCTTGGTTGAAGGTGGGGTTCCATTTCGAATACGGCTTGCTACGCACGTCGATAAGATATTGGATACCAAATGACCGCAGCTCTTCCTCGAATTCCTCGAAGCTCTTGTTTCCGTGCCCTATGGAGTAAAGTGTCGACATGTCGGCTGTTTTTGAGATTGCAAAGATACAATTTTTTTTGAGATGACGCTATTTATTTTTCAGCTGGTCCAGGGCGCGGCAGAGCTGGTCGGGGCAGGAGGTGGGTTTGTCGCCGCAGCGGATGCCGTCGAGGCGGGCGATGACGTCGTCGATTGTCTGTCCCTGCACCAGTCGGCAGATGCCTTGCAGATTGCCGTGGCAGCCGCCGAGGAACTGGACCTGCTGGATGACATCGTTGTCGTCGGCCACCGCGTCGATGAGCACCGAGCAGGTGCCACAGGTGGGGTATTGGATGTGTTTCATTGTTGCCTGTTTGGTATTTTACCGCTCATTCAGTTCCACGGCGGGCCAGCCGTAGTCCTGATAGTAACGGACTTTGAGGTTGTTGCGCTTGACATACTCCTGCAACTGCTCCTTGCGGACGGCCTCGCGCACCTGCTCGTTGGAGTGCATGTTCTGGTAGACATCATAGTGTTTGCCGAATATCTCGCGGGCGCTCCTGTCGTTGGCAGCACCGTCCTCCACAATGTCGTATCCCATAACGTACGGTGAGCCGTCGAGCTCGCTTATCTGCAGGCGGCACGGATGGTTGCCTCCGGATACGGTCTTGAGGGTGTCGCCCGCTATTTTGTAGTTGAACACCCAGAAGTCGCCCCACACCCATGCTATTTCGGTCTCGCAGTCTTCCTCGGCCACTATCATCAGCACGGGTATGCACAGGTCGCCCTGTGTGTATTTTGTACCGAACTCCTCGGCCAGGAAAGTGCTTATGCCTACGCGCAGCTTTTGTTCCCAGCGGTTGATGGCGATATGGCGGATGCAGTCGGCCTTGTGCCCGTCGAAGTCAGACATCAGCCACACGCCGTCGACATTCTCCATATAGAGCTTGTGCTCCTCAATGTCGGTAGACTCGTCGAACGAGCCATCTTCCCACTTCTGACGCACGCTGATAGTAGCTACAGCATGGGTATTGTCGGTCAGCTCAACGCCAGTCACCGTGTAGTCGGCTATCGTGCCGCCGTTGCCGGTGACGAAGTAGTAGAGCCATTCGTGGTCCATGGCCTCGAACTCCGGCAGGTGGTTGAACATGGTGTCGAGCACGCAGTAGAAGTCCTCGGTCATGTAGTCGCGCGACTCCTGTCGCAGCTCGTGGTCGGGGATGTACTTGCATAGTTCGGCCGCACGGTCGCGCAGCTGACGTTCGCTGTCGCTACAGGCCGCGACAGCAAGGGCAACCGTTAGAATCAGAAAGAGTCTTTTCATTGTATGATTGTGTTAATGAGTTAGCTGTAGTTGAAGTCGACAACGATGTTGAATTGGTGGTCGGGGAAGTGGTTGTGCAGGTCGCGGTTCATGGTGTCGGCAAAAGCGTCGGAGTCCTTTACGCTGTCGTCGGGGACGATGTCGATGGTGATCAGGTTGCGGTCGGCATAGTAGTAGAAAGCGTGGACTTGCGCCACGTTGGGTTGCTTTGCGGCGTACTGCATCACTTCGTTCTGCAGGCGGGCCATGGGAGAGTCGCCGGTGTAGACGGCATAGATGCCGATGGTCATGATGATGCCGAAGTCCTGGAAGAAGGCGGCAGACATGTTGCGGGTGAGCAAGTGCAGCTCGCGGGCGGTCATGCGTTCGTCCACGCTCACATGCAGGGAGCCGATAAGGGTGTTGGGCCCGTAGCTGTTGACGATGATGTCGTAGGCGCCATAGACACCGTCGAACGAGAGGGCTTTCTCTTTAATCTGTTGTGTCAGCTCGGGAGGGATGCGGGCGCCAAGGAGCTCGCCCAGGGGCGAGGAAAGCATCTCGATGCCTGCCTTGATGATGACCAGCGAGATGACGGTGCCGAAGATGCCGTCGAGGTTGACATCCCATATCAGCATGATGGCGGCGGAGACAAGGGTGGCGAGGGTGACGATGGCGTCAAACAGGGCGTCGGCTCCGCTGGCGATGAGGGCGTCGCTCTTCAAGGCTTTCCCCTGCCGCTTGACGAATAGTCCCAAGACCAGCTTCACCGCGATGGCCACGATGATGACCACAAGGGTCAGGGTGGTGTAGGACGGTGTGGTGGGGTGGATGATTTTCTTGACCGATTCGACCAGCGAGGTGACGCCGGCGGCGAAGACGATGAGCGAGATGACGATGGCGCTGAGGTACTCCACGCGGCCGTGGCCGAAGGGATGCTTCTGGTCGCGCGGCCGTGCCGAGAGTTTGGTGCCTACGATGGTGATTACTGACGAGAGGGCGTCGCTGAGGTTGTTCACCGCATCCATCACGATGGCGATGGCTCCCGACAGGAGTCCCACCATGGCCTTGAAAGCGGCCAGCAGCACGTTGGCCAGGATGCCTACTATGCTTACGCGGATAATCTGTTTGTCTCTGTCCATTGATTCAGTTGCCGTTAGTGGTTTACGGTTTGATGCATTGGAACGGTCTCGTCCCCTTTTTTCAAGTTCTCAATGACCTGCACGTCGGCGGGCAGCCATCGGACGCTGTCCAGCTCATGCTTTGTGAGCCATCGGGCGGCCTCGTGCTCTTTGAGGGTCAGCGCGCCGCTCTCCACGCGGCAGAGGTAGCAATGCATGGTCAGGTGGAACATGGGATAGTCGTATTCAACGGTCTGCAGCAGGCGCTCGACGGCGATGCGTGTCTCCAGTTCCTCCCATATCTCGCGCCGCAGGGCCTCTTCAGGTGCCTCGCCGGCTTCAATCTTGCCGCCGGGAAACTCCCACCAGTCTTTCCACTCGCCGTAGCCCCGTTGCGTGGCGAAGATGCGCTCTTCGGTGTCGCGGATGACGGCTGCCACTACTTCAATGTGTTTCATCGTTTCCTAAAAAGACGGGAGACCCCATGCGGGTGCTCCCGTCTCGTATTCGTGTTATGGCGGTTTATTTGAAGTACTGTACGCCGCTCTCGAAGATGAGTTGGTCGTCTTTGCCGTAGATGTTCAGGGCGCTGCCCTTGCTGCGACGCTCCGAGTGGCCCATCTTGCCGAACACGCGGCCGTCGGGACTGGTGATGCCCTCGATGGCCATGTAGCTGCCGTTCATGTTGTACTCCTCGTCCATGGTGGGGTTGCCGTCGAGGTCGACGTACTGTGTGGCGACCTGGCCGTTCTTGAAGAGGCGGTCAAGCCACTCCTGCGGAGCCACGAAGCGGCCCTCGCCGTGCGAGATGGGGATGACGTAGGTGGCGCCCAACTCGGCTTTGCGCAGCCAGGGGCTGAGGTTGGAGGTGACGCGCGTGTAGGCCATCTTGCTCTGGTGGCGGCCGATGGTGTTGAAGGTCAGCGTGGGGGCGTCGGCTGCCTGCGGACGAATCTCGCCGTAGGGCACAAGGCCGAGCTTCACCAGGGCCTGGAAGCCGTTGCAGATGCCGAGCATCAGACCGTCGCGCTTGTTGAGGAGTTCCATCACGGCGTCGGCGATGCGCTGGTTGCGGAAGACGCTGGTGATGAACTTGGCGCTGCCTTCGGGCTCGTCGCCGGCGCTGAAGCCGCCGGGAATCATGACGATCTGGCTACGCTTGATGGCCTCGACATAGGCCTCGACGCTCTCGCGTATCTGCTGGCCGTTCTGGTTGCGGAAGACGATGATCTCGCTCTCGGCACCGGCACGGTTGAAGGCACGGGCGCTGTCGTACTCGCAGTTGGTGCCGGGGAAGGCGGGGATGAAGACGTGGGGCTTGGCCACCTTGTGGGAGCAGAGGTGGATGTCCTTAAATGCCTTAAGGTCTTTAAAGTCCTTAAGGTCCTTAAGGCCGTTGGCACCTGCGGTGCGGGTGGGGAAGACTCCTTCGAGGGTCTTCTGCCAGACGGCGAGGGCCTCTTCGAGGGCAATCTTCTCGCCGTTGCACTCGAAGACGGGCTCGGCGGTGACTTGGCCAATCTCCTTGCAGCGGAAGGACAGGCCTTCTGCAGTGGCGACCTCGACCACTATCCAGCCGTAGTGCTTGTCGGCCAAGCCGACGCCACAGCAGGCGGCGAGGTCGGCGGTGAGCCGCACGCCCAGCTTGTTGCCGAAGGCCATCTTGCTGACAGCCTCGATGATGCCGCCGAATCCGAGGGCGTAGGTGCTGCGCACCTGTCCGGCCTCGATGGCGCGGCGCAGAGCTGCGTACTGGCTGAGGGCATCTTCGTAGTCGGGCATGCCGAACTCCTTCTCCTTGATGTCGAGCAGGACGAGCTTGTTGCCGGCGGCCTTTAACTCGGGGGTGACGACATGCTGCAGGTCGCTGATGCCCACGGCGAATGAGCAGAGTGTCGGCGGCACGTCGATGTCGTTGAAGGAGCCGGACATGGAGTCTTTGCCGCCGATGGCGGGCAGACGGAGCCCCATCTGGGCGTTGTAGGCGCCGAGGAGGGCTGAGAAAGGCTCACCCCAGCGGTAGGGGTCGTTGCCCAGCTTCTTGAAGTATTCCTGGAAGGTGAGTCGCACACGGCTGGCGTCGCCGCCGGCGGCGGCAATCTTGGCCACCGAGCTCAGCACGGCATAGACGGCGCCGTGGAAAGGCGACCACGAGGTCTGGTAGGGATCCATGCCGTAGGACATGATGGTGACGGTGTCGCACTTGCCGTCGAGCAGGGGGATCTTGCCAATCATGCTCTGTGTGGGCGTCAGCTGGTAGCGGCCGCCGTAGGGCATCACCACGCTGCCGGCGCCAATCGAGCTGTCGAACATCTCGACGAGGCCTTTCTGCGAGCAGACGTTGAGGTCGGCGAGGGTCTGCAGCCAGAGGTCTTTGATAGTTTTAGTGGGCTGAATGGGTTTAATGGGCTCGGTGGGCATGCTGACGCTCACCGTGGTTTCCTGATGGGCGCCGTTGGTGTCGATGAAGCGACGGCTGAGGTTGACAATCTCCTTGCCGCGCCAGCTGATGACCATGCGGGGTTCTTCGGTGACGGAGGCCACGACGGTGGCTTCGAGGTTCTCCTCGTCGGCATACTTGAGCATCAGGTCCACATCTTTCGGATCGACCACCACGGCCATGCGCTCCTGGCTTTCGCTGATGGCCAGTTCGGTGCCGTCGAGGCCGGCGTATTTCTTGGGCACGCGGTCGAGGTTGATCTGCAGGCCGTCGGCCAGCTCGCCGATGGCCACGCTGACGCCGCCGGCGCCGAAGTCGTTACACTTCTTGATGATATGGGAGACCTCTTCGCGGCGGAACAGGCGCTGTATCTTGCGCTCGGTGGGAGCGTTGCCCTTCTGCACTTCGGCGCCGCAGGTGGTCAGCGACTTGGTGGTATGGCTTTTCGAGGCACCTGTGGCACCTCCGATACCGTCGCGGCCGGTGCGGCCACCCAGCAGGATGATGATGTCGCCAGGGTCGGAGGTGAGGCGCTGTACGGCACGACGCGGGGCGGCGGCGATGACTGCGCCGATCTCCATGCGCTTGGCTACATAGTTGGGATGGTATATCTCGTTCACCAGGCCGGTGGCGAGGCCAATCTGGTTGCCGTAGCTGGAGTAGCCGTGGGCGGCGGTGGTGACGATCTTGCGCTGTGGCAGTTTGCCTGCGAGGGTCTCGTTGAGCGGCTTGGTGGGGTCGGCGGCGCCGGTGACGCGCATGGCTTGGTAGACGTAGGTGCGGCCCGAGAGCGGGTCGCGGATGCAACCGCCGAGGCATGTGGCTGCACCGCCAAAGGGCTCAATCTCGGTGGGGTGGTTGTGGGTCTCGTTCTTGAAGTTGATGAGCCATTCCTCGCGGTTGCCGTCGATGACTATGGGTACCACGATGCTGCAAGCGTTGATTTCATCACTCGGCTCTTGGTCGTCGAGGATGCCGGCTTTCTTGAGGCGCTTGGCGGCGAGGGTTCCGATGTCCATCAGGCAGACGAACTTGTCGGTGCGTCCGACATACTGTTCCTTGTGGTCGGCGAGGTACTGCTTGAAGGCTCCTTCGAGCAGCGGACGGTAGTAGCCCTCGTCGAATTTCACATCTTTCAGCTCGGTGGCGAAGGTGGTGTGGCGGCAGTGGTCGCTCCAGTAGGTGTCGAGCACGCGAATCTCGGTCATCGTGGGGTCGCGCTTCTCCTCGTCGTGGAAGTAGCGCTGGATGTGCTTGAAGTCGGCGAAGGTCATGGCGAGGCCGAGGCTGCCGTAGAGTTCTTTCAACTGCGGCTCGGCCATGTCCTTGAAGCCATCGAAGACGATAACGTCGGCAGGTTCGTCGAAGTGATCCTCGAGGGTGGTGGGCTTGGGTTCGTCGGTGACACGGCTGTCGACAGGGTTGACACAGTGCTTCACAACAGCTTGGCGCTGTTCTTCGGTGAGCTTGCCGCTGATGACGTAGGTGGTGGCGCTCTTGATGATGGGCTCTTCGGCGTCGTTGAGCAGCTTGACGCATTGCTCGGCCGAGTCGGCGCGCTGGTCGAACTGACCGGGGAGGTATTCCACCGTGAAGCAGAAGTCGCTTCCACTGTGGGGGAACGACTCTTCATAGACGTCGTCCACCGGCGGCTCGCTAAAGACTGTCGTCAGGGCAGTCTTGAAGGTTGTGTCGCTCACATTCTCGATGTCGTAGCGTATCAGTACGCGTACTGCCTCGGCCTCAATGCCCAGATAGTCGCGCATCTCGTCGTTCAGTTCCTTGGCCTTGATGGCGTAGGGGGATTTCTTTTCAACGTAGATTCTTCTTACCATATCTTGTGTTTGTTTATTATCGTTCTGATGGGAGTTGTTCAATGAATTGTTCCGGTCTTTTGGCCATCTCGCTTCGGAAAAGGCTGCGCAGTTGTTTGATGTCAGCCTCGTAATCGTCGGAGGGCCAGATGGTGTCGAACAAGCCTATTTCTTTGCGGCTGAAGTCTACATATACCGGCACGATGGGGACACCGGCACCCCTGGCGATTTCCCAGAATCCACGCTTCCAGCGGCGCACAGGTTTGCGTGTGGCTTCGGGGGTGAGGATGACCGAGTAGTTCTGGTGCTCGCGGAATCCCTGTACAGCCTGCGCCACTATGCCGTTTTTGGGGTTGCCGCGGTCGATGGCCACACAGCCGAAGTGGCGCAGCGGGGCTCCCAGAGGCCAGCGGAAAAACTCTTTCTTGATGAAAATGTGACCTGGCGTACCCACACTCCACATGTAGGCTATGCCAACCAGAAAATCTGATATCGCGGTGTGGGGTGCTGCGGCATAGACGCAACGCATCACCTCGGGCCGAGAGGCCTTGTCAGGCATTACAAAGTGCCAGCCGCAGAGTTTCACTATAGCTATCCAAATTCGCTTCATAAGAAAATGCAAAAATACAAATAATATCCGAAGTATAAAAAATAACTTATCAACAGCCTGACGGAGAGGTGTCGACACCCCATTGCAACTGCATGTCGACAACGGGTGGGAATGAAGAATGGACGAGTTTGGATTTCAGAAGGAAAAGAGGTGGCACTGCACCTTGTCCCACCTTCTTTCACGTAGGTCTTGTGGGCTGATGAGGAAGTTGAGCATGCCGCAGTCGTAGAAGACCAGATGCCAACGGTCGTCCTCGTCGACCTGAAGCAGCGATATCATGCCGGGTTGTTGTTCGCGGACCTCGTCGAGGTAAGGGTCGCCCAGCAGGCGCAGGCCGTCGTCGGATTTGTTGCAGGACGAGAAGGTGATGGCCTCGGCAGGGAGACCGTAGGATGTGCCGTCTTCGAAGAGGATGCTATGGGTGTGCAGGTTGTCGCAGGAGGGTGCGTATAGCACGCGGAAGTGTTTCTGTGGCCATAGACCTAGTCCTGGGCTGTCGGCGGTGTCAAAGTGTCCGAAAAAGTAGTCGATGTCGGCGAAAAAGTAGAGCAGGCCTTCGTGGGGTAGCAGCCCTTCGGGGTCGAAGGGTGCGATGTCGGCACAGCGAATCTGGCAGATGAAGGTCAGCGGGTCGAGGTATTCCTCGCCGTCGTCGTCGACCATGGGTACTTCGGGGTAGTCCAACGTCTCGGGCAAATCGGGTTGTCCCCACCATTTGCTTTGTCCAAAGAGCGGGCTGTCCGTCGGGTGCGTCTCAATTCTGATCATCTTGTTTTTCCGTTTTCTTTTGTAATTTGAGGGCTACATGGTAGTCCCAGGAGCCGAAACTGTACCATCCGCTTCTCCATTCCTCGCCTGGCTTGAGAGATTGTTCGGACGGAAAGCCAATGTCGATGCTCAGGTGGATGGCAGTGTCGTCGGTCGAGAGGAAGGTGACCTTCACAGCGTGGTATCCGCCATAGCTGGGTTCCCATCCCACTTGCTCGTTCTCCTTCAATTTGCTTACGGGACAGACGTGGGTGTTTATGCCACCCATGTTGCGTCCCGTCACCTCGCATTCTTTGCTGTCAGAGGCTTCGAGCACCAGCTCGTAGTCGTTCCAGTTGGTTGCCATGATATATCCTTTTTGTTTTTAGTCAAACATTACCCTCGGGTTCAGCTCGCTGGGCGTGCGCCAGTGGATGCCGTGATTGGCGAGCACATGGCGCCGTGTGCTCCAGTAGGCGAAGCAGAAACCCATGCCGCGAGGAGTGTCGCCCAACAGGCGGTCGCATTCTTGCTCAACCTCATAATAGATTTCTTCCCACTGTGGTGTGCGCTCGACGGGGTCGAAATCCAGATGGCGTAGATGGCGATGTATGAACTCGGCCGTGCTTACATGCTCGGTATCGATGTAGTCGGTCAGGCGCTGTATCTCCTGGTCTATTTCCTCGCGGGAGGGGTATTTGTCGTCCGATTCGTCCGACTGCTCCAGCAGTTCCCGTTCGTAGTGCAGGATGTCGAGCGTGAAACGTGGTACATCGTATTCAGGGAGTTGCTCGCGGATGGCATCGCATGCCAATGCCTTGCCCATCGGAGTCTCTTCCGGGTCGTCGAGGTCGCGGAGCAACTGGATACACTCTTTGGCCAGCGGAATGTTTTTCCACATCCGGAACTCGCTGGAATTCTTGCGCATCTCGTCCACCAGGGTAATGATGCGTTTGGTGGGGTTCTTCTTTTTTATCATGTTATGTGTTACTATATTCGGTGCAAAAATACGAAAATTCCATCGTTTTTTGCCACATTCCTAAAAAAAATGTATCTTTGCATCGGATTGTTTGCCGATAGTGTGTGTGTAAGAGGGTGTGTGGCAATGATATAGATGCAACAGGAGAGATGGCAGAGCGGTCGATTGCGGCGGTCTTGAAAACCGTTGACCTGCGAGGGTCCGGGGGTTCGAATCCCTCTCTCTCCGCCAATTTATTACCCCTTTAAAGCATTGAAGACTATGGCTGCCGTTGTGCTGGCAGCCCTGACCCTGAGCCTCACTGGCTGTAGCAAGGATCCTGAAGATTTGATTATCGGCACTTGGTTGGAAACCGAAATCACTATGACTGTAACGGAGAGTGGTCGAACTCAGACTGAGTCGCTGCTTGAAGAAGGTATGGTTGTCGAAATGACCATGAAGGAAGACAACACCTACGTCACCTACAGCAAGTATGTCGATGGCGACGAGTCTACAGACATTGGTACCTAGTCGATTACGGACGACAAGCTCACCATGACCTCGAGTGACGACGTGTTTGAATTTGGACCTCAGGTCTACACCATTGAGAAACTTACCAAGAAGGATTTGATTCTTGTTCAGAAAGAGGCTTTTGGTGACCAGTCAATGGAAGTCAAGGTTGTCTGCAAAAAGGTCTGAGTGTGGTGATTTGCTAAAAAAGAGTCCGGCGCCGTTAACGGCGCCGGACTCTTTTTTTTTTACACGCTGATATACTAAAAGACTCCAAAAGACGTTATTTGATTTAAATTTCATATATAAAATGCTACAGTTACAATACATCAAAGACCATACCGACGAAATCATCGCCCGACTGAAGATTAAGAATGTGGCCGACGTGGAGGCTCGCATCAGCGAAATTATCGCCCTCGACGCCGATCGGCGTGCCTTGCAGGTGAAAGCCGACGCTGTGAAGGCCGAGCAGAACAAGATGGCCAAGGAGATTGGCATGCTGATGAAACAGGGTAAGAAGGAGGAGGCCGAGCAGGCCAAAGCCCGTACCGCCGAGTTGAAGGCCGAAGAGAAAGCCCTTGGCGAGCAACAGACCGCTACCGAGAAGAGCCTCAACGAGAAGCTTATCAGCCTGCCTAACGCACCGCACATTACCGTGCCTGTGGGCAAGAGCGAGGCCGACAACGTGGTAGTGGGCGAGTATGGCGTGAAACCTGACCTGCCCACCGACGCATTGCCCCACTGGGATCTATGTGCCAAATATGATATCGTTGACTTTGAACTGGGTAACAAGGTGACCGGCGCCGGATTCCCCTTCTACAAAGGCAAGGGTGCCCGTCTGCAACGTGCCCTCATCAACTTCTTCCTCGACGAGGCCCAGAAGGCCGGGTTTGTGGAGATACAGCCGCCCCTGATGGTTAACGAGGCCTCGGGTCTTGGCACCGGTCAGCTGCCCGACAAGGAGGGGCAGATGTATGCCATCCCGCTCGACGGTTTCTATATGATTCCCACCGCCGAGGTGCCCATCACCAACATCTTCCGTGGCGAGGTGGTGGATGCCAAGCAGTTCCCCATCAAACGCGTTGGCTACAGCGAGTGCTTCCGCCGTGAGGCCGGCAGCTACGGCAAAGACGTGCGTGGACTGAATCGTCTGCATGAGTTCAGCAAAGTGGAAATCGTAGTCATCGAGCATCCCGACCGCTCCTACGATATGCTCGAGGAGATGAAGCGCCATGTCGGAGGCCTGCTCGACAAGTTGGGGCTGCCTTATCATATCCTCAAACTCTGCGGCGGCGACATCAGTTTCACCTCGGCAATGACCTTTGACTTCGAGGTGTGGAGCGCCGCTCAGAAGCGTTGGCTCGAGGTGAGCTCTGTGTCCAACTTCGAGACCTTCCAGGCCAACCGCATGAAGTTGCGTTTCAAGGACGAGAACGGCAAGATGCAACTCTGCCACACCCTCAACGGCTCGGCCCTGGCCCTGCCGCGCATCGTAGCTGCACTGCTCGAGAACAATCAGACCCCCGAGGGCATCGTCATGCCCGAGTGCCTGCGGCCCTACCTAGGATTCGACAAGATAGATTGATATGATAGACAACAAGGCCATCTTCAATATCAGCTACGGCCTCTTCGTGCTCGTGGCTCGTCAGGGCGACAAAGATAACGCCTGCATCATCAATGTGGCCCAGCAGGTCACCAGCGACCCCTTGCAGCTGATGATATGCGTCAACAAAGCCAACCTGACGCACGACATGATACTCCGCACGCTGAAGTTCAACCTCTGTCCCCTGAGCGAAGAGGCCACGATGAAGCCCTTCCAGCACTTCGGATTCCAGAGCGGCAAGACGGTCGACAAGTTCGCTGAATGCGAGACGGAGCTCCGCACGGAGAATGGCCTGCGCTATCTGCCCAAGTACATCAACAGCGTCATCAGCTGTGTGGTCACCAAGAGCATTGACCTCGGCACCCACACCATGTTCATCGCCATGCCGATGGAGGCCCGTGTGCTGAGCGACAGCCCCAGCATCACCTACGCCTACTACCAGCAGCACATCAAGCCCAAGCCCGCCGCAGCCCCGGCCACCAACGGTAAGAAGAAGTGGGTCTGCGAGGTCTGCGGCTACGTCTACGAGGGCGACGAACTCCCCGCTGACTTCGTCTGCCCCTGGTGCAAACACCCTGCCAGCGACTTCAAGCTGATGGAATAGAGTTATTGAAATAATACAATAAAAGAAAGGAGAAATATGAAAAAAACAGTCTTATACTCGGGCGTCGTCATGATGCTTTTCGTGGCGATGACCGTGGTTTCATGCACTAAAGAGACGAACACCGCCAGCATGAGTGTCGGGAAATGGACTTGCACCGCCAGCAAAGCAATAAACCCGCATTCCAGCTGGGGGACGGAGGCTGACAATGCCTTGAAGGGGAACAGCGTCACCTTCAGGAACGACGGCACCTACAAGACCAAGGCACCTCGTTTGGTGGCCAACAGCGCCTCTACCGGCTATTGGAGCATCTCCGAAAAACACCTGTACATCAATGGCACACAGAGTTGGTGGGTGAAAGGCCACACTGAGACAAGCTTGAAGATTGAAACCTATTTCGTGGAAGGCGTCGGCCTCACTATTGACACTGCCGGTGTCCCAATCGTCTACGGTCCTATCTCACGCGAGTTCAAGAAGGAGTAAATCTCCCCGACTATCTTTTTGCCAGATAAGAAAATAGTCGTATCTTTGCAGTCGAAATAATTAACCCTAAAATCTAAGACAATATGGAAAAGTATGTTTGCAACGTCTGCGGGTATG